>NZ_JASATR010000003.1:0-350278 GCF_038440395.1 Aeromonas sp. OTU364
GACGACGTGCCGAGTGTTGGCAGCAATGTCACGGTGCAACTCGACGATGACGCCCTAGCAAATGGCATTCCGAATGGCCCGAACGACGATGACAATGCGGTAAACACGAACGGCATTCTTGCTCATAACTTCGGTGCAGATGGCGCGGGGAATGTGCAATGGCTGACCACGGGCGCTCCAGCAGGTTTTACCTATGAAACGAATCCAGCAGGTGCCCTGCTAGTCAAACAGGGAGCGGTTACCGTGCTGACAGTAACCCTGAACTCGGCTACAGGAGAATATAGTGTTACGCAGAACGCCCCCATCCTGCATGCGAACGCAGATCTGGAGAACAACCAGACATTTACCTTGAACTATCAAGTGGTTGACGGAGATGGTGATACTGCAACGGGCACACTGGCAATCAATGTTGATGATGATACGCCGCTGGCGAAAAACGACACGGCCATTGTGGCCGAATCCAGCGGCAAAGATTTCAATGTCGCCTTTGTGCTCGACTCTAGCGGCAGTATCAGCAACAGTGAGTTCAACACCATGATGAACGCAGTGAAGGCTGCGGGGCAGGCATTGTTCAATGGTACCGACGGCGATGTGAAAATCACCATAGTGGCGTTTTCTTCGGACTCCCTGGCATATGTCCCGGTGACATCGCTTGCCGAGTTCAATGCTCTGGTCGATAGCATCATTGCAAATCGGCCGTTTAACGGCGATACCGATTTCACTGATGCCATCCAGCAAACCATGGTGTCTTATTCTCCGATTGAGGGATGGAGCAACCAGGTATTCTTCATCAGTGATGGCAACCCTAATGAACAAACGGGGACAGGTGGCAACTCGCTGAGCAACGCGACGGCAACGGCTTGGAACACCTTTGTCGATAGCAATGGGATCAACGTCACTGCTATTGGTGTGGGGGATGGTATTAACACCACCCGCTTGCAGGATGTCGATCTTGATGGTAGCGGAGCTCCTATCTTGGTCACCGACTTTAACGGCCTGATTACTACGCTGCTTGGTCAGATCTCGGGGAACTTTGTCAGTGGCAATGTTCTGCTCGGGAACAACAACGCAGTGGGAGGGGGAGATGACGACTCATACGGTGCTGACGGCCCAGGGCGGATCATGTCCATCAAGATCAATGGGACGACTTACTCATGGGATGGCGTCCTGGATGGCGATCAGCAACTGACCAACATCACGACGGCTTTGGGTGGCAAGCTTACCTTTAATTTTGCTACGGGTGAGTGGGGTTATACCTCTCCGCAAAGTGTTTCCGCGGATACCAGCGAAAGCTTCGACTATGTCATCATCGACAAGGATGGCGATCAGGCGAATGCATCTCTGACGATCAACATTGAGGATGCTGCACCGGTCATCGGAAAGGTGGACGAGGATGAGTTACCTGGTGGATTGACTGACAATGATGCCCAGACGACAGTCATTTCAGGAAGCCTGGTCGAGCTTTTAGTCGGCACGAACAGTGGACAATTCGGTCTGGATTCCACCCCCAATGTCATGCCGTCCCTGACCTCGGATGGGGTAGCTGTCACTTACGGCTTCTCTGGCAATACCCTGACAGCGATGGCCGGCGCAGTAACTGTTTTCACTCTCGTGGTGCAGAGCAATGGTTCCTACACCTTTACCCTGCTTGGGCCACTGGATCATCCTGATGTCAATGGTGACGACAACGAGATATTGACGCTGAACCTGACTGGCGCAATTCGAGCCTCTGATGGAGTCAATCCGCTGCCTTTGGCAGGTGACCTGCTGATCCAGGTTGAAGACGACATACCTTCCATCCTGGCCAGCTCCAATCTGGTGTACTCCAACAGCAACAATCCGGGAGGGGCTGCTGGTGTGTTCGACTACAGCACCGGTGCGGACACTCGCGGTACTGGCCCGTTCAGTGCAATCGATTCGGACTTCAAGACGATCAGCTTGAGCGGCACTGTCGGTGGCACGACCATCACGTCGCAATCGGTTACCTGGGTGTCGGAGAGCGCCAGTACGGCAACCTTCAATTTTGAGTTTAATTACGCGCCGAACCCGGCCAACCCCGGGACCACCCAGGAGGCAACTGGCACACTGATTTTTGACAAGGTCAACGGTACCTATACCGTATCACTTGATGATCCGGTCGAAGGCTTCAGTGTCCTCAAAACCAGTGCCTCGTTAAATATCACGGGCTACGCGTCAGGTGGCAGTGTACCGGATAGTACTCAACCGGACGTGTCAGTGGCCAAGCTCGACAACGATTTCTATGTCCAGTTCAGGGGGGCATCAGAACCGGGGGGGGGGACCGGGACCAACAATCTGCAGACTGGGGGAGCCAACACCAACATCTTCACCAATGGTGAGCTGTTTACCCAGGCATCGTCTTGGGTCAGTGTATCCAACTCGGCGAACGGCGTGGCTGGCGATACTATCGGCAAGGGGGAAGTGCTGGATCTGACGTTCCACACCACCAATCCGACCGGCACCGTAGTCGCCAATCCTGATGGTCGTGCGGAGGGAATATTCCTCAAATTCGACGGTATCAATAGTGAAGATCTGGTTGTGGTATTGAAACTGGTAGGTGCGGGTGGCATAACCACCACCCGGGCCTTGGTGATCAGTAACAGTGACATTGCCAAATCAAGCAGTAGTCCAGCGACCCTGGCTGCCCTGCTGGCTTACGGTATCACCTTGGACAACAACGATGGGGCCATTGTGATCGAGCACAATGACTACAACGGAGCGGGGGAAAACTGGCAGATCTACGGCGCCCAGATCCTGACCAGTGTAGAGGACATCACTACCTCTGCTGCCTTGAACTTCAATGCGGCCTTCGGTGATACGGGAGGATCCAGTCAGGCCACTACATTCAGTGGTCAGACCGACAGCGATGTGGTGAAAGTCTCCGATATTGGCTTGATCACTTCGGAGAACACGACTCTGGATGCCGAACTGGATTTCCAGGTTGGAGTAAAAGATGCCGATAACGATGCTACGGCCAATACCAATCTACACGTAACCATCGAAGCGGGCACCACCTTCACCGGATCCGCATCGGCAGATGTGATTCAGGGGAGTGCCGGCAACGATGTGCTATCCGGTCTGGCCGGTGATGATTCGCTGATTGGCGGATTGGGTAATGATGTACTGATAGGTGGGCTGGGCAGTGACATCCTGATGGGAGGAGATGGCAAGGACACCTTCAAGTGGCAGTCGGGTGAGGCTGGCGGTACCGACATCATCAAGGACTTCACCACTGGGGCCAACGGGGATGTACTGGATCTGAGCGAGTTGCTCAGTGGCGAGCATGCCAACGCAACCTCTCTGGATCAGTATCTGACTTTTGCCCCTGGTCCGGGAGTGAATAAATCGACCCTGACGATCGATCTGGATGGTTCGGCTGGGGGCACAACGACCCATACCATCTTCTTTGACAATGTGGATCTGACGGCCAATTCGACACGGACCGACCAGCAGATCATTCAGGACTTGTTGGATCAAGGCAATCTCAAGGTCGATCCTTAATCAAACCATGGGGGCCGGGTCTGCCCGGCCCCTGTTATTTGATGAAGTGGACGGCTAAGATAGCGGCAGTATCAGGAGAGGGTCACCATGCAGTCATTCAACTGGGTCGACATCGATGGCATTCGCTATAGCTGGGACGGGCAGGACAGCATCGTCTGCTCCGGCCGCTTTGGCTATCAGGCCGCGATGACGGGTGACAAGCTCAATGGCCTGGAGCTGGAGAGTGAAGATGGCGATGTGGCGGGGTTGCTCAATGTGGACTTTGCCGCCTCCAGCATCAGCTTCACGCCGGCAGAGGATGCGCCCTTGCCTCACATGATGGTGCTGGTTGGCCATGAGTGGGGGCAGCAGGAGTATTCGTTGCAGAGCCTGAGCGACAGCTCCTTGCAGGGGCTGCTCAGCCATGGTGAAGAGCTTGACTGGAGTAGTCTGGTGGTGGTGACGGCTTCCGAGCCGAGCATGCCATCCCAGGGTCACGTTCTGTCGTGGGATTCATTCCATTTCGAGGATGAGTCTCTGCTCGGAGCCGAGGTTCCGTCGTCCGTGATCGCGAGCCATGGCAATCCGCTTGGAGGAGAGATCAGCATCAACATCGACATGACCAATCAGGTGCTGGAGCAGATCCCCCCATTGCACGATATATGAATCCCAATCGACGACGTGCATAATGGCCTCCATCTAATCGATGGAGGTTTTTTCTATGTGGCGTCCCCTTCTTACCCTGTCTGCGCTCGTTGTCAGTGCTCCGCTGCTTGCCATCGAGGTGCCCCAGGCTCCCCATCTGGTGGTCAGCGGCTACGCGGAGCAGAAGGCCGAGCCCGACATGCTGACGCTCAACATCGCCGTGACCGCCCTGGAGAAACAGGGTCTCAAGGCCAAGCAGCAGGTGGATACCAAGGTTGCCGCCTTCTTTGGTCAACTGGAGAGCCTCGGCATCAAGCGCAGCGATGTGGAGGCCGGCAATCTGGTGATCTCCCCCGAGTACCAGTATCCGCAGAACAAGCAGCCCGAGATGGTGGGTTACCGTGCCCAGCGCCAGCTGGCGGTCAAACTCTACCAGCTCGACAAGCTGAGCCAGCTGATGGATACCGCCCTCAAGGCGGGTCTGGAGTCCGTCTCCCAGATTGAGTACGGCCTCAAGTCACCACAGATCATCAAGGATCAGGCCCGTCTTGGCGCTGTGGCAGATGCCACCAGCAAGGCGGAATCCCTGGCCAAGGCCTTTGGCATGAAGCTTGGCAAGGTGTACAGCGTCGAGTATCGCAACAGCTCCCCCATTCCTGTGTATAGCCGTGCCATGAAGGCGGCCGCCGCGCCTGCCGCCGACATGGTGGAGAACAGCTACCAACAGCAGCAGATCAGCATCACGGACAACGTGGAAGCCGTCTTCCTGCTGGAATGATGGACCGTTCAACCAGCCTTGATCTCTCCAAACCCGAGGCTTTTGCCTCGGGTTTGTCGTTACAGGGTCTGTGCATGGGCGCTGAGTGAAGGTGCACAAGGGGCGCCTCTTATCCGGGCAGGCCAGGGGAGTGATGGATGGCTTCGCCCATGCCAGGGGAGCTGGCGCATAAAAAAAATGCCGGTCACTGACCGGCATTTTCGTAAGAGGAGCGGGGAGGCTTAGCCCAGATTGGTGGCCACTCGACCCTGGCGCTTCTGCTTGAACAGATAGCCCAGACCCAGCACCAGTACCCAGGCCGGGATCAGCTCGACCGAGATGCGGGTGCCGTCGTTCATGTACATGATCACCAGGATGGCGGCCATGAAGGCGAGGCAGAGGTAGTTGCCAAAGGGGCTCCAGAGCGCCTTGAACTTGGTTTCAACCCCCTCGGCTGCCTTGACCTTGCGGAACTTCAGGTGCGCCAGGCTGATCATGGCCCAGTTGATGACCAGGGCGGAGACCACCAAGGACATCAAGAGGCCGAAGGCCTTGCCCGGGATCAGGTAGTTGATCAGCACGCACAGCAGGGTGGCGGCCGCCGAGATGGAGATGGCCATCAGGGGCACACCGCTCTTGTTGGTCTTGAGCAGGGCCTTGGGGCCGTTGCCCTGTTTGGCCAGGCCGAACAGCATGCGGCTGTTGCAGTAGACGCAGCTGTTATAGACAGAGAGGGCCGCAGTCAGCACCACCAGGTTGAGCACGTTGGCCACCAGGTTGCTGTCGAGAGCATGGAAGATCATCACGAACGGACTGCCGCCTTCCACCACCTTGCCCCAGGGATAGAGGGAGAGCAGCACGGCCAGGGCGCCGATATAGAAGATGAGGATGCGGTAGATCACCTGGTTGGTGGCCTTGGGAATGCTCTTCTCGGGGTTGTCGGCTTCCGCCGCCGTGATGCCGACCAGCTCCAGACCGCCGAAGGAGAACATGATGAAGGCCATGGCCATCACCAGGCCGCCCACCCCGTTGGGGAAGAAGCCGCCCTGGGCCCAGAGGTTGCTGACGGAGGCATCGGGGCCGCCGGTGCCGGAGAACAGCAGGTAACCGCCGAAGCCAATCATGCCGAGGATGGCCACGACCTTGATGATGGCGAACCAGAACTCCATCTCGCCGAACGCCTTGACGTTGGAGAGGTTGATGGCGTTGATCAGCACGAAGAAGAAGGCTGCTGACATCCAGGTCGGGATCTCGGGCCACCAGTACTGCACGTAGATGCCGACAGCCGTCAGCTCCGCCATGCTCACCAGCACATAGAGTACCCAGTAGTTCCAGCCGGAGGCGAAACCGGCAAAGTCACCCCAGTACTTGTAGGCAAAGTGACTGAACGAGCCGGCTACCGGCTCTTCCACCACCATCTCGCCGAGCTGGCGCATGATGAGGAAGGCGATGAAGCCGCCGATGGCGTAGCCAAGCAGCACCGAGGGGCCTGCCATCTTGATGGTGTCGGCAATGCCGAGGAACAGGCCGGTACCTATGGCACCGCCCAGTGCGATGAGCTGGATGTGGCGGTTTTTCAGGCCGCGCTTGAGCTCTTCGCCGTCTTGTTGAAGATCCATTCTTCCTTCCTTACGTCGCTGAATTCACTCGTCTCGCGCCTCGTCTGCCATGGCACCTCCTGTGCCAGGCGCGGCATCTTGTGCCGAAAACGTGACGAAATCCGTATTAATATCGTTACGGTTTGCCGCGCACTGTTTTTTATGGCGGCTACCAACCTGAGCAGAATAGTGATAATCGACCGCTTGTGCACCTGTTTTCCTCATCAATGGTTTGCTTTGTGGCCAATGTTCAGGTTTTTCATGATCTGGAAAGGGTTTTTGGAAGTGATTGATGGTTTTGTGTGCGGTTGGTTTCGGTGCTATTGACCTGGCGGCGGTTTGGTGTGCTAGTAGCCTTTTTTCAAGAAAGGACTCATATGATCGAAAGTATTGTCGGTGGCTTGCTGCTCGCCGCGCTCTGGCTGGGAGTCTGGCTCTCCCCCATGTTGCTGACCATGGCAGCGGCCTGCTTGATGGTCTGGGGATGGCAGGGGGCAGATTATCTGGTGAACAACATCGCCATGGTGCTGACGCTCGCCGCCGGACTTGGCCTGCTCCCCGCCTGCTGGTTGAGCGAGCGGGTGCGCAAACGCCACGGCTTGCTGCGTTTTCATGGCATCTTGATGAACAATAGGGAGCTCAACAAGCCGGGTTCCCGCCCTCGCCCCTGAACCTCATGACGCCGGCGGATCCGCCGGCGTCATTTCTCCCACTCTTGCTGTCTCATTATCTTGCCACTCGCCAATCTGATAGTGCTTGATATGGCTATTTTCATGCCGGCTAGCAGAGTTGGCGGCGCAGGCCGGTTGCCTCCAGGATCTTGGCGCTGATCTCCTCCACCGAGTGGGAGCTGGTGTCGAGGAAGCGGATCGCCTCCTGGCGGAACAGCCGCTCCACGCTCGCCAGCTCCTGTTCGCACTGCTCGAGAGAGGAGTAGCGACTGTTGGCGCGGCGCTGGTTGCGGATCTCGTGCAGCCGTTGGGGGGCTATGGTGAGACCGAACAGCTTGTGGCGGTTGGCCTTGAGCGGGGAGGGCAGCTCCAGCGAGCCCATGTCCTGCTCGATGAAGGGGTAGTTGGCGGCACGGATGCCAAATTGCAGCGCCAGATAGAGGCTGGTCGGCGTCTTGCCGCAGCGGGAGACCCCGATGAGGATGATGTCCGCCTCGTCATACTCCTTGGTGGTGATGCCGTCGTCATTGCTGAGGGCGAAGTTGACCGCCTCGATGCGATCGTCGTACAGCTTGCGGTTCTCCATGCCGTGGGTGCGGTGGAGCCTGGGCTCGGCCTTGATCCCGAGCTCCTGCTCGAGGGGGCTCACGAAGGTGTTGAGAAAATCGTGGCTGCTGGCCTGGGCCTTGAGCACCTCTTCCCGTACCAGGGGGTCGACTATGGTGTGAAACAGTATGGGGCGCACCCCGGTCTGGCGAAACTGCTCATCGATGCGGGCCCGCACCTGGCGCGCCTTTTCCTGGGTCTCCACAAAGGGGATGGTGACCTGTTCGAAGATCAGCGGAAACTGGCTCAGCACGGCGTGACCGAACACCTCGGCGGTGATGGCAGTGCCGTCGGATACATAGAATACGGTGTGCACAGCGGACTCCTGTGGTGTGCTCCTGGGGGGTTGCGAGCATTCAGTATCTCTCGAAACCATATCTCTTTTGTCAACAGGTCTGCCATTCCCAAGTTGTGAACTCGCTTGCAAACCTGAGTCGTTACCTTTTTGTGTCGCCATTGTAGAATGTCTGTGTCAGACGGCCATCCCCAAATCTTGCTCGGGGATTTTTTTGATAATCAGTAGAAAACGTTTTCATGGTCGTTGGCAACACACACATACAAAAACACATGATTTGGCACAGCAGGTGCTCGGCACCCTGGCCCACCAACCTGGAGACATGCAAATGCAACAGTACGTACTCTGGTACGAACAGCTCGGAATGCAGGACGTTGAGCGCGTTGGCGGCAAGAATGCATCCCTTGGCGAGATGATCAGCAACCTCTCAGGTGCCGGCGTGTCCGTGCCGGGCGGCTTTGCGACCACCGCCTTTGCGTTTAACGAGTTTCTGGAGTTAAGCGGCCTCAATGGCAAGATCCACGACCTGCTCGACAGCCTGGATGTGGACGACATTGCCGCCCTCAACCGGGCCGGTCAGCAGATCCGTGACTGGGTGGTGGATGCCCCCTTCCAGCCTGCGCTGGAGCAGGCGGTGCGTGCCGCCTACGACAAGCTGAGCGCCGGGCTCGAGGCCTCCTTCGCGGTGCGATCCTCCGCCACCGCCGAAGACATGCCGGACGCCTCCTTCGCGGGTCAGCAGGAGACCTTCCTCAACGTGCGCGGCATAGACTCTGTCATGACCGCCATCAAGCATGTGTTTGCCTCCCTCTTCAACGATCGTGCCATCTCCTACCGGGTGCATCAGGGGTACGATCACAAGGGCGTGGCCCTCTCCGCCGGGGTGCAGCGCATGGTGCGCTCGGATCTCGCCGCCTCCGGCGTCATGTTCACCCTGGATACCGAATCCGGCTTCAACGACGTGGTCTTCATCACCGGCGCCCAGGGCTTGGGGGAGATGGTGGTGCAGGGGGCCGTCAACCCGGACGAGTTCTATGTGCACAAGCCGACCCTGAAATCCGGTCGCCCCGCCGTGGTGCGCAAGACGCTCGGTTCGAAACTTATCAAGATGACCTACTCCGAGGACGCCGGTCACGGTCGCCAGGTGAAGATCGTCGACACTGTGGATGCCGAGCGCAACCGCTTCTGCATCACGGACGAGGAAGTGATGGCGCTGGCCAAGCAAGCCCTCATCATCGAGCAACACTACGGCCGCCCGATGGACATCGAGTGGGCCAAGGATGGTCAGGATGGCAAGCTCTACATAGTCCAGGCGCGACCGGAAACCGTGCGCAGCCGCCAGGAGGCGAACACCCTGGAGCGCTTTGCCCTCAAGCAATCCGGCAAGGTGCTGATCGAGGGGCGCGCCATCGGCCACAAGATAGGGGCGGGCCCGGCGCGGGTCATCAGCTCCATCAGCCAGATGGACGAGGTGCAGCCAGGCGACGTGCTGGTCACCGACATGACGGATCCGGACTGGGAGCCCATCATGAAGCGGGCCTCCGCCATCGTCACCAACCGGGGTGGCCGTACCTGCCACGCCGCCATCATAGCCCGTGAGCTCGGCATCCCGGCCGTGGTCGGCTGTGGCGATGCCACCGACCGCATCGAGGCGGGTCAGCTCATCACCGTCTCCTGCGCGGAAGGAGACACCGGCTTCATCTACGACGGCGAGCTCGACTTCGACGTGGCGGTGACCGAGGTGGGCAACATGCCGCGCCTGCCCATCAAGGTGATGATGAACGTCGGCAACCCGGACCGCGCCTTCGACTTCGCCCAGTTGCCGAACGCCGGCGTGGGCCTGGCGCGCCTCGAGTTCATCATCAACCGCATGATAGGGGTCCACCCCAAGGCGCTGCTGGAGTTCGACAAGCAGACGCCCGAGCTGCAAGCCACCATCAACAAGATGATCGCGGGCTACGAGAGCCCCCGCGAGTTCTACGTGGCCAAGCTGACGGAAGGCATCGCCACCCTGGCCGCCGCCTTCTGGCCGGAGCGGGTCATAGTGCGGATGTCGGACTTCAAGTCCAACGAATACGCCAACCTGGTGGGGGGCCGTGGTTACGAGCCCCACGAAGAGAACCCCATGATCGGCTTCCGTGGCGCCTCCCGCTACATCGCCGACAGCTTCCGCCCCTGCTTCGCGCTGGAGTGCGAGGCGATGAAGCGGGTGCGCGACGTCATGGGCTTGACCAACGTCGAGGTGATGATCCCCTTCGTGCGTACCGTGGGCGAGGCGGAGCAGGTGGTGGAGATCCTGGCGGAGAACGGCCTGCGCCGTGGCGAGCGGGGGCTGAAAGTCATCATGATGTGCGAGCTCCCCTCCAACGCCCTGCTGGCGGACAAGTTCCTCGAGCACTTCGACGGCTTCTCCATCGGCTCCAATGACATGACCCAGTTGACCCTGGGGCTGGATCGGGACTCGGGCCTCATCGCCCACCTGTTCGATGAGCGCAACGAGGCGGTCAAGGCGCTGCTGGCCATGGCCATCGCGGCCGCGCGCAAGGCGGGCAAGTACGTCGGCATCTGCGGCCAGGGGCCGTCGGATCACCCGGATTTCGCCGCCTGGCTGGTCGAGCAGGGGATCGATTCCGTGTCGCTCAACCCGGATACCGTGGTCGACACCTGGCTCTATCTGGCCGAGCAGAATAAGGCAAGCTGAGCCAGCACAGGCAGCTCACTACCATAATCCATGACGGCACCTTCTCGGTGCCGTTTTTTATTACCAACAGGGCGCTGTGTCTATGATTCGTATGTGCAAGGTGAATTGGATCTCGTCTCTCGCACTCTCTATGGGGGGGTCATCGCCGGGTGGGCATTGGAGGATGAGGTTGCTGCGGCGTCGTGGCTAAAGACGAGGGGGCCCATGGCCCCCTCGATGAGATGACAGCTTCAGAGCGAGGCGCGCGTCACCTGGGCTGCTGTTCGGCGCCGGCCAGTTCGATCTGCACCTTCACACCTTCCTGCTGGAGTCGGGCGCTGATGGCGTTCAGATCGGTGCCGGGTTTGGCCTCCAGCAGGGCGATGCCGCCACTGCTCTGCTTGAAGCTCAGACCGTGGCGCGTGGCCAGTGCCCTGGCTTGAGGCTCATCGGCCTCGATCAGCAGGGTACCGCTGACGGTGAGCTCGGGGCTGGCGACCCCCTGCAGCAAGACGTCACCGCTGCGCAGGCCAGGTTGTGCCGTCTTGCCATCCAGGCTGCGGGCGACGCGCTTCTTGCTGCCGTTGTCCGGGGTGAGGTAGGTCTGACCGTTCACCTCTATGGTGCTGTACTGCTTGCCCTCGATGACCACCGACTCTTCGGCCGTGGCCTGAGCGGAAACCGAGGCCAGCAGGCTTGCCAGGGCAAGGCTGAGTAAGCTGTGTTTCATGTTGTGACTCCTGTGGGATTAGAGGGAGGTTGCTTCATGGCCGATCACCCGCAGGGACCAGTTGAGCAGTTGACCCGGCTGGCTGTTGTTGCGCTCGGTCAGGGTCGTACGGACATTGGTGCTGCGATTGAGCAGCGAGACCTGACGGGTGCCGCTGGCGACGTCGGTCACCGCCAGTTGCCACTCGCCCTCGGCGGATTCCCCGTAGAACTTGTGGGAGAGCATGCGCATGTCGCGCAGCCCCTTGGTTCGCACATAACCCAGCTGCTGCTGATCGAGGGATTGACCCACCAGGCTGTTGTTGGGGTTGAGCAGCACGCTGCGGGTGCCGGAGGGGGAGACCAGCTCGATCAGCAGATCGGGCAGCCGCTGGTGATCCAGACTGATCTGCACCTGCACCGCTTCCACCGTCAGCGGCTGACTGACCCGGGTGCTGGAGGTGGTCGGGCTGCTGCCCAGATCCGGGATGGCGCCCTGGGCGCCTTGCACAGTGACCTTCTGCCAGGGCAGCTGTACCAGCGGCGGCAAGGGATTGTGGGTGGCGGCGTTCGCCAGGGCCTTGTTCACATCGATGAGGCCAAAGCCGTAGGTCGGGTTGAACCAGACCCCGGCGGCGTTGCGCTCCCAGCCTTCCAGCCCGGTCACCCGGCGTTGCTGACCATTGGCGGCTGTGTAGCTCAGTGTGACCGCTGCCTGGTTGGCATCGATGCGGGTGGCATTGCGCGCCAGCAGATCCCGCAGATCCCGTACCGACAAGTCCGGATAGGCCGACATCAGCAGTGCCATGGCGCCAGCTGTGTTCGGGGTGGCCGAAGAGGTGCCATTCATGGTGCCGTTGTAGTCGCAGTTTGCATCCAGCGCCGGGTTGCCGTGCAGCCGGTTGGTGCTCTGACGATCGGTGCGGTTGTAGCCCAGGTCGCAGCCGGGCAGATCCGTGGTCACCATGGCCGGTGAGGCGGTGCCGTACTCGCCGCCCGGGGCCGTCAGGAAGACGTTGCTGCCGACGCTGGAGTAGGAGGAGCGCACGCCGTCCGCGTTGCTGGCACTGACCACCAGGTTCCAGAAGTTGCTGTTGGAAGGATCTATGTTGCTGTTTTCAAACGGCAGTCTGAGTTCGCCGCCGGTGCGGTTGAGCACATAGTTGCCGGCGGCAATGCGGCTGAAGCCGTTGCCCGCGGCCTTGATGTAAGCAGCCCCTTGCGCCTTCAGGGTCATCTGCTCGAACAGGCGATCCAGTTGCACCTGGTTGAGCCCGCCGGCCCCCTGGGGATCGACTAGGCTCATGCCGTAGCTCTGGTTGAAGACGCGGTTGTCGCGGCTGGCCTGGCTGTTGCCGAGGGCATAGAGCCAGTCTTGCTGCAACTGCTGGCTATTGTCGTCGAGCAGGTTGAAGCCTTGCAGCTGGGCACGGGGGGCCACGCCCCGGGTGCCGATGGCGTTGTCGACCGCCGCTATGATGCCGGAGACAGAGGTGCCGTGGGCACTGTCCGGATCGGTCGGCGTCGGGTCGTCGCTGCCGGTCACCACGTTCTTCGAACCGGGGCGGACGTTGTCGGCGAGATCCGGGTGGGCGATGGCCAGGCCGTCGTCCACGACGGCCACATTGATCCCCTGGCCGAGTACCTCTGTGCGGTGGGCCCACCAGAGGTTGAGGTCATTGCCCGCCACGCCGCCACGGGCACTGAAGGCATGTTGGCCACTGTTGAGCAGGTGCCACTGCTGGTCCTGCAAGGGGTTGATGCCGGGCAGACAGCGCTGTGCGCTGGTGCGGCCGGTATCCATGTCGACTTCTCTGCCGGTGAGGGGGGCACAACTCTCTGCAGCCTGCGCCGAGACCACAGGCAGGGCCGAGAGCAGGGCCGTGATTGCCAATGCTAACGATGTTTTTCTCATTGATAAACTCCATCTTAAGGGCGCACCGTCCGAGGTGCGACGGGCATCTATACATGAGAAAAGACGATTCAAAAGACTCTCATTTCGTAGTTGAGAGGGGGCTCAAAAAAATCTCATTTGAGCCCATATGGGGGTATCAATGGGGCAGATTACGTGTTTTATTGAGAGTTATTCGCATTCAACGCTAATGATCTTTTTGTTGATAGAAGGGCCTGTTGTGAAGCGCCCCTCACCCCTGTCATGGCTGCCGCTGGTCGCTATCCCTGTTAAGGTAAGGGCAAAACAGCACTCAGGACGGATCCATGACTCTTTTGCAGTGGCAATCAGCCAGGCTGGCTCTTCACGGCGACCAGACCCTCTTCATCCCCGACCTCAAGCTGGCGCCTCAGGCGTGCTGGGCCTTCGTCGGCAGCAACGGCAGCGGCAAGACGGCGCTGGCCTCTGCCCTGTGCGGCGAGCTGGCCGTCCGTGCAGGGGAGGTGACTGGCCGGGTGAGGGCCGAGCGCCTCTCCTTCGAGTCGCAGCAGCGGCTGGGGGAGCTGGACTGGCAGCGGCGCAACACCGACATGCTGGGGGAAGAGGAGGAGGCCGGCTATCGGGTGTCGACCCTGATGCTGGAGGAGGGGGGCGAGGAGGCCCAGGCCCGCTCGCTGCTGGCGCGCTTCGGCATCGAGTCCCTGTGGGATCGTCCCTACCGCCATCTCTCGAGCGGGGAGGGGCGCAAGCTGCTGCTGGCCCGCGCCCTGCTGGGGCGGCCCGAACTGTTGGTGCTGGACGAGCCCTTCGATGGGCTGGATCAGGGCTCTCGCCAGGAACTGATGGCGCTGCTAGCAGAGCTGGTCGGGGAGGGACAGCGGTTGGTGGTGATCGTCAACCGCTTCGACGAGATACCCCCCTTTGCCACCCACCTCGGCCTGCTCGGGGAGCTCAGCCTGCTGCTGGCGGGGGAGCGTGACGCCGTGCTCGGCAGCCGGGAGGTGGCCCAGCTGGCACGGGCCGAAATCGCCTCACCCCGCTTACCGCCTCCGCTGACGGCTCCCGCGCCCTTGCCCCCCGGCCCCCGGGTACAGATGCGCGCCTTGCGCGTTGCCTACGGGGAGCAGGTCATCATCGACGGGCTCGACTGGAACATAGAGGAGGGAGAGCACTGGCAACTGGTGGGGCCCAACGGTGCCGGCAAGTCGACCCTGCTCGCCCTCATCACAGGGGATCATCCGCAGGGGTACAGCAATGATCTGCGCCTGTTCGGAGTGCGCCGGGGCAGTGGCGAGAGCATCTGGGAGATCAAGCGCCACATCGGCCTGGTGAGCCCGGCCCTGCACCTGGACTATCGCGTCAATTGTTCGGTGCTTGCGGTGGTCCTCTCCGGCTTTTATGACTCCATCGGCCTCTATACCCACCCGGGGGATCGCCAGCTGGCGCTCGCCAACCAGTGGCTGCTCCTGCTGGGGCTAAAGGAGCAGGGGGCGCAGCCCTTTCACTCCCTCTCCTTCGGCCAGCAGCGCCTGGTGCTCATCGCCCGGGCTCTGGTCAAGCATCCGCCGCTGCTCATTCTGGACGAGCCCCTGCAGGGGCTGGATCCCTTGAACCGCCACCTTGTGCGGGAGATGGTGGTGCGCCTCATAGGGGAAGGTACCCAGTTGCTGTTCGTCTCCCATCACCCCGAGGATGCGCCCCCCGGCCTCACCCACCGGCTGAGCTTCGTGCCAAACGGCGTGGGGGGTTATCGCTATCTGCAGGAGCGGCTGGGGGACTGAGCTCTCGGGTGGTCATGATCAGAGAGGGGGCGGCTCGGCAAGGAGCGGGGGCATGCCCAGCAGCGCCCACCACAGCCCTAAGAAGAGCATGCTCCCCAGCCAGAGCCAGGCCAGATAGTGGCGGGTAGCCGCCATGCCTGTCATCGTCACCGTGAGCGCCACCCCGAAGGCGATGAGGGCAAACATCAGGGGGGCCATGTTGTCCATCATGGCGGTCATTTCACCAGAGAGAGGACCTCTCGAAACGCCGAATGGCGGCAATCTCCCATCAGCTCGTAGAGGCACATCTCCACCGAGGTGAGGGTAGCCCCCCGGGCCGCCAGCTGACCGATGGCGAGCTCCCGGTTGGCGGCGGTGCGGGACGACACCGCATCCACCACCAGAGAGACCCGGGCGCCGCTCGCCAGAAGCCCCTGCACGCTCTGGTAGACGCAGATATGGGCCTCGATGCCGCACACCAGCCAGTGGCCGACCCCGGTCCCGGCCAGGGCATCGGCGACCGTCGGCTCCCCCAGGGCGCCGAAGCTGTACTTGGGCAGCACAAGGGTGCCCGCCTGCAGCGGCTGCAACTCGGGCACCGTGGCGCCGAGCTTGTCCGGGTTCTGCTCCAGCCAGACAACCGGCAGCCCCAGCGCCTTGGCTCCCTGCACCAGTCGGGCCGTGTTGGCGATGAGCGAGTCGCTCCCCTCCACCAGGCGGGCCAGCTTGCCCTGGATATCGACCACCAGCAGGCCGGTGTTGCGGCTTTCAAGCATGATTTTCTCCTTTGTTTGTGGCGAGCTTCCTGGCCCTGAGCTCAACGACGCTGGGCTCTTGCTGACAAGCTGCACGGCGCCCCTTCACGCGCTCGCCGTGCCAGGGGGGTCAAGGTAGGCCAGGGCCTCTATGTTGTTGCCGTCCGGATCGAGCAGGAAGGCGGCGTAATAATTGGGGGCATAGTGGGGACGCAGCCCCGGCTGCCCGTTGCAGGCAAAGCCGGCCCTGACGCCAGCCTGGTGAAACTCATCCACCTGGGCCGCGCTGCTTGCCGCGAAGGCGAGATGGCAGGGGGCACCCTGTTGGCCCCGCTCTATCAGGAAGCCCACCTTGTCGTGACCAACCCGGCCGAAACCTGCGGCGTCTTTGTCTGCCCATTTGAGTGTTATCAAGAGAGGGGCCAGCACGGTTTCATAAAAGCGTCGGCAGTCGTCGACGCGCACCACCTTGATTTCAACATGATCGAACACTGTGACTCCTTGTGCTGTCTGGGGGCTGAACAGGCTCTCGGCACCCTTATGGGATCCCGTGAAGATGGGTATCGAATGACCACAATAAGCCGGTTTTGCGTCAAGCGGGGAGAGGGCAAGCCGCATAACTGCGTGCTCCGTCAAAGATTTCTCATCCAGGGGGCGGATGGGCTTTGCCTCTCTTTGGCCCAGCTTGCCCGGTTTTGTTGCTTGGCGAAGGGGAAAAGCTCTGTTATGGTGTCCTTAATTAGCCGTTTGGATGGCTAGATGGTTGTGGTGTCGACCTTCATGATGACACCCGCAGCCCCACCATTTTGATGATCATTTCGACAGGGAGTTTCTATGCAGCGTCGTTCCTTCTTCACCCTCTCCGCCCTCGCGCTGCTCGCCAGCAGCCTGCCGCTGTCAGCCTTTGCCATCGATGAGGCGAAGAAAGAGATAGTGATAGGCACTACTGTCGGGGACTTCGCCGACATGGTGACCGACTCCATCAAGCCGCAGCTCGAAGCCAAGGGCTACAAGGTCAAACTGGTGGAGTTCACCGACTACGTGACCCCCAACATCGCCCTGGCGGACGGGTCGCTGGACGTCAACTGCTTCCAGCACAAGCCCTATCTGGAGAGCTTCTCCAAAGACCGGGGCCTCTCCCTGGCCCCCATCACCCAGGTGCCGACCGGCCCCATGGGGCTCTACGCCGGCAAGCTGGGGGATCTCAAGGCCCTGAAAGAGGGCAGCACTGTCGCCATTCCCAACGACCCCACCAACCAGGCGCGGGCCCTGCTGATGCTGCAGGACCTGGGCTGGCTGACCCTCAAGGAGGGGATCAACCCCCTCAAGGCGAGCGAATTCGATGTGGTGAAGAACCCCCACGACATCAAGCTGGTGTTGCTGGAGGCGGCGCAACTGCCCCGCTCCCGTGAAGACGTGGACTTCTCCGTCATCAACGGCAACTTCGCCGCCTCGAGCGGGATCCCCTTCAGCACGGGTCTCTTCCTCGAGCGCAGCTATGACTTCATCAACTGGGTGGTGGTCAAAGGGGCCGATGCGGACAAGCCGTTCGCCAAGGATGTGGCGGCGGCCTACAACTCCCCCGAGTTCAAGGCCTATGCCGCCAAGCGTTTCGTCGGCTACAAGTACCCTCAGGGTTGGCAGAGCCAGGGCTGAGAGCAGCACCTGCAACGAAAAAACGGGCACCAGGGTGCCCGTTTTTTCGTCTGGGAGATCAGTAGCGGTGCAGCCACCAGCGGGCGGCGACGAGGGCGGTGAGGCTGCCAAGCAGGGCGCTCGCCAGCACGTCCAGGGGCCAGTGCATGCCGATCAGGGTGCGCGACAGGCCGATGCCGATGGCCCAGAGCGGCAGCAGCCAGACCCCGGCGGGGGCCCGGGCCAGCCAGATCAGGCCGAAGAACTGGGCCAGGCTCATGGCGGCGATGCTGTGGCCGGAGGGGAAGGCGTAGTTCACCTCCGTCTGCCAGTGGTGGCCGAGCCAGGCGGGCAGCGCAAGCAACTGGGTCGCGGCGTGGACCTGTTCGCTGCGAAGCGCACTGCTGCCGGCATAGAACTGGCGGATGGCGGGGATAAGCTCCTGGCTCTCCAGCCAGAGCAGATAGGGCCTTGGCTCCTCGGTCAGCTGCTTGATGAGGCTCTTGATGATCCAGTCGCTCGCGAGCGCGGCAAAGAGGGCGCCCGCGAGGGCCAGCAGGGCGGTGTGGCCGAGCGTCAGCTTGTGTCGGGTCAGCAGCAGCAAGGCGGCGATGGTGATGGCAAGGCCGGGCAGGTCCACCATGCGGGTGAGGGCATAGGGCCACCAGAGCCAGTCCGATTGCAGGGCACCCGTCATGAAGGGCTGCCAGGGCAGGCAGACGAGCAGCAGCAGCGGCAGCAGCAGTATGGCGTTGAAACCAAGCACCCGGCGGCGTGGCAACGAAGAGGCATGAGTCGGCATGAGAGGGCTCGTAACAGGTGCACATGACAGGGCGGATGATAAAGAGGCGCCATTGTGCCAGCCCGTCCTCCCTGGTCAAGCCAGGGGGCGCGAGGGCAACATGTTGTTACATATGAGTGCGACGCTCCATCTGTGGATGCCCGGGAACCCGCTTCGACGCCCCCGCTCCCTGTTGACTTAAGAGAGCGGCGCACTCTTTGCCCACGACAGCCCGAGAACAAGTCTCTGAAAATTCGGCCCGCTTGGGCTAGAATGGCGCGCCTGTGGCCGGTTGTGGATGAGAAGAGAGCCGATGAAGATCGTCGTTGATGAAAATATGCCCCATGCCTGCGAGCTGTTTGCCGAGTTTGGCGAGGTCGTCCCCCTGCCCGGACGGCAGATAGGGGCGGCGGATCTGCAGGATGCCGACGTGCTGCTGGTACGCTCGGTGACCCGGGTCGATGCCGGGCTGCTCGCCAGCTGCCCGCGGCTGGCTTTCGTCGGCACCGCCACCATAGGCACGGATCACATCGACACCGCTCTCCTGGCCGAGCGGGGCATCCCCTTCTTCAGCGCCCCCGGCTGCAACAAGTATTCGGTGGGCGACTATGTGCTCTCGGCCCTGCTGGTGCTGGCGGAGCGCCATGAGCTCAGCCTCGATCGGATGAGCCTCGCCGTCATCGGCGCCGGCAACACGGGGGAGTGCGTGGCGGGCAAGGCAGAGGCGCTCGGCATGAAGGTGCTGCGCTGCGATCCGCCGCGGGCACGCACTGAGGGTGGTGCGGGTTTTGTCGATTATCAGACGGCCCTTGGGGCCGATATCGTCAGCTTCCATGTGCCCCTGACCCGCAAGGGGCCGGAGCCGACCTTCCACCTGCTGGGGGAACGCGAGATAGCCGCGCTGCCCGGGGGCCAGTTCCTTATCAATGCCTCCCGGGGGGAGGTGTGGGACAACCAGGCCTTGCTGGCGCGCCAGCAGAGCCAGGCGCCGCTCAAGCTGGTGATGGACGTGTGGGAAGGGGAGCCTGAGCCTCTAGAGGCCCTGGTGCCTTACACCGAGATAGCCACTCCGCACATCGCCGGCTACAGCCTGGAGGGCAAGGCCCGCGGCACCTGGATGCTCTATCAGGCGCTCTGCCAGCAGCTGGGGCGCACGGCGCGCCAGGATCTGCAATCCCTGCTGCCCGCCCCCGAGGTGCGCGAGCTGACGCCGGGTCAGCCCGCCGATCAGGGGTTGATCAAGCTGCTGGTCCACCTCATCTATGACGTGCGCCGGGACGATGCCCGCTTTCGCAACCGGATCGGGTTGCCCGGCAGCTTCGATGGGCAGCGCAAGGACTACCCGGAGCGGCGCGAGCTCTCCTCCTTGCAGGTCAGCGGCCCCTTCGCCTGCGACAAGCTGGCCCGGCTGGGCTTTGCCATCTCGCCAAAATAAACCGGAATTCATGCGGGGCTCCGATCACCGGATCGGGGCCCTCCGTCTCGGCCCGCACCCTGCCGGCCGACCATCAGACAGATCACGCCTGCCGCCCCTGATGCCGACCCGGTCGGCCTCATCGGCGGGCAATATCACAGGAGAGAACATCAGTGAGTCAACAATTCAACGTAGCGGTACTGGGCGCGAGCGGCGCCGTGGGTCAGGCCATGATCGAGATCCTGGAGGAGCGCGCCTTCCCGGTCGCCACCCTCTATCCCCTGGCCTCCAGCCGCAGCGCCGGCGACACCGTGCGCTTTGGCGGCAAGAACATCGAGATCAAGGATGTCGAGGAGTTTGACTGGAGCCAGGTGCAGATCGCCCTCTTCTCCGCCGGTGCCGAAGTCTCTGCCAAGTGGGCGCCCATCGCGGCCGAGCAGGGCTGCATCGTCATCGACAACACCTCCTGCTTCCGTTACGACGAAGACATCCCCCTGGTGATCCCGGAAGTGAACCCGGATGCCCTGGCGGATTTTCGCAACCGCAACATCATAGCCAACCCCAACTGCTCCACCATACAGATGCTGGTTGCCCTCAAGCCCCTGCAGGACGAGGTGGGCATCGCCCGCATCAACGTGGCGACCTACCAGTCCGTCTCCGGCTCCGGCAAGGAAGGGGTGAGCGAGCTGGCGGGCCAGACCGCCCATCTGCTCAACGGCCGTCCGGTGGAGCCGACCATCTATCCGCAGCAGATCGCCTTCAACCTGATCCCGCAGATCGACAGCTTCACCGACAACGGTTACACCCGTGAAGAGATGAAGATGGTGTGGGAGACCCAGAAGATCCTGGGGGATGCCAGCATAGCCGTGAACCCCACCTGCGTACGGGTGCCGGTGTTCTACGGTCACGCCGAGGCGGTCCACGTCGAGCTGCACCAGCCGCTGGACGCCGAGCAGGTCAAGGAGCTGCTGCGCAATGCCCCCGGCGTCACCCTGTTTGACGACGATGCCGACTACCCGACCCCGGTGCGCGACGCCACCGGCAAGGACGAGGTGCTGGTTGGCCGGGTGCGCCAGGATATTTCTCACCCGAGCGGTATCAATATGTGGATCGTGGCCGATAACGTTCGTAAGGGCGCGGCGACCAACAGCGTGCAGATTGCCGAGCTGCTGGTGCGCGACTACCTCTGAGGCCGTTTTGCGGTCTGCGGCGGGGAGGGAGCCCCGCCCGAGGAGATGAGCCAGGGTCCCGGGATGTGACCGGGGGCGCACTCTCCGGTTTTAAGAATGTCGCGTGATATCAGTGAGCTAGGTTTTTTTCTACACTCGGGTTCGCGTCTGGGGCCGCTCTCTGGCGGCATGGGGACGCGAAATATGTCGGATCGCTGGCTTGAGACCGGCGGCTGATTTATATTGAGCCGATTGTTTTGGGGTAACTATCCAGATTTTTCAATGTGATAGGGCCATCATACGAAGGAACGAATATGGGACATTCCCGCATAACGCTGGCAACGCTACTCGCATTGGGTCTTCTGGGCACGGCTCAGGCCGATGAGGCGGGGCGAGAGCCTTTCTTTGTCGAGCTCAAGGGCCCGGATGGTGCCGCACCTCCTGTCGTTCAGCCTCTGGCCCAGCCCGTGGCACCGGCCCAGCCGGCTCCCAGGGCCCAGCCCATAGTGCGTCAGGCGCCCAGCGCCGCCGCGGGCAGCTATGGCCCTGTCCGTTCCACCGATACCCTCTGGAGCCTGGCGAGCAAGCATCGCCCCTCCAGCCGGGTGACCGTCTACCAGACCATGGTGGCGATCTATGACAAGAATCCCAAGAGTTTTGCCGACGGCAACATCAACCACATCCTGGTGGGATCCCGCATTCTGCTGCCAAGCGCCGCCGAGGCGGGCCGCATCACGGACGCCGAGGCCCGTCGCCGCTTCAACAGCGACAACGCCAGCTGGAAGGGGCTGAGCCCCAAATACCTGGCCGAGAAGCAGACCCATCCGGTGGCGACCAAGCCGGCGACCAGCGCGCCGGTCAAGGCCGTGGCCAAGGCTGCCCCCCTCCCGACCGCCCCCAAGGTGAGCGCGCCTCAGGCGGCGACCGAGGTGACGGCGATCCCCAAGGCGGCCGCCCCAGCGGTGAGTGCCGCCGCGCCAACCGCAGCCCCGGCCCCCTTGCCGGTCAGTGCCGCCGCCGTGGTGGGCAAGCCCTCCACCGAGATGGCGCTGGCGCTGGAAGATGCCAACGCCCAGCTCGGTCAGGTCACCGAGATGAACCACAGGCTCAAGCTGCGCCTGCAGTCCCTGACCGAAGAGGTGGAGACCCTCAAGGCCCAGCTGCAGGATCAGACCGCGCTGCAAAAAGAGGTGGCGGAGCTCAAGGCCAAGCCGGTGCCGCCCGTGGTTGCCCCCGCACCCAAGCAGAACTGGGTGATGGAGCTGCTCGCCTCGCCGCTGAATCTCGCCATGATCATCCTGCTGCCCGTGCTGCTGGTGCTGGCCCTGGTGACGCTCTGGCTGCGGGCCCGCGCTCGGCGCGAGCTGGAAGAGCAGGAGAAGAGCCTGTCGGAGTCCACCTCCATGGTGATGGGGGAGGAGAGCAGCGAATTTGACCAGCTGATGACGGTCGGCATCGCCGATGACGAGCCCATGCACGCCATGCCGGATCTTGGGCCGGGTGACAATGGCAGTCAGGAGGGAGCCAAGGCCCCGACTGACGTCGTCTTCAGCGATGATGAGATGGCCCTGTCCGCCTTCGATGTGGAGCCTGCGGTGACGACGGCCAACCGGGATCCGGATCTGGTGCCCGAGCTCGATCTGGCTCTCGACGGAGACTTCGATCTGCCCTCGGCCCCTGAGCTGGATCTCTCCGGCGAGTCCGATGCCAGGGCCCGGGCCAGCGACGAGATCATGAGCGAGGAGGAGCTGCAAGCGGCCCTGTTTGCCGAGCTGGACGCCGATCTCGAGGCCGATCTGAGCCAGGCGCAGGCGCAGAGCAGAAGCCAGCGGGATACGGAACTCGCCAACTTTGATCTCAGCGATCTCGAGACCGGCTTCCAGGAGCCTGCCACCGACACCGCTGCCCGAGGCGACGACGCCTATGGCAAGGATGATATCGATGACATGCTGGCCGAGCTCGGGCTGGAGCCCACCAAGCCGGCGGCGCCGGCCTGGGATCCCAACGAGCTGGCCCTGGCGGACTTCGAGGATGCCTTCACCGAGGTGGAGCCCCATCAGGGCGATCTGAAGCCCCGTGAGCAGGTGCAGGCGAACGACTACGTGGAGATAGACAAGCTCCTGGCCGAGGCCAACGCCAGCAGCACTGAGCAGGAGCCCTACCAGGGCTTCTCCCTGGACGTGGGGCTGGATGGCTTCCCCGAGGTGTTGCCGGAGTCCACCGGGTTCGATGTGGATGCCGATGACGGTGGCGTGGGGGCCAAGCTGGATCTGGCCCGGGCCTACCTCGAGATCGACGACAAGGAGAGCGCCCGCGAGCTGCTGCAAGAGGCGGCGGCCCAGGGCAGCGAGCACCAGCGCAGCGAAGCCGAGAAGCTGCTCAGGCGCCTGGGGTGATCCCCTTTGCCGGTGATGAACACAGAGGGCAGCCCGCGGGCTGCCCTCTTTCATGCCGGTCGTCGGCACGGGATGCCGGCCCGGTCTGGGACTTTTGGGCCCAAGGGCGTATAATCCGGCCCGTTTCTTTCATCCTTTCCCCACAAGACAAGATTCATCCATGCGAATTGCCCTAGGTATTGAATACGACGGCAGCCGGTATTTCGGCTGGCAGCGTCAGCGCGAAGTGATCAGCGTGCAGGCCGAACTGGAAAAAGCCCTCAGCCGCATCGCCAACCACCCCGTCTCCATCCAGTGCGCCGGTCGTACCGATGCCGGGGTGCACGCCACCGGCCAGGTGATCCACTTCGATACCGAGGCGAACCGCGCCGAGGGGGCCTGGACCCTGGGGCTCAACTCCAACCTGCCGCCGGACATCGCCGTGCGCTGGGTCAAGGAGGTGGACGAGAACTTCCACGCCCGCTTCAGCGCCACCGCCCGTCGCTACCGTTATGTCATCTACAACCATAACTTCCGCCCGGCCATCCTCGGCAGCGGCGTCAGCCACTACCACGAGACCATAGATGCCGACCTGATGCACCAGGCGGGCCAGAGCCTGCTCGGGGAGCACGACTTCAGCACCTTCCGCGCCATCGCCTGCCAGTCCAACACCCCCTGGCGCAATGTGACCCACCTGTGCGTCAGTCGCTCCGGCCCCTACATAGTGCTCGACATCAAGGCCAACGCCTTCCTGCATCACATGGTGCGCAACATCACCGGCTCCCTGCTGCTGGTGGGGCAGGGGCTGAAACCCGTGGAGTGGATAGCCGAGGTGCTGGCGGCCAGGGATCGCAACCTGGCGGGGCCGACCGCCAAGGCGGGGGGGCTTTATCTGGTGGACGTGGACTACCCGGCAGAGTTTGCCCTGCCCCGGTTGCCCCTCGGCCCGCTCTGGCTGCCGGACTCGGCACCGGGTACGACCAGTTTTTAGTAACTGGGCCCGAAAATTTGTGGTTTAATGATCCGTCATTTATTGCCATCGAGCCGTAAGTCATTGAACAATCAAGGCCCGATGCGTTTTGTCAGGCACAAAAGCATTAAGGAATTCCATGAGCTGGCTTGAGAAGATCCTTCCCAAGAGCAAGATCACTACACCGCGTCGTCACAACATTCCGGAAGGGGTGTGGACCAAGTGTACTGCTTGCGAACAGGTGCTCTACCGGGCAGAGCTGGAGCGCAATCTCGAAGTGTGCCCCAAGTGTGACCATCATATGCGCATCAGCGCACGTGCCCGTCTCGAGAGCTTCCTCGACGCCGAGGGACGCAGTGAAGTCGCGGCCGAGCTGGAGCCGCAAGACATCCTGAAATTCAAGGATTCCAAGCGCTACAAGGATCGTTTGTCTGCCGCTCAGAAAGAGACGGGAGAAAAAGATGCGCTGGTGGTGATGAAGGGGACCCTCAAGGGGGTGCCGGTCGTCGCCTGTTCATTCGAGTTCTCCTTCATCGGTGGCTCCATGTCCTCCGTGGTCGGTGCCCGCTTCGTGCGCGCCGTCGAGGAGAGCATCAAGGAAGGCCGCGGCCTGGTCTGCTTCTCCACCTCGGGTGGGGCGCGGATGCAGGAGGCGCTGTTCTCCCTGATGCAGATGGCCAAGACCAGTGCGGCGCTCGATCGCCTCACCAAGGCGGGCCTGCCGTTCATTTCAGTGCTGACCGACCCCACCATGGGGGGCGTCTCCGCCAGTCTGGCCATGCTGGGTGACATCAACGTGGGCGAGCCCAAGGCGCTGATCGGCTTCGCCGGTCCCCGCGTCATCGAGCAGACTGTGCGCGAGAAGCTGCCGGAAGGCTTCCAGCGCTCCGAGTTCCTGCTGGAGAAGGGCGCCATCGATCTCATCATCGACCGCCGCGAAATGCGCAGCCGTCTGGCCGGCCTGCTGGCCAAGCTGATGAACACTCAGGTCATCGAAGACTGAACATGAGTTCGCACATGCAACAATCTCAAAGCCGGTCGCTGGTCGACTGGCTTTCTTATTTGGAACGGATCCATCCGGTCAACATCGACATGGGTCTGGAGCGGGTCGGCGCCGTTGCCCGGCGCATGGGCCTCACCCAGTTGCCGTTCAAGGTGATCACGGTGGCGGGCACCAACGGCAAGGGCTCCTCCTGCGCCATGGCCGCCAGCATACTGATGGCCGCCGGTTACAAGGTGGGGGTCTACTCCTCGCCGCACCTGCTGCGCTTTACCGAGCGGGTGCGTATCGACGGGGCCGAGCTCTCTGACAGCGAGCACTGCGCCGCCTTTGCCGAGGTGGAAGCCGCCCGCGGCGAGATTGCCCTCACCTTCTTCGAGTTTGCCACCCTGGCGGGCCTGTGGCTCTTCTGCCGCGCCGCCCCCGACGTGCTGCTGCTGGAAGTGGGGCTGGGCGGCCGGCTCGACGCCACCAATGTGGTGGAGTCCGACGTGGCCCTGATCACCTCCATTGCGCTGGATCACTGCGACTGGCTCGGGGATACCCGCGAAGCGGTGGCGGTGGAGAAGGCGGGAGTGTATCGGGCGGGCAAACCCGCCATCAGCGGCGAGCCCAACCCGCCAGCGACCATCGCCAGCGAAGCGGCGCGTCTCGGCGCCCGCCTGCGCCAGGTCGGCCGCGACTTCCACGGCGATGAGCACGATGCAGACTGGGATTACCATGGCCTGAATCACTGGCTGGGGCTGCCCAAACCCGCCCTGCCGCTGATGAACGCGGTCACCGTGCTGGCGGCGCTGGAATCCCTCGGCTTGTCGCTCTCGGAGTCCGCGATCCGTGATGGGCTGGCCAATGCCCGGCTGGCGGGACGGATGCAGCGGCTGCAAAACGAGCCCCTGGTCATCGTCGATGTGGCCCACAATCCCCATTCGGCGGCTTATCTCGCGAGCCAGCTGCGCCAGATCCCCTGCAAGGGCAAGCGCCGCGCCGTGGTGGGCATGCTGAAAGACAAGGACATGGCAGGGTCGCTGGCCGAGCTCGATGGCCTCATCGACCAGTGGTTCCTGGCGAGCCTCACAGGCCCGCGCGCCGCCACCGCAGAGCAGCTTGCCGCCGCCCTCGGGGACGGGCAGGGACCGGCGGCGACCTTTGACGGCGTGAGCGCGGCTTATCGTGCTGCCCTGGCCGCATCGAGTCCTGATGATATGGTCATCGTCTTTGGTTCGTTTTACACTGTCGCCGACGTGCTGGCGGCGAGCGCTTGAGCGGCCCGACCAGCTCTTCGCATCGTGGATGTCCGCAAGATTGCAGGCCGTTGAGTCTAAGTAACTTGGCTGGAAATTAACTGGGCTGCGAGGTTGCAAAACAGCATGGCTGTCGGGGACCGTTCATCGTGGATGTCCGCAAGATTGCAGTTGAGTTTAAGTAACATGGGTGGAAATTAACTTGGCTTCGAAGTTTCAAAATAGATTGGTGGGGACCGTCATCCTGGTCGCCCTGGTTGTCATCTTTCTGCCGGATCTGATGGACGGCAACAAGCTGGAGCAGAAGGAAGAGGCGTTTGCCAAGATCCCGCTGCGCCCCGAGCTCGAGCCAGCCAAACCCGCCTTGCAGGTCTCTGCCGCCAGTACCCTGCCGGCCGATCACCTGGCGAGCCAGCAGCAGGCCTCTGCCGCCACCCAGTGGCAGGTAGAAGAGATCGGGGATACGGTGACCCTGGCCGCCAATCAGGCCTCTGCCGCTGCCCAGGCACAGCCAGCGACCCAGGCTGCGGCCAAGCCTGAGCCCAAACCCGTGCCCAAGCCCGAGGTGGTGGCGAAGAAACCGGTGGAGCAGCCCAAGCCCAAACCGGTGCCTCCCAAGCCGGTGGAGGTGAAGAAGCCGGTGGAGAGCAAGCCGCAGGCGGGCCAGATCAAGTCCATGGACGATCTCATTGCGAGCAAGATGACGACCCAGGCGGCCACCCCGGCACCCGCGGCGGCAGCCCCGGCCCAGGGCAGCTGGATCCTGCAGCTCGGCGCCTTCAAGAATGCCGACAGCGTCAATGCCCTGGTGGGCAAGCTGAGGGCGGCCGGCTACTCGGCCCAGACCTCGCCGAGGACCCCGGTGCAGGGGCAGATCAACCGGGTCTTTATCGGGCCGGATGTCTCCAAGGCCAAGCTGCAGGGCATGCAGAGCAGGATAAGCCAGATGACTGGGCTGAGCGGCTCCGTGGTGGCCTACAACCCCTGATGGGGGGTTGACGAACGCCGAACAAAAAATACCGCGCCTCATTTGATAGATGGGCGCGGTATTTTTTTTGGTATCTGTTGATGGTCTCTCAGGGGTAGGCCGGGCTGGTTTTTAGATGCACTTCACCGGCTTGGGCAGGCCGGCGATCTTGGTGGCCTGCTTGGCGGGCCCCTCGGGGAACAGCTTGTAGAGGTAGCGGCTGTTGCCCTTCTCCGGGCCGTACTGCTTCTCCATCGCCTTGACCAGGGCACGGATGGCGGGGGAGGTGTTGAACTCCAGATAAAACGCCCGCACGAAGCGCACCACTTCCCAATGCGGCTCCTCCAGCACTATGCCCTCCTGCTCGGCCAATACCAGCGCCAGTGCCTCGCTCCACTCTTCGCTGTGGCGCAGATAGCCCTTGGCATCGGTCTCGATGAGTTGGCCGTTGAAATGCAGCTGATGGTGTTCGGACGGGTGCTCGGACATGGAGGCTCCTCGGGCTGTCGGGATTGGGCGGGCATGGTAGCGCCTTGATCTTCGGCGAGCAACCGGCGCAGACGCGCCAGGGGGCACCATTCACCGGGCAGGGTCGTCGCCGCGCCCGGTGAGCACTCGCTGGATTGGTGCCTTTCTTCGCTCGTCAGGCGTTGCCTTGTCGGGTGAGCAGCTGGCCGTCGTTGGCCAGCATCAGCAGTTCATCCGCCAGCTGGCTGATGAGGGTGAGCTGCTGGGTCAGCATCAGCTGCTCCTCGCTGCTGTCCGGGGTGATGGCCGGGCATGAACCCTCGAGCCGGGCCGGCATCTCCCCCGCCAGGTGGCCGGCGGCCCGCTCCAGGGTATGGCTGATGTGGCGGCTGATCTCGTCAAGGCCCTCGATGGGCTCCAGCCTGTCCCGATGGGCCCCGAGGGCCGAGATGTAGGAGAGCAGGGCGTGGTTGCGCCAGGTGAGGGTGAAGCAGAGATCGAGGAAGCGGCGGCGCTTGCTCGGCTCCACCAGCATGCTCTGCCAGGCCATGGCCAGCTCGCTGTCGGCGAGGTGGGCACACTTGCGGGCCACCCGGTAGTCGAGGGACTCGTCGCGCTGGCGGTGCAGGCTGGCGAGCACCGCCGACAGATAGCGGGCGTTGGCGGAGAGGGAGTTGGCAATCAGGGTCGGCAGCCGCTTGTATTGCCAGTCCGGCCAGAGCCAGGCCACCAGGGCGTAGGAGAGCAGGCAGCCGAGCAGGGTATCGAGCAGGCGCGGCCCCAGGATGGCGAAGCCGATGCCGTCCAGCAGGTTGAACGCCATCAGCACGTAGAGGGTGATGAAGCAGACGGCGGCGCTGTAGTTGCTGCGCACCTGGGTGAAGAACAGGAAGGCGGCCAGCCCCATGATCCCCAGTTGCAGGTGCAGCTCGGGGAAAAGCCAGAGCACGGGCACGCCTATCAGGATGCCGGCGAAGGTGCCGAGCATCCGCTGCACCAGACGGCGCCGGGTGGCGCTGTAGCTCGGCTGGCAGACGAACAGCACCGTCAGCAGTATCCAGTAGCCCTTGTCCAGACTGAACGCCTGCAGTATGCCGTAACCCACCACCAGCCCCAGCGACAGTCGCAGGGCGTGGCGAAACACCATGGAGTTCGGGGTCAGGTGCTGCTTGAGCAGGGCCAGCAGCGGCAAGGGGGCAGGCCTCGCCAGGGGCGGCAGGCTGGCGGGAGGGGCGGCGGGGTTTTGCAGCTCCTCGGCGCTGGCCAGCAGCTCGTTGATGCTGGAGAGGTTGCGGCGCAGGAACTTCATCGGCGTCAGCAGGGTCTTGGGATAGTGCTGCTTGAGATGGGTGAACTCCAGCTGGTCGCCGAGGGCCTCCAGGGTCCAGTGGATGCGCTTGTGATGGGCATAGGGCTTGTGTACCAGGATGGCGTAACCGAGTCGCTGGCACGCCTCCGAGAGCTGCAGGAACACCTCCTGGAAGCCGTCGAGGACTATGCCTTGCTTGAGCTCCGCTTCCAGTTTGCTGTAGGGGTAGTGGCTGGAGGTGGCCCGCTCCTGGATCTCCAGTGCCAGCAGGTAGAGCCGCAGCAGGCTCGCGAGCTCGGGCGCCGCCTGATGGCGGGTGCTGAGGCGGGCGTTGAGCGCCGTCTTGGTCAGGTTCAGGGCATTGACCAGGTTGATGTTGAGCTGGGCCAGGTTGTGGCGAATGGCCTGGGCGCCGTGCTCGTCAGCCGGGAAGAAGCGGGATTTTTCCAGCAGGTAGCGGCCGAGGGCGAAATAGCTCTGGGCGAGCTGCTCGTGCAGTGTCTTGTAGGGCAGCAGCCAGAGCCAGACCAGCGACACCAGGCCGTACCAGAGGGCGCCGGCACCGAGGGCCAGCGGCTGGTAGAAGAGATCCGGCGCCTTGGCGGCCCCCAGCATGGTGTAGATGGCGATGAGCAGGGAGCCGAAGCTGATGGTGGCGTAACGCTGCCCGAGCGCCCCCACCATCACGAAGAGGAAGGTGGATCCCGCGAGCCCGATGGCAAACAGCCAGGGGGTGGGGAAGAGGTACTGCACGCACAGGGAGGCAAACAGGAAGCAGACCAGCGTCATGGCGAGGTTCTTGACCCGGCCCCAGAGGCTGTCATCGGTCTCGGCGATGGCCCCCGCCACCACTCCGAGGGAGAGCAGCACCGTGAGCTGGATGTCGCCTGTGGCCAGGGCGAAGGCGAGCAGCCCCAGGATGGCCAGCAGCACCTTGAGGGCGAAGTAGATATGGCTGTCGGTCAGCAGACGGCGCAATAAACCTGAGAAATCCATGGGCATGGGATAGACGCAACCCTTGAGCGAAACGAAAGCGACAGCATAACTCGTCGGCAACGAAGTGGCCCTGATTTGGATCAGGGCCACTTTGCTTCATATCCTTGATTTGCAACTTATCCTGACAGAAACAGGTGCCAATAAAAACCCCGCCGAAGCGGGGTTTTTCATCAGTTGCGGTTGCCGCCAAGCAGGCTCAGCAGACTCAGGAAGATGTTGTAGATGGAGACATACAAGGTCACGGTGGCGGAGATGTAGTTGGTCTCGCCGCCGCGCACTATCTGCTGGGTGGTCAGCAGGATGGCGCCGGAGGAGAACAGCATGAACATGGCGGACAGGGCCAGGCTCAGGGCGCTCATCTGCAGGAAGATGTTGGCGACCATAGCCACCAGCAGCACCCAGAAACCGACGAACAGCATGCCGCCGATGAAGGAGAGATCACGCTTGGTGGTCAGGGCATAGGCCGACAGACCGAAGAAGGTGAGGGCGGTGCCGCCAAGGGCCGTCATCACTATCTCGCCGCCGCCATTGTTCATGTACATGTTGATGATGGGGCCCAGGCTGTAGCCCATCAGGCCGGTCAGGGCGAAGGTGAACACCAGCCCCATGCCGTTATCACGGTTCTTCTCGGTCAGGAACATCAGACCGTAGACACCGACCAGGAAGATGGCCCAGTGCAGGGGCGGCATGTTCATGACGGTGGCAACCCCGGCAACCACGGCAGAGAAGCCAAGAGTAAGGGAGAGCAGCATATAGGTATTGCGCAGCACCTTGTTGGTGTCGCGCACGGCACCCTGGGTGCCAGTGTAGATAGAACGGGTATCCATCTTGATGTCCTCTTGATTTCCGGGGTGAGGCGACCAATTGCGCCTCGTTAACGCATTGTATGCACTGAATGTGTGGATGACGAGCGCTGATTTCAAGCGCCCCCCACTGTGTCGGCCTCTACTATTCCAGAGCAAAGATGTATTGCGCATGAACAAGAGGATGAAGCAGCGCGAGCGACAGGGCGGGCATCTGCATGTGCAGGCTGGCCGTCGCGCCTACTGAGTGTGCGCCTGCACGTGCCGGTTGGTCTGTCTGGGCGAATAGCCAAACAGCTTGCGAAACGCCGTGATGAAGTTCGCGACATGGCTGTAACCCGCGTGCTCGGCGGCTTCCTGCAGGGAGAGGCTGCGCTCTTCGAGCTTCGCCTTCGCCTGCTGCAAGGTTCGCTCGCGCAGATAGCGCTGCAGGCTCATGCCCAGCTCTTTCCTGGCCGTGCGCTGCAAGGTGGAGAGGCTCATGCCCAGGGTATCGGCGATGTCGGCCAGGGTCATGTGGTCCACCTTTTCATCCCGAAGCAACATCTTCAGGCGAGTCGGTTGCTCGCTGTGCCGCTGGCCACACACCTGGGAGATCTGCTGGAGGTTGCTCATCAGGCTCTCCCACAGGGTGAGGGCGAAGGCCTCCCGCATCAGCATCTCGGGGGCATTCTGGCTGCTGGTGAGGTTCAGCGCCTCCGCAATCTGCCCCAGATGCGGGGGCAGCGACCAGTCGACGCGGCTCAGGTGATGGCTGAATACCCGCTCGAACCGCTCGCGATGGGGGCCCGTCATCTTGCGCTCAAGCCAGGCGGGACTGAGCGACAGGACTATGCTGCGACTGCGCACCTGGGCCTTGGCGGCGCCCTGCACCATGTCGGGTCTGGCATAGAAGATGGCGGTGGCGACGATGGGATCGGACGTGTGAAAACGGCAGCCCCGCAGCTGATGGGTGGCCCCATAGGTCATCAGCGCCTTGCTCTCGAGGGGGATGGCGATGATGAGCTGCGGCGGCAGCTCCCGCTCGGTGGCAAAGTCGGCCTTGTGGACTATGTCCTTGTTGTGAAAGAGGATGCCGTCCTGAATCATCAGGTTCTCTACCCTTCCTGTGAACAAACCCCGTTTGCGAACGCGGGTATCTCTTACCACAGTGTCAGTCATGCTCACTTTGACCATTTCGAAGTATTAAATGACCAACCCGCAAAACTACTGCGGATACTCGAATGCTATATTAGCCCCCGCAAAATCAAATGAAAATGATTATCATCTCTGTTTGGGGGTCACTCTTTCTATGGTTGTCTTCAAGGATAAAGCGCCGAGCCCGCTGGCTCTGGCCGTCTCTGCCGCCCTGGCTGTCACTGTCGTTTCCCCGGTCCGGGCACAAACGGCGAACATCGAGCCGGATGAAACCCTGGTTGTCTATGGCAACCCGCTCTACGGGATGGCGCCGTCGGAGGAGACGGGGGGCTACGGCGTCGACTCGGCCACCGTCGGGACCAAGACCCCGGCGGCCCTGAAAGACATTCCCCAGTCGATCACTGTGCTGACCAACGACTACATAGAGGAGCGCAACTTCGTCGCGGTGGACGACTTGGCCAAGTACACGCCGGGTCTGCGCACCATGGTCAACGACAGCGGCCGCTCCTCCATCTTCTCCCGCGGCTACGAATACGATGAGGTGAACCTCAACGGCCTGCCATCGCCGATGCAGAGCAAGTTCGGCACCCTGCCGTCTCTGGCTGCCGTGGACAGGGTAGAGATCATGCGCGGCCCCTCCGGCCTGTTCAACAGCACCAGCGAGCTGGGGGGCGTCATCAACATGGTGCTCAAGCGCCCGACCGATGAGTTCAAGGGCTCGGTCACGGCGCGCTATGGCAGCTGGGACAGGCACTATCTGGAGGCGGATCTGGGCGGGGCACTCAACGAGGAGGGCTCGGTGCTCGGTCGCCTGGTGGTGGCCAACGCCGACATCAAGAACCAGGTCGACTACAACAACAACGACAACGGCACCTATTACGGCACCCTGGAGTTCGACCTGTCGGATCGTACCCTGCTGTCTGTCTATGCCCTGCACCAGACCAAGGACATACTGCCCACCAATGGCCTGCCGGCCTACCGCGATGGCACCATGCTCGACATCGGCCGCAGCACCTATCTGGGCTCGGATGAAGATTTCTTCGATGCAAGCACCACGGATGTGGGGGCCGCCCTCCAGCATGCCTTCGCCAACGGAGGCGTGGCGCAGTTCTCGGCCCGCTACATGGACCACGACATGCGCCTGGAGCAGACCTACACCAATGGCCCAGTGGATGCCGCAGGGAACACGGGGCTGATGTTCAATGCCCAGGCGAACCAGCAGAAAAACATGGCGTTCGATGCCAACTACAGCCAGCTGTTCGGCCTGCTTGGGCACAAGAGCGAGTTCGTGCTGGGCTCTGACTACAAGCGCTACGAGTCCGACATCCAGACCTACACCAACCGCAACATCGGCAAGATCAACGTGTTCGACTTCGATCCGACCGGGGTCGCCAAGCCGAACTACCAGTACACCAAGAACGACCACGAAGAGCAGTCCGAGCTGGGCCTCTATGGCAAGGTGACCTGGCGGCTGCTGGAGCCGCTGGCGGTGATCACCGGGGCCCGGGTCTCCTGGTATGACACCGAGGTCGTCAACACCACCCTGAGCTCGGGGGCGCAGAGCAGCCAGTCCGGTGACTTCAAGGGGAAATTCACCCCCTATGCCGGGGCCGTCTATGACCTGACCGGGGAGCATGCGCTCTATGCCAGCTACTCCAAGGTGTTCAAGCCGCAGACCAGTCAGGATGAAAAAGGGGAGATGCTCACGCCGCGGGAGGGCAGCCAGTGGGAAACCGGCATCAAGTCCTCCCTGCTGGACGGCCTGCTCAATACCCGGGCGACCGCCTTCCTGATGAAGGACGCCAACATCGCGGCACAGGCCTATGACGATCAGGGCATCGCCATCACCAACACCTACTGGGCCACCGGCAAGGTGGAGACCCAGGGGGTGGAGCTGGAGGCGACCGGCTACCTGAGCCAGCACTGGATGGTCATGACCGGCTATACCTTCACCGACATCGAGGAGAAATCCGGCGATCACAATCCGAAATTCGATGCTATTCCGCGCCACACCCTCTCCCTCTGGACCGACTACCACCTGGCGGACTGGGTACAGGGGCTGCATCTGGGGGGCGGGATGACGGCGGTCAGCGACTACTCCTTCAACCAGAAGGGGATCTCGACCCATCAGGGGGGCTATGCCCTGTTTGATGCGGCCGTGCGCTACGAGATCAACGACAGGATGCAGGCGACCCTGAACCTCTACAACATCCTGGATCGCGAGTACTTCTATCGCGTCGGCTCCACCACCACCTTCAACATGTATGGCGAACCGGCCAACCTGATGGCGGGCTTCAGCTACAAGCTGTAACCCAGGTGACAACAGGGCCCGGTGGCCCTGTTGTCCTCTATCCGAACCCACTCGTCCGATTCACCCTATGACAAGACTCATCGCGATACTGCTCACCATGATCACTCTCTCGTCTGCCCAGGCCGACATGCGCCATTACGCCGAGCGCTTCACCCACCACTCGACCCTGCTGGGAGAGGCGCGGCAATACAGCGTCTATCTGCCAGAGGGCTATGAACAACAGCCGCAGCAGGCTTTTCCCGTGCTCTATCTGCTCGATGGGGAGAAATTCTTGCTGGAGGTCGCGGGCATCACCCAGGCCCTGCGGGCCGGACTCAATCCGGCGATCTCGCCTCTCATCATCGTCGCGGTGCACAACACCGACCGGATGCGCGACTACACCCCGAGCCACACCCTGGTGCTGCCCAATGGGGCGCCGGCCGGCGCCGGTTATGCCAAGACCGGCGGCGGTCCGGCGTTCATGGAATACCTGACCCGGGAGCTGCGCCCCCTCATCGAGCACCGCTATCGCACCGCCTCGCCGGCCCTGCTGGTGGGCCACTCCCTCGGGGGCCTGCTGACCCTGGATGCGGTGGCCAGAGACAGCGGCCAGTTCCAGGGCTACATCGCCATCGATGCCAGCCTGTGGTTCGATTATCCGGCCAACTACCAGCGCATCGAGCGGGCCTTGCTTGGTCCGCTCAAGCATCCCGCCTCGCTGTTTGTCGCCGTGGCCAACAACCCCTTCACACCGGGGTTTGGCCGCTCCGAGTTTCATCGGGATCAGTTGCGGCAGTTTGCACGCAGCCTGGTGGCGCACCCCGGCCACAACCTGCACGTCACCAGCCGCTACTTCGAGGAGGAAGATCACCACTCCGTCTATCACCTGGCGGTCTATCAGGGGTTGCAGCAGCTGTTTCGGGGTTACCGGCTGGATCTGACCCCGGGCCTCTTCAGCCGGCAGGCTGTCATCGCCCGCTACCAGGCCCTGAACCGGCGGCTTGGCAGCCAGCTTCGCCCCCAAAGGGAGAGCCTGCAGGCTATCAGGGAGAAGGGCGAGCGCTGGCCCCAGATGCAGATCTCCGTGCCCGAGGTCGATGCGCTGCTGGAACGCTATTACGGGCAATGAGCAAGGGATAAGCAATCAATAGGAGTGATGAAGGCGGGCAGTGACGCCCCCTGGGGCAAGGGCCCGGCCACTCCCGGGTGGCCGTCGGTACCCAACCGGGCGCGGATACTCACGTCTGGAATCGTCACAGCACCGCCTAGGGTGGCTGTCGGCCCTGGGGGATGGCTGGCACACTGCCAGTGTGCACGGAAACTGCGTGCCCGTGTGCATAAGCAGATCACGACAGGGAGTGACCTATGGCTGTCAGATGGAAGAGCGTGCTGTTGTCAGGGGGATTGCTGAGCCTGGTGTCGGGGTGCGCCCATTTCGCGCCTACCCCCATCACCTATCTGAGCCAGGATCCCGCGCCGGGCAAGCTCCCTTATGGGAAGGTTGCCTATGTGGATGACGGCCAATGCCCGGCTGATCAGGTGAAGCGGCTGATCGGTGGCGATGGGAAGAAGAACATACCGCGTCTTGTGGAGTGCGTAGCGCGCCCGCAACAACAGGCGGATCAGTGGTGGAGCAGCCCCGCCAGCGACCAGGGGGAGAGCACTCCTTGAGGTGAACATCATCACAAAGAGGCCCAGGCAATCGCTTGGGCCTCTTTCATGCCGGTGACGAAGGGGCTAGAAGGCATCCCCCGGCACCCGCACCCAGCCTTCCATCAGGATGCGGGCTGAGCGGGACATCACCGCCTTGGTCACCGTCCACTCGCCATCCACCTGTCGCGCCTCTGCCCCCACCCGCAGGGTGCCGGAGGGGTGGCCGAAGCGCACCGCCTCGCGCTCGCCGCCACCAGCGGCAATGTTGACGAGCGTGCCAGGAATGGCCGCCGCCGTGCCGATGGCCACGGCGCAGGTGCCCATCATGGCGTGGTGCAGCTTGCCCATGGAGAGGGCCCGCACCAGCAGATCGACCTCATCGGCCTTCACCCGTTTGCCGCTGGCGGTGCTGTACTCCTTCGCCGGCGCGACGAAGGCGACTTTCGGGGTGTGCTGGCGGGTCGCCGCCTCGGCGGGCGTCTTGATGAGCCCCATGCGCAGGGCCCCGGCAACCCGGATCGCCTCGAAGCGGGCCAGGGCCTCGGGGTCGCCGTTGATCTGCTCGCGTAGCTCAGTGCCTTCATAGCCAATCTCTTCGGCGTTGACGAACACCGTCGGGATACCGGCGCTGATCAGGGTGGCTTTCAAGGTGCCGATGCCCGGCACCTCCAGCTCGTCCACCCGGTTGCCGGTGGGGAAGAGGGCGCCGCCCTCCTCGCCATCCTCGGAGGGGTCGAGAAATTCCAGCACGATCTCGGCGGCGGGGAAGCTGACCCCGTCCAGCTCGAACGCGCCGGTCTCCTGCACCTGGCCATTGTGCACCGGTACATGGGCCATGATGGTCTTGCGGATATTGGCCTGCCAGATCCGCACCACGCAGGTGCCGTTGTCCGGGATGCGGGACGGGTCCACCAGTCCGGCGTGGATGGCGAAGGCGCCGGCGGCGGTGGAGAGGTTGCCGCAGTTGCCGCTCCAGTCCACGAAGGCCTTGTCGATGGCGACCTGGCCGTAGAGGTAGTCCACATCGTGATCGGGCTGCTGGCTCTTGGCGAGGATCACGCACTTGGCGGTGGAGGAGGTGGCGCCCCCCATGCCGTCCATGTGGGCCGAGTAGGGGTCGGGGCTGCCGATGACGCGCAGGAAGAGTGCATCCCGGGCAGGGCCGGGTTGTTGGCAGCGTTCGGGCAGATCAGATAAGCGAAAGAAGACCCCCTTGCTGGTGCCGCCGCGCATATAGGTGGCCGGGATTTTCACTTGAGGTTCGTAGGCCATAGAAATCGTCCTGATTTGGATTGATGGCTTGCGGGAGTGGGCGCGAGACCCCCTCCCGGCCTCCCCCTTGAAAAAGGGGGAGGAGTAACAACCCCTCCCTTGTCAAAGGGGAGGGGTTGGGACTTAGCTTGCCGCCTGTTGCGCCGTCGACGCCAGGAAGTCCTGGGCGAAGCGTTGCAGCACACCGCCCGCCTCAAAGACCGAGACCTCCTCGGCGGTGTCGAGACGGCAGGTCATGGGCACCTCGACCACCTCGCCGCTCTGGCGACGCACAACGAGGGTGAGATCGGCGCGCGGCTGGCGCTCCCCTACCACATCGTAGGTTTCGGTGCCGTCCAGCCCCAGGGTGAGGCGGCTGGTGCCCGGCTTGAACTCCAGCGGCAGCACCCCCATGCCGATGAGGTTGGTGCGGTGAATGCGCTCGAAGCCTTCCGCCGCTATCACCTCCACCCCGGCGAGCCGCACCCCCTTGGCCGCCCAGTCACGGGACGAGCCCTGACCGTAGTCGGCACCCGCCACTATGATGAGGGGCTGCTTGCGCGCCATATAGGTCTCGATGGCTTCCCACATCCGCATCACCCGGCCTTCCGGCTCGACCCGGGCGAGGGATCCCTTCTTCACCGCGCCGTTCACCACCGCCATCTCGTTGACCAGCTGGGGGTTGGCGAAGGTGGCGCGCTGGGCGGTCAGGTGATCGCCGCGATGGGTGGCGTAGGAGTTGAAGTCCTCCTCCGGCAGGCCCATCTTCGCCAGGTATTCCCCGGCCGCGCTGCTGCGCAGTATGGCGTTGGAGGGGGAGAGGTGGTCTGTGGTGATGTTGTCCGGCAACAGCGCCAGCGGCCGCATCCCCTTGAAGGTGCGCTCGCCCGCCAGGGCCCCCTCCCAGTAAGGGGGACGACGGATATAGGTGCTCTGCGGACGCCAGTCGTACAGAGGCGCCACCTTGGGGCCATGATCCTCTTCAATGGTGAACATGGGAATGTAGACCTGACGGAACTGGGCCGGTTTCACCGAGGCCTTGACCACGGCATCGATCTCCTCGTCGCTCGGCCAGATATCCTTGAGGCGAATGTCGCGGCCGTTTACCACCCCCAGCACGTCTTTCTCGATGTCGAAGCGGATGGTGCCGGCGATGGCGTAGGCCACCACCAGGGGCGGGGAGGCGAGGAAGGCCTGCTTGGCATAGGGGTGGATGCGGCCGTCGAAGTTGCGGTTGCCGGAGAGCACCGCAGTGGCGTAGAGATCCCGGTCGATGATCTCCTGCTGGATGGCGGGATCCAGCGCGCCGGACATGCCGTTGCAGGTGGTGCAGGCAAAGGCCACCACGCCGAATCCGAGCCGCTCCAGCTCGCTGTCCAGCCCCGCCTCTTTCAGGTACAGGGCGACTGTCTTGGAGCCGGGGGCGAGGGACGACTTGACCCAGGGCTTGCGGACAAGCCCGAGCCGATTGGCGTTGCGGGCCAGCAGGCCCGCCGCAATCACGTTGCGCGGGTTGCTGGTGTTGGTGCAGCTGGTGATGGCGGCGATGATCACGGCGCCATCCGGCAGCAGGCCGTCCGCCTCCTGGGTGCGGGCCTTGTCCAGGTCCACGGCTATGCCCCGCGTGGCGAGCTCGGCCACCGGCAGGCGGCGATGGGGGTTGGAGGGGCCCGCCAGGGTGCGCACCACGGTCGACAAGTCGAAGTGCAGCACCCGCTCGTATTGGGCGCCTGCCAGGGCGTCGGCCCAGAGACCCGCCTCCTTGGCATAGGTCTCCACCAGCCTGACCTGGTCGTCATCACGGCCGGTGAGTTTCAGGTAGTCGAGGGTCTGCTGGTCGATGAAGAACATGGCCGCGGTGGCGCCATACTCCGGCGCCATGTTGGAGATGGTGGCCCGATCGCCGAGGGTGAGGGCGGCGGCGCCCTCGCCACGAAACTCCAGGTAGGCGCCGACCACCTTCTGCTGGCGCAGGAACTCGGTGAGCGACAGCACCAGATCGGTGGCCGTGATGCCGGGCTGGGGCTTGCCGGAGAGCTCGACGCCGACGATCGAAGGCAGCCGCATCCAGGAGGCGCGCCCCAGCATCACGTTCTCGGCCTCTAACCCACCGACCCCGACGGCGATGACGCCGAGGGCATCCACGTGGGGGGTGTGGCTGTCGGTGCCCACGCAGGTATCCGGGTAGGCCAGGCCGCGATCGGCGTGGATGACGGGGGACATCTTCTCCAGGTTGATCTGGTGCATGATGCCGTTGCCCGGCGGGATCACCTCTATGTTCTTGAACGCCTGCCTGGTCCAGTTGATGAAGTGGAAGCGATCCTCGTTGCGGCGATCCTCGATGGCGCGGTTCTTGGCAAAGGCGTCCGGGTCGAAGCCGCCGCACTCCACGGCCAGGGAGTGGTCGACGATAAGCTGCACCGGCACCACGGGGTTCACCTGGGCGGGATCCCCCCCCTGATCGGCGATGGCATCGCGCAGGCCGGCGAGATCCACCAGGGCGGTCTGACCCAGGATGTCGTGGCACACCACCCGGGCCGGGAACCAGGGGAAGTCGCGATCGCGCTTGTTGTGGACGATCTGGCCGAGGCACTCGCCGAGGATGGCCGGATCGCACCGGCGCACCAGGTTCTCGGCATGCACGCGGGCGGTGTAGGAGAGCCTGTCCCAGGCGCCGGGGGCGATGGCGTTCACCGCCTCCCGGGCGTCGAAGTAGTCAAGCTGTGTGCCTGGCAGGGGCTTGCGATATTGAGTGTTGACCATCACTTGCGCTCCTTGAGCGGCACGAAGGTCAGATCCTCCGGGCCGACGTAGTTGGCGCTCGGGCGGATGATCTTACCGTCGATGCGCTGCTCGATGACATGGGCCGACCAGCCGGAGGTGCGGGCGATGACGAACAGCGGGGTGAACATGGCGGTGGGCACCCCCATCATGTGGTAGCTGACGGCGCTGAACCAGTCGAGGTTCGGGAACATCTTCTTGGCCTCCCACATGGTGGACTCCAGCCGCTCGGCGATGTCGAACATCTTGGTGTTGTGCTGCTCCTCGCTCAGTGAGCGTGCCACCTCTTTAATCACCTTGTTGCGGGGGTCCGAGACGGTGTAGACAGGGTGACCGAAGCCGATGACCACCTCTTTCTTCTCGATGCGGGCACGGATGTCGGCCTCCGCCTCGTCCGGATTGTCGTAACGCTTCTGGATCTCGAAGGCCACCTCGTTGGCACCGCCGTGCTTGGGCCCGCGCAGGGCACCGATGGCGCCTGTGATGCAGGAGAACATGTCGGAGCCGGTGCCGGCGATGACGCGGCCGGTGAAGGTGGAGGCGTTGAACTCGTGCTCGGCATAGAGGATGAGGGAGGTGTGCATGGCGCGCACCCAGGAGTCGCGGGGCTTCTCCCCGTGCAGCAGGTGCAGGAAGTGGCCGCCGATGGAGTCGTCATCGGTCTCCACATGGATGCGCTTGCCGTTGTGGCTGAAGTGGTACCAGTAGAGCAGCACTGAGCCTAAGCAGGCCATCAGCTTGTCGGCGATGTCCCGGGCACCCGGGTGGTTGTGATCGTCCTTCTCAGGCGACAGGCACCCCAGCACAGAGACGGCGGTGCGCATCACGTCCATGGGGTGGGCGGAGGGGGGCAGCTGCTCCAGGGCTGTCCTGACCCCGGTGGGCAGGCCGCGCAGGGCCTTGAGCTTGGCCTTGTAGGCGGTGAGCTCGGCCACATTGGGCAGATGGCCGTGCACCAGCAGGTGGGCAATCTCTTCAAACTCGCAGCTGGTGGCCACGTCCAGGATGTCGTAGCCACGGTAGTGCAGATCGTTGCCGGAGAGGCCCACGGTGCACAGGGCGGTGTTGCCGGCGGCGGTGCCGGAGAGGGCGACGGATTTCTTCGGCTTGAAGCCGGTGGTTTCGGGCAGGGCGCTCATCACATGTTTCCTCATTCAGTCCGTTGAAGCGCCGGCCGCCAGCATGAGACGGCCGGTCGGCGTGTTATTCCTTGGTAGACAGGTCCTTGGTGAACAGCCTGTCCAGGGTCTGCTCGTAGTGGTGGTAGCCGAGGAAGTCGTAGAGGGACTCCCGGGTCTGCATGGTGTCGACCACGGCGCGCTGGTGGCCGTCGCGGCGAAGCTGCTGATAGACGTTGAGGGCGGCCTGGTTGGCGGCGCGGGCGGCGCTCAGGGGGTAGAGCACCATGTCGACGCCGTGGGCAGCGAGGGCCTCCTTGTCAAACAGCTCGGTCTTGCCGAATTCGGTCATGTTGGCGAGGATCGGCACCCCGGCCGCCTGCTTGAAGCGATCGTACTGCTCCAGCTCGGTGACCGCCTCGGCGAAGATCATGTCGGCGCCAGCCTCCACATAGGCGGCGGCGCGCTCCAGGGCCGAGCCCAGCCCCTCCACCGCCAGGGCGTCGGTGCGGGCCATGATGACGAAGCTCTCGTCCTGGCGGGCATCCACCGCCGCCTTGATCCTGTCCACCATCTCGGCGATGGAGACCACGGCCTTGTTCGGCCTGTGGCCACAGCGTTTCTGGGCCACTTGATCTTCCATATGGACGGCAGCCACCCCGCCTCGCTCGAAGGCGCGAATGGTGCGGGCGATGTTGAAGGCGCCGCCCCAGCCGGTGTCGATGTCCACCAGGAGCGGCACCTGGGTCGCGGCGGTGATGCGCTCTGCGTCGATCAGCACGTCATTCATGGAGGTCATGCCGAGATCCGGCAGGCCGAAGGAGGCGTTCGCCACCCCGGCGCCGGAGAGGTAGAGGGCCTTGAAGCCGCTGCGTTCGGCCATCAGCGCCATGTAGGCGTTGATGGTGCCGACGATCTGCAGGGGCTTCTCGTTGGCCAGGGCAGTGCGAAAACGCGTCCCGGCCGAGGATAGGTTGGACATAGTGACTCCTTTCATGGGGTGCTTGTCTGCTGTGGATGCTGGCTGTGAATACCCTCATCTCACACTACGTTTACGTCAACGTCAATTATGCTAAGGTCCAAGGCCCGTCAATGGGCGGGCACCAGCGGCTTCTCTTCTGATAACCACTGTTTATTCAATCAGATAGCGCTTCCTTCCCCAGGTGCGCCTGGCCAGTGCCATGGCGCCGCCGTGGTGGGTCAGGGCCGATTCTGTCGTCTTCCACGAGGGGGGGCAACGGATTCGAAGGGGGTGTCATGAGATGAAAAGTGGCTGTCGCCCGATGCAAAGCGGGCGTTCATGTAAATCCCTAGATTCACTCTGGACGATGTTTTCACCCATGAATGAATCTGGAGAACAGCCATGGCCAATGCCATTCGCTTTTATGAAACCGGGGGCCCCGAGGTCCTGCGCTACGAACAAGTGGCGGTGGGCGAGCCCGGGCCTGGCCAGGTGCGCCTGCGCCATGAGGCGGTCGGCCTCAACTATGCCGACACCTATTTTCGCAACGGTACCTACCCCATCCCCATGCCCAATGGCCTGGGTGTCGAGGCGGCCGGGGTGGTGGAGGCGGTGGGCGAGGGGGTGACCAATGTCGACGTCGGCGATCGCGTCACCTACACCGGCTTTATCAACACCCTCGGTGCTTACTCGACGATGCGGCTGATCCCGGCCGCCCCCCTCATCAGGCTGCCGGACAGCATCAGCTGCGAGACCGCCGCCGCCATGACAATGCGGGGCCTCACCTCCGCCTACCTGATGCGCCGCATCCACGACTTCAAGCCAGGTGGCAGCATCTTGCTGCACGCGGCCGCGGGGGGCGTCGGCCTCATCGTCGCCCAGTGGGCCAAGCTGCTGGGGCTGACGGTGATAGGCACCGTCTCCAGCGGGGCCAAGGCCGAGCTGGCCCGTGCCCACGGCTGCGACTTCACTATCGACTACAGCCGTGAGGACGTGGCCACCCGGGTGCGCGCCCTGACCGGGGGCGCCGGGGTCGACGTGGTGTTTGACAGCGTCGGCAAGAGCACCTTCATGGGCTCGCTCGATTCTCTTAAACGCCGCGGCCTCATGGTCTGCGTCGGCACCGCCTCCGGCCCCATCGACGGCTTCAACCCGCAGCTGCTGGCCATGAAGGGCTCCCTCTATCTGACCCGGCCGGCGCTCGCCGACTACATCGCCGATCCCGCCGAGAAGGAGGCCCTGGCCGGGGAGCTGTTCGATCACGTGGCCAGCGGCCGGATCAAGATAGAGATCAACCAGCGTTACGAACTGCAGGATGCGGCGGCGGCCCACCGGGATCTGGAGGCGCGCCAGACCACGGGCTCCTCCGTCTTCATCATCTAGGCCAAGGATCCCAGGCCAGCCCGCACTCAAGGGCGGTGCCTGCAGCACTGACTTGTCATTCAGGGAGAGAGACATGCGTGTAGAACAACTGACCTGCCACATCGGCGCCGAACTGAGCGGCGTCAACCTGGCGGACGCCGTTCACGATGAGGGGCTGTTCGCCGAGATCCGAGCCCTCCTGCTCAGGCACAGGGTGCTGTTCTTGCGCCGGCAGGAGATAAGCCGCGCCGATCACGTGGCCTTCGCCCGCCGCTTCGGCGAGCTGGAGGATCACCCGGTGGCGGGCAGCGATCCGGACAACCCCGGTCTGGTGCGCATCTACAAGTCCCCGGAGCTACCCAACGATCGCTACGAGAACGCCTGGCACACCGACGCCACCTGGCGCGCCCAACCGCCCATGGGGTGCGTGCTGCGCTGCGTGGAGTGTCCGCCCGTGGGGGGGGACACCCTCTGGGCCAACATGGTGGTGGCCTACGAGCAGCTGCCGGAGGAGATCAAGGGGAAGATCGCCGGCCTGCGCGCCCGTCACAGCATAGAGGCGAGCTTCGGGGCGGCCATGCCCATAGAGAAGCGGCTCGCCCTCAAGGCCCAGTTCCCGGACGCCGAGCACCCCGTGGTGCGCACCCACCCGGAGACGGACGAGAAGATCCTGTTCGTCAACGCCTTTGCGACCCACTTCACCAACTACCACACCCCGGCCCATGTGCGCGTCGGCCAGGACTACAGCATGGGGGGCAGCGATCTGCTGCGCTACCTCATCAGCCAGGCCTATATCCCCGAGTATCAGGTGCGCTGGCGCTGGCAGCCGGGCAGCATCGCCATCTGGGACAACCGCAGCACCCAGCACTATGCCGCCATGGACTACCCCCCCAGCCATCGCAAGATGGAGCGGGCCGGGATCATGGGGGATACCCCCTTCTGATCAAGCCCCGGGCCCCGGGCCCGGAGGATGTCACCACCCCAGGCGCTTCATGGAAGGCCAGCCAATTTAAGGAATGAACAGATGCAATTTTTTGACGATTCCCTGCACCCGGAAAACATGGAAAAGGTGGTCATCACCGTGGCCCCCTATGGCCCTGAGTGGGCCCCTGGCGACTTCCCGGAAGACATCCCGGTGACCATGGAGGAGCAAGTCCAGAAGGCGGTCGACTGCTACGAGGCGGGCGCCACCGTGCTGCACCTGCACGTGCGCGAGCTGGACGGCACCGGCTCCAAGCGGCTGTCCAAGTTCAACGAGTTGATCGCCGGGGTGCGCAAGGCGGTGCCCGACATGATCATCCAGGTGGGGGGCTCCATCTCCTTCGCGCCGGAAGGGGAGGGCGAGGCGGCCAAGTGGCTCTCCGACGACACCCGCCACATGCTGGCGGAGCTGACCCCGAAACCGGATCAGGTCACGGTCGCCATCAACACCACCCAGATGAACATCATGGAGCTGCTCTATCCGGAGTACCTGGCGGGCACCTCGCTGGCGAACCCCGCCTACCAGGCGGCCTACAGCGAGATGACGGTGCCGGCCGGCCCGGCCTGGGTGGCCGAGCACTTGAAGCGCCTGATGGCGAGCGGTATCCAGCCGCACTTCCAGCTGACCGGCATGCACGCCCTGGAGACCCTGGAGCGACTGGTGCGCAAGGGCATCTACATGGGCCCCCTCAACCTCACCTGGATCGGCATCGGCGGCGGTTTTGATGGTCCCAACCCGTTCAACTTCATGAACTTCGTCCACCGTGCGCCGGACGGTGCCTGCGTCACCGCCGAGTCGCTGCTCAAAAACGTGCTGCCCTTCAACATGATGGCCATGGCCATGGGGCTGCATCCCCGCTGCGGCATCGAGGACACCATCATAGGCCAGCACGGCCAGCGGATGAGCTCGGTGGAGCAGATCCGCCAGTGCGTGCGGGTCGCCCACGAGCTGGGCCGCGAGGTGGCGAGCGGCAAGGAGGCGCGCGCCATCTACCGCATCGGCGTGCAGTACGACAGCGTGGAGGAGACGCTGCTGGCCAACGGCATGGCGCCGAACCGGATCCAGGGCCAGAAAGGGGTGCCACAGCGGTCCTGAGCCAGATGGGTCGGCGGGGCGGCGACCCCCCGACTCTGTTTGCCAAACGGCCTTGCGCCTTGCACTATGCAGCACGCAGGGTAACTGAGTGATGAGTCAATATTCTCTGGCCGGGGGCCTCTGCCGCCGGTCCGTTGACCGAAAAACCGAACCCAATTTGCAGTAGCGCGAGGGATTGTATGGCTACGTATCATATCGATGACGACCCAGAGGCCGGCAAGGTTGCCGTGCCCCGTCGTTATGCCTGGATAGTGTTTGCGCTGACCTTCGGTCTGCTCATCTCCGATTACATGTCGCGTCAGGTGCTCAACGCCGTCTTCCCCATGCTCAAGGGGGAGTGGGCGCTCTCCGACACCCAGCTGGGCCTGCTCAGCGGCATAGTGGCGCTGATGGTCGGCCTGCTGACCTTTCCCCTCTCCCTGCTCGCCGACCGTTTCGGCCGGGTCAAGAGCCTGGCCATGATGGCCGCGCTCTGGAGCCTGGCGACCCTGGGCTGCGCCCTGGCCCAGAACTACGAGCAGATGTTCATCGCCCGCTTCCTGGTGGGGGTGGGGGAGGCCGCCTACGGCAGCGTCGGCATTGCCGTGGTGGTCTCGGTGTTCCCGCGGGAGATGCGGGCCACCCTCTCCGGCGCCTTCATCTCCGGCGGCATGTTCGGCTCAGTGCTCGGCATGGCCACCGGGGGCGTGCTGGCGCACTTCCTCGGCTGGCGCTGGGCCTTCGCCGGCATGGCCCTGTTCGGCCTGGTGCTGGCGGCCATCTATCCCCTCATCGTCAAGGAGGCGCGGATCTCCCAGACCGGCCGGGCGGCACGGGGGAGCACAGAGACGGGTCGCAATCCCCTGCGCAGCCTCTACTCCAGCCGCTCGGTGATCTCGGCCTATGTGGGCAGCGGCCTGCAGCTGTTCGTCGGCGGCACCGTCATCGTCTGGATGCCGAGCTATTTCAACCGCTACTACGGACTGGACACGGACAAGGCGGGGCTCATGGCCGCCATCATAGTGTTGTGCAGCGGGGCCGGCATGATCCTCTGCGGCATGCTGAGCGATCGGCTGTGCCGCAACCGGCCGGATCGCAAGATCAGCCTCGCCATCGCCTACTGCCTCGGGAGTTGTCTGCTGCTCTCCCTGGCGTTTGCCCTGCCGGCCGGGTTGCCCCAGCTGCTGCTGATCGGGCTGGGTATGTTCATCGCCACCGGCACCTCGGGCCCCGCCGGCGCCATGGTGGCCAACCTCACCCACGCCAGCGTGCACGGCACGGCGTTCGCAACCCTGACCCTTGCCAACAACCTGCTCGGGCTGGCCCCGGGCCCCTTCATCACCGGCAAGGTCTCCGACCACATCGGCCTGGACAACGCCTTCCAGCTGGTGCCCCTCATCAGCATCGCGGCGGCCGCCGTCTTCTTCTACGGCAAGCGCCACTACCACAAGGACGTGGCCCGGCTCGAAGGGGATGCCGGTCGCCGGGTCATCACGGGCCCCCAGGGCACGGAGGTGAGGGCATGAGGCTCAGCATCGAGGTCTATATGGATTTCATCTGCCCCTGGTGCCTCATCGGCAAACGCCAGCTGGCGCAGGCCCTGACCCAGCTGGGGGCAGAGCGGCCCGAGGTGCGGGTCGATGTGCACTGGCGCGGGGTGCAACTGCTGCCCGCGCTGCCGGTGCTGGGGGAGGATTTTCACGACTTCTACCTGCGGCGCCTTGGCAGCGAACAGGCCATTGGCCTGCGGCAGGCCCAGGTGCGACAGGCGGCGGCCAGCGTCGGCGTTGCGCTGGACTTTGGCAAGATCCCCCGCATGCCGAACACGGCCGATGCCCACCGCCTGTGGCAACGGGCCTGCCAGCTGGGATCGCCGGCGCAGCTGGACGAGCTGCTGGAGTGGCTGTTCGCCTGCCACTTCCTGCACGGCGGGGATCTGGGGGATGGCGCTACCTTGCTGGGGCTGGCAGAGGCGGCGGGCTTTGGGCCCGCCGATCTGGTGAGCTGCCTGCAGGGGGACGGGACCCCCTTCCACTGCGATCCGCCCGGGGCGGCCCACCAGGGGGTGCCCAGCTTCGTGTTGGGGGAGGGGCTGACTCTCAGCGGGGCCCAGCCGGTGGCGCAGCTGCTGGCCAGCCTGCGCCAGGCCCTGGATGCGGCAAGCGGGGCGCCAGCGGACCGGATCTTGGTGCCGGCCGAGCGGGTGCCTGAACCGGGCAAGCGGATCCTCATCGAAGCCCAGGGCAAGAGTCTGGTGCTGTTCAACGTCGATGGCCGCTTCCACGCCATCGACGACGGCTGCCCCCACCAGGGGGCCTCATTGTGCGGCGGCCGGCTGGAGGGGGAGGTGATCCAGTGCCTGGCCCACGGCCTGCGCTTCAACCTGAACACCGGTTATCTGCTCAACTCGACCCAGCTCAAGGTCGGCCGCTACCCGGTCGAGCAGGCGGGTGATCAGCTCCATATCGTCATCCCACAAGAGGAAGCCGTCCCATGCACGCGCTGAACCCCACCAAGACCGCCAGCGCCCGCTTCTCACGGGTGCGCGAACTGGCCCCCGGCATGGCGGTCAGCATCACGGTGGCGGCCGCCGCCACCTTCCTCTCCGAGCACTACGGCGCCCCCGTGCTGCTGTTCGCCCTGCTGCTCGGCATGGGGCTGAACTTCCTCAGCGCCGAGGGGAGCTGCAAGGCGGGCATCGAATACACCGCGCGCAGCGTGCTGCGCATCGGCGTGGCCCTGCTCGGCATGCGCATCACCTTGGGCCAGATCGCCGAGCTGGGCTGGATGCCGGTGCTGCTGGTGGTCACCCTGGTGGTGGTCACCATCAGCCTCTCCGTGGTGGCGGCCAGGGCGATGGGGTTCCAGCGCCTGTTCGGCATGTTGACCGGCGGGGCGACCGCCATCTGCGGCGCCTCTGCCGCCCTGGCCCTGGCCGCCTCCCTGCCCAATCACCCCCAGAAGGAGCGGGCCACCCTGTTCACCGTGATCGGGGTCTCGGTGCTCTCCACCCTGGCGATGATCCTCTACCCCATGATCGCCCGCTTCTTCGAGCTGACGCCGGTGGAGGCGGGGGTCTTCCTCGGCGCCACCATTCACGATGTCGCCCAGGTGGTGGGGGCCGGTTACAGCATGTCCACCGAGACCGGGGACGTGGCCACCGTGGTCAAGCTGATGCGGGTCGCCATGCTGCTGCCGGTGATCGTCGTGGCCGCCATGATCACCCGCAGACAGGGGGCGGATGGCCCCTTGGGCAAGCGTCCGCCCCTGCTGCCCCTGTTTGCCGTCGGCTTCCTGGTGCTGGCCTGCATCAACAGCACAGGCTGGGTGCCCGTGCCGTTGCAGGAGGGGGTCAACGGCCTGTCACGCTGGTGCCTGGTCATCGCCATCGCCGCCATCGGCATGAAGACCCAGCTCAAAGAGCTGGCGGCGGTCGGCATCAAGCCCATCCTGCTGATGGTGGGGGAGACTGCCTTCCTGGTCGCCCTGGTGCTGACCCTGATGCATTGGGGCATCAAGCCTTAGGGAGGCCAGCCATGCCGAGTCAACAAACAGCCATACAACGAACGCGCCCCCGTGGCCAACGGACTAGCCAGAGAGCAGAGAGGTCTTTATGAACAAGGTTTATCCCAGCGCCCAGGCCGCCCTGAGCGGCCTGGTGCAGGACGACATCACCATCGCCTCGGGGGGCTTCGGCCTGTGCGGCATCCCCGAGCAGCTGATCGAGGCGCTGAAGGGGAGCGGCAAGGGCGGCTTCACCATCATCAGCAACAACTGCGGGGTGGATGAGTTCGGCCTGGGGCCGCTGCTCCACAGTCGCCAGATAAAGAAGATGATCTCCTCCTACGTGGGGGGCAACAAGGAGTTCGAGCGCCAGTACCTCGCGGGGGAACTTGAGCTTGAGTTCACCCCCCAGGGGACGCTCGCGGAGAAGCTCAGAGCCGGCGGCGCCGGCATCCCGGCCTTCTTCACCCGCACCGGCTACGGGACGCTCATCGCCGAGGGCAAGGAGACTCGCCAGTTCGACGGCGAGTGGTATGTGATGGAGCACGCCCTGACGGCGGACCTGGCCCTCATCAAGGGGGCCAGGGCCGACAAGGCGGGCAACCTGATGTTCAACAAGACGGCGCGCAACTTCAACCCGCTCTGTGCCAAGGCGGGGCGGGTCTGCGTGGCCGAGGTGGAGGAGATAGTCGAGGTGGGGGATCTGGCCCCCGACGACATTCACCTGCCCGGCATCTATGTGCAGCGGCTGGTACTGAACCCCCATCCTGAGAAACGTATCGAAGTGCGCACCGTCATGGAGAAGAAATAAGATGGTTTTGATCCGTGAAGAGAGGGCGCCGAGCATCACCCAGGAGCTGCAAATGATTTCCTGCTTTCAACATTGCACACAGAGGAGTTGCTAACGATGGCCTGGACCCGTGAAGAGATGGCGCAGCGCGCCGCAAGGGAGCTGCAGGACGGCTTCTACGTCAACCTGGGGATAGGCCTGCCGACCCTGGTGGCCAACTACATCCCGGACGGCATGGAGGTGTGGCTGCAGAGCGAGAACGGCCTGCTCGGCATAGGCCCCTTCCCGAGTGAAGAGGAGCTCGATCCCGATCTCATCAACGCCGGCAAGCAGACCATCACCACATTGCCCGGCAGCAGCTTCTTCGACAGCGCCGAGAGTTTTGCCATGATCCGCGGCGGCCACATCAACCTGGCCCTGCTCGGGGCAATGCAGGTGTCCGAACGCGGGGATCTCGCGAACTGGATGATCCCGGGCAAGATGGTCAAGGGCATGGGGGGCGCCATGGATCTGGTGGCCGGGGTCAAGCGGGTGGTGGTGCTGATGGAGCACTGCGCCAAGAACGGGGAGCACAAGATACTGGAGTGGTGCTCCCTGCCGCTGACCGGGGTCGGGGTGGTGGATCGCATCATCAGCGATCTCGCCGTGCTGGACGTGACCCCCACCGGCCTTCGCCTGGTGGAGCTGGCCCCCGGCATCGAGTTCGAGGCGCTGCAGGCCGCCACCGGCTGCGCCATCGCGCGCTGATCGTCTGACTGTCGGCGGGGAGGGGGCCTGGGCCTCTCCCCGCCGTTTTTGTTTCTGACACCCCGCTTCCCCTTAGCCGAAACGCGTCCCCCACGCATGCAGCCCATCCCGCCAGACAGGTGAACAGGCCCGGAACCGGGGCTGTCTGACACCGCTTTTCGCGCCCTTTGCCATCCGCCACCTGCGCTGTCATCAAATGAAAAGTGGCTGACGTTCAATGGCAAGCGTGGCCCGGGAGGGAGGCCTTACAGTCGGCACACAAGAGAGAAAGAGCGGGCTCATCAGCGTGAGCGACACCCCGGGGCCGATGCAAAAACAGAGCTGCATCCTTGAGCGCCAAACAAGGCGGTGCGCCATCAGCCAGGTCATCTCCCTTGCATCAAAGCCAACGGAAACGGCGACTGAACAGATAACAACAACGACATCAGATGACGACACTCGGAGAGACTGTAATGGATTACATGCACACGAGTCATGGTGGCGGGGCCCTGCGCCTGCGCCTGCTGGCGGCGGCCATCGCGGCCGCCCTCATGCCCACCGTTCAGGCGGTCGAGGTCGATACCGGGAGTGAAGAGTGGTCCGTTCGCTTCGACAACACCGGCAAGTTCAACTACGGCGTGCGCACCGAGAGTGCCGACGAGCGGATGCTCGCCACCCCGAACAACAACGACGGGGATTACAACTTCAAGGATGCCGGGGATACCGTCACCACTCGCCTGGATCTGCTGACCGAGCTGGACGTGGTGAACAAGGGCAACACCGGCTTTCGCCTCAGCGCCGCCAGCTGGTATGACTACGCCTACCGCGACGTCGGCGCCGACGAGAACCCCTTCATCAACGGCAACAGCGCCAGCTCCGGCATCGTCGGGCTGCCCCCGGTGGCGGGCAACCGTCACCTGAGCGACTATGCGGATCGCTACTACCATGGCCCCTCCGGCGAGCTGCTCGACGCCTTCGTGTTCCACAACATGGAGCTGGGCGACGAGTCCCTGCTCGGGGTCAAGATAGGGCAGCACAACATCTTCTGGGGAGAAACCCTGCTGAGCCCGGTGCACGCCCTCAGCTATGGCCAGTCGGGCCTGGATCTCGCCAAGCTCGCGGCCTCCCCGGGGACGGAAGCGAAAGAGCTGTTCGTGCCCCGCAACCAGATATCCGCCTCCTTCACCCTGAACCCGGAGTGGACCTTCGCCGCCCAGTACTTCCTGGACTGGAACGCCGCCCGCCTGCCGGAAGCCGGCACCTATTACGGCAGCTCGGATCTGGTGGGCTTCGGTGCCCAGTCCTTCCTGCTGGGCCACACCGGCGGGCCGGGCCTGGCCGGACCGAGCGGCACCCTCAGCAACATTCGCCGTGGCGCAGACATCGAGCCGGGCAAGCACGGCGACTGGGGCATCATGGCCAAGTGGTCCCCCGAGGCGCTGGATGCGACCCTGGGGGCCTTCTACCGCCGCACCGCCGACATCCTGCCCCAGGCGGTGCTCGATGCCCGTGGCATGACCATTCGCGGGGCGGCGCCCCTGCCGGCCGGGGCCGTGCCGAACCTGCGCCAGTCCATCGCCAACACCAGCTACGCCCTGGCCTATGGCGACGAGATCGACATCTTTGGCCTCAGCCTCTCCAAGGATGTGGCCGGGGTGAGCGTCGGCAGCGATCTCAACTATCGCCAGCACATGCCCCTCTCCAGCATCCCGGCCCTGCTCAGTGCCACCGGGCCCGGGGGACTGGCCAACGGCTTCGGGATCCCGGCCCCCGTGCTCGGCCCCCGTCATCCGGACACCGGGGTGATCACCGATGGCTCCGATGGCTACAGCGCCACCGGCGATACCCTGCACTGGACCCTCAACGGCCTGATGACCTTCGCGGACACGGCGCTGTTCGACGGCGCCGCCCTGCTCGGGGAGCTCTACTACAGCAACCTGCTGAGCCTGGATGACCACAACAAGGCGCTCTACAAGGGGGAGGAGAGCTATCAGGGCATCGACAAGCCCACCCGGGACAACTGGGGGCTGGCGGTCAACTTCACCCCGACCTGGTATCAGGTCCTGCCGGGGGTCGACATGACCATGCCGCTCTCGGTGAACTGGGGGCTGGCGGGCATCTCTCCGGTCCAGGCGGGCGGGGCGAAAGACACCGGCAGCTACGCGGTGGGGCTCGGCGCCACCCTCTACAACCAGTACTTCGTCGATCTGAAATACGTGGACTCCTTTGGCAAGTCTGCCGAGTGCAATGACGGTGCCGAGGACGGTGCCACCCCCAATGCCCTCGATGGGGCCCAGCGCAACACCTGTTATGCCGGTGGCTACGCCTCCTTCTCCGGTGGCGGCGCCACCACGGAAGACAGAGGCGCCATCTACCTGACCCTGAAGACCACTTACTGAGTCAATCGACCGAGTCGGAGAACGAGATATGACATTCAACAAGACCATGCTGGCCGCCTCCCTCACCCTGGCCCTCGCGGGCCAGGCGCTGGCCGCCGTCTCCAGCAGCGAAGCCGCACAGCTCGGCACCAGCCTGACCCAGGTGGGCGCCGAGGCGGCCGCCAACGCCGATGGCAGCATCCCCGCCTACAGCGGGGGCCTGACCACCCCGCCGGCCGGCTTCAAGGCCGGTGACAGCATGCGCCCGGATCCCTATGCGGGCGAGCAGCCGCTCCTGGTCATCACCGGCAAGAACGCGGCCCAATACCAGGGGGCGCTGACCGCCACCACGGCGGAGCTGCTCAAGCGCTTCCCGGACTTCAGGGTGGACCTCTACCCGACCCACCGCAGCGTGGCGCTGCCCAAGGCGGTGCTGGACAACACCAGGCAGAACGCGCTGAACGCCATCACCCTGGCGGGGGGCATGGCGGTGGACAAGGTGCTGCCGGGCATTCCCTTCCCTATCCCCAAGAGCGGGGCCGAGGCGATGTGGAACTTCCTGCTGCGCTACCAGGGGGTGAACATCGCCACCAAGTACGACTCCTGGAACGTCGACGCCGCCGGGGTGGCGGCCCTCTCCACCACGGGGCAGGCCTTCATCAACTACGCCATCTACGAGGACATGAACAAGCCGGTCTCGGCCAGGGACACCTACTACCAGATGAAGCTCCATTACACCGGCCCGGCCCGCCGTGCCGGCGAGGCCATCATGCTGCGCGACGCCGCCAACCCCCTGGAGCAGCCGCGCAAGGCCTGGCAGTACCTGCCTGGTCAGCGCCGGGTCAAGCTGGCGCCGAACCTGGCCTACGACACCCCGAACCCGGGCACCTCGGGGGCGGGCACCTATGACGACGTCTTCGTCTTCAACGGGGCGCTGGACCGCTTCGACTGGAAGCTGGTGGGCAAGCAGGAAATGATAGTCCCCTACAACACCTATCGGCTGACCTATCAGCCCGATGCCAGGGCGCTGACCACCCCCAACTTCCTGTCACCGGATCACGTGCGCTGGGAGAAGCACAGGGTCTGGGTGGTGGAGGGCAACCTCAAGGCCGGTGAGCGCCACATCTACGCCAAGCGCCGCTTCTACCTGGACGAAGACAGCTGGGTGGCGCTGGCCTCCGATCAGTACGACGCCCGTGGTCAGCTCTATCGCGGCTCCTTCGCCTTCCTGAGCCAGAGCTACGACAAGGAGACCCCGGACGCCACCCCCTTCATGATCTATGACCTGGTGGCGGGCAGCTACAACATCAACGGCGTGGTGGGTCCCCATGGCGGCATCAAGTACGGCGATTCGCTGTCCAAGGCGAAGTGGTCGCCCGAGTCCCTGGCCGGGGCGGGGATCCGCTGATCCTGACGGGAGCCAGGTTCGCCGCAGGCGAGCCCGGCTCCCGCTTTTCGCGCCGGGGTGCCCGGCGCATCTGGAGACAAGGACGTATGGGTTCATTCAACAAGTTGGCGCCCTGGCTGTGCTGCGCCCTGTTGCTGCCGGGACTCGCGCAGGGGGTGGAGGCGCAGGCTGCGCAGGGGCCCGAATACAGGGACGTGCTGGATCTGCCGGCCAGGGCGAGCGCCCTGGCCCGATACAGCCCCCTGCTGGATCTGGCCCGAGCCGGGTCGCGGCTGGTGGCGGTGGGGCAGCGGGGGCACATCCTCTACTCGGACGACGAGGGGCGGCGCTGGCAGCAGGCCAGGGTGCCGGTGAGCTCGGATCTGAATGCCGTCACCTTCCCCACTCCCGAGCAGGGCTGGGCCGTGGGGGGGGACGGGGTGGTGCTGCACAGCCAGGACGGTGGTGCCAGCTGGCAGAAACAGCTGGATGGTCGCCAGATAGGGGAGCTGGTCCTGCGCCATTACTCGGCCCTGGCCCGTGCCGAGCCAGGCAACGAGTCCTGGCCGCAATGGGTGGCGGAGGGGCAGCGGCTGGTGGAGGAGGGGGCCGACAAACCCCTGCTCGACGTCTGGTTTGAGGACGACAAAGTCGGCTACGTGGTCGGGGTCTTCAACCTGATACTGCGCACCCAGGATGGCGGCCTGCACTGGACGCCCATGCAGGATCGCACCGACAACCCGGACGGGCTCCATCTCAATGCCATCGCTCCCGCCGGTGACGTTCTCTATCTGGTGGGCGAGCAGGGGCTGCTGCGCAAATGGGAAGCGCAGAGACAGCGCTTCGTCTCACTGCCCAGCCCCTATGACGGCAGCTTCTTCGGCCTGATCGGCCGCTCGGATGAGGTGATCGTCTATGGCCTGCGGGGCCATGCCTATCGCAGCACGGATGGGGGCGAAAACTGGACCCGGCTCGTGAGCCCGCTGCCCATCAGCATCAGCGCCGCGATGCAGGGGGCCGATGGCCAGTTCCGCCTGTTCACCCAGGCCGGCCATATGCTGCGGCAACGGGGCAACGAGCCGTTGACCCTGGCCCCCCTGGCCGAGCCATCGCCGGTGGCGGGCGCCGCCCTGACCGTCGATGGCGCCCTGGTGCTGGTGGGCAGCCGCGGGGTGCGTACCCTGGCGGCGGTCAAATAAGCTGTCTCAACGCAGGCCGTCACCGGATGACGGCCCAATAACGATAACGAGGATCCAGACATGGGCCATGTGAAGCAAGATTCGATGCCGGTGATCCGCGAGCTGAGCGCGTTCGACAGGCACTCAGGCAACCTGCTGGAGCGGCTGGTGTTCAACCACAGAGCGCTCTTCATGCTGGTGATGACGCTGGCGACCCTGGTGTTTGGTTACATGGGTGCGACCCGCCTGGCGCTGGCGCCCAGCTTCGAGAAGATGATCCCCCAGAGCCAGCCCTACATCAAAAACTTCCTGGAGAACCGGGACTCCCTGCGCGGCCTCGGCAACTCGGTGCGGGTGGTGGTGGAGAATACCCGGGGGGACATCTTCGACCCCGACTATTTGAGCGTCCTCAAGCGGGTCAATGACCAGCTGTTCCTGACCGAAGGGGTGGACAGGGCCTGGATGAAGTCCCTCTGGAGCCCGGCGGTGCGCTGGACCGAGGTGACCGAGGAGGGCTTCCAGGGCGGGCCCGTGATGCCGGATGCCTATCAGGGCTCGGCCTCTGACATCGAGCAGCTGCGCCAGAACATCAACCGCGCCGGCATAGTCGGCAGCCTGGTGGCGAGCGACTTCAAGTCCAGCATGCTGATAGTGCCCCTGCTGGACAAGGCCTCTGTCACCGGCAAGCCCCTCGATTACCATGACTTCTCCCGGCGCCTCGAGCAGTTGCGCAGCCAGATTGAATTTGACGGCAAGCCCCACCAGGCGGGGGAGGAGGGGACGGGGCAGTACAGGATCCGGGTGATCGGCTTTGCCAAGCTGGTCGGCGATCTCATCGACGGCCTCATCCAGGTGATCCTCTTCTTCGCCCTGGCGGTGGCGACCTCCCTGGCCATCATCTTCCTCTACACCCGCTGCGTGCGCAGCACCCTGCTGGTGGTGGGCTGCTCCCTGATCGCCGTGGTGTGGCAGCTCGGCATCATCGCCTGGCTGGGGTACGCCATCGACCCCTACTCGGTGCTGGTGCCCTTCCTCATCTTCGCCATCGGTGTCTCCCACGCGGCCCAGAAGATGAACGGCATCATGCAGGACATCGCCCGCGGCACGCACCGCCAGATAGCGGCGCGCTATACCTTCCGCCGCCTCTTCCTCGCCGGGGTCACGGCGCTGCTGGCCGATGCGGTGGGCTTCGCCGTGCTGATGCTGATCGACATCCCCGTCATCCAGGATCTCGCCATCACCGCCAGCATAGGGGTGGCGGTGCTCATCTTTACCTCTTTGCTGCTGATGCCGGTGGCCCTCTCCTATGTGGGGGTGGGCCGCAAGGCGGCCGAGCGGGCGCTCAGGATAGACACCCACGCCGCCGCCAACCAGGGCTTCGGCAGACTCTGGACACTGCTGGATCGCTGCACCGAGCGCAAGTGGGCCACAGTGGTGGTGATCCTCGGCCTGGGGATGGGCATAGGCGGCTACCTGGTGAGCCTGCACCTCAAGATTGGCGATCTGGACAGCGGCGCCCCCGAGCTGCGCGCCGATTCGCGCTACAACAGGGACAACGCCTACATCACCGGCCACTACGCCCTCTCGAGCGATCTCTTTGCGGTGATGATCAAGACGGCGCCGGAGGGGTGCCTCGACTACCGGACCCTGATCCTGGCGGATCGCCTGGGGTGGGAGCTGCAACAGCATCCCGGCGTGCAGGCCACCAGCTCCCTGGTCAATGCGGTGCGCCAGATCACCGCCGGCACCTATGAGGGCAACCCCAAGCTCGCCAGCATCCAGCGCAACCAGAACGTGCTGAACTATGCCGCCCAGCAGGCCTCGGTCAACAGCCCGGAGCTGTTCAACACCGATTGCTCCCTGATGCCGGTGATCGCGTACTTGAAGGATCACAAGGCCGAGACCCTGAGCGGCGTGGTGGCCATCGCCGAGCGGTTTACCCGGGAGAACGGCACGGCGGATCGCCAGTTCCTGCTGGCGGCGGGCAGTGCCGGCATAGAGGCGGCCACCAACCTGGTGGTGCACGAGGCCAACCGCACCATGCTGCTCTACGTCTACCTGGCGGTGACCCTGTTCTGCCTCATCACCTTCCGCAGTTGGCGGGCGACCCTGGTGGCCCTGGTGCCCCTGATGCTCACCTCTGTGCTGTGCGAGGCGCTGATGGTAGCCATGGGCATAGGCGTCAAGGTGGCGACCCTGCCGGTGATTGCGCTGGGGGTCGGCATAGGGGTGGACTACGCCCTCTACCTGCTGAGCGTGCAGCTGCACCATCAGCGCCAGGGCATGTCGCTGGTGGACGCCTATCGTCAGGCCGTGGCCTTCACCGGCCGGGTGGTGGGGCTGGTGGGCATCACCCTGGCCGCTGGCGTGGTGGCCTGGGTCTGGTCCCCCATCAAGTTCCAGGCCGACATGGGCATACTGCTCACCTTCATGTTCCTGTGGAACATGCTGGGGGCCCTGATAGGGGTGCCGGCGCTCTCCTGCTTCCTGCTTTCCGGGACCAAGGCGGTGCCAGCCCAGGTGCGGCAGGAGGGGGATGCCAGGGAGGGGGCCAAGCCCTGCCGGACCCCGGTGGGGGCCGACGTCAGCTAACCAGCGCCGTGACACAGGAAAAAGAGAAGGGAGGCGCTATGCCTCCCTTCTCTCGTCTGGCGTCTGGCGGATGGCGCCGGCCCTCAGCCGTAGGCGAGGCCGGCGGGGGCGGGCTGGGCCACCTTGGGCAGGCCCTTGTGGCGGGAGCGCCAGGTGGCCGGCGGCATGCCGAACTGGGCGCTGAACCAGCGGGTGAAGGAGCTTGGCATGGAGTAGCCCAGCATGTCGGCGATGTGGCCCAGCGAATAGCCGGAGTTTTGCAGGTAGCGCATCACCAGATCCCGGCGAACGTCGTTGACCAGCTCGCTGAAGGTGGCGCCGCTCTCCTCCAGATGGCGCTGCAGGGTGCGCACGTTCATCCCCAGGGTGCGGGCTATCTGCTCTATGGTGGCGCGCCCCATGGGCAGCAGCAGGTAGATGGCCTTGCGCACGTCCGTCATCAGGGATTGCTGGGTCTCCACCAGCAGGGTATCGAGGTACTGGCGGGCATGACGGGCCATGGCCTGGTTGGCCAGGGGGTTCGGAATGTCCAGATCGGCGGCCTGGCAGACGATGCCGTTGAACTCGCTGCCAAACTCCAGCTTGCAGCCGAACAGCCGCTTGTGGATGGAGAGATCCGCCGGTGCATCATGGGTGAAGTTGACGCTGATGGGATGCCAGTTGGCGCCGACCCCGACCTGGGCCGCACAGAAGCGATACATGACGCCGACCGCGAGCTCGGTGGCCTGGCGCGACGGCATGGGGGCGTCGGTGATGATCTCCTCGCGAATGATCACCGCCTTGCCCGCCTCCTCGATGAAGATGGCCAGGGCATTATTGAACAGGTGTATGTACTGCACTATGACCTGCAAGGCCTCGCGCAGGTTGGGCTGGTAGCTCAGCAGCAGGCTGACCTCGCCAAAGTCCGACAGCTGGCGATGCTCCGCCATGCGCAGACCCAGGCTCTGGCAGTTCCCGGTGCGGGCGGACAGCTCGAGCAGGTTGACTATGGTGGCGACGGGGATGCGCTGATTGGGCACATCCAGAATGGAGGCGCTGAGGCCGGCCTGCGACAGCAGGTTGGGGGTATTGAGGCCCAGCTGGCGGGCGACATCGAGATAGTTGGTGAGGGTGGCGGCTCTGGCAAGGAGGGTCATGATGCAATTCCCATGGCGACAGCTCATCTGCTGGTTGCTTGTTGTTAACTGGTTTTTATCATTTCGTTTACAAGTTGGAAAGTGCTTATTAACTGATCTATTAGTCGCAGGTGCCATGTGATGACCCTGCGTGCCAGCCCAATTCATTACCTTTCGAGTCCGGTTCTATGCAGCCCGGTGGCGCTTACACCATCAGGCTCCTGTCATATAAAGACAACTCCATGGCATCCAAGGTAAAGCAGCCGGGGGGCTGGCACCTTACTGTGGTCCTGATGTCGTCCGGCCGTCGCCGGAGCGCCTGAACAGGGGAAGAGAGATGAAGACATTTCAGCCCGAGGCCACAGTACTGATGGTGCCCGGCCTGCGTGAGCACGTGGCGGATCACTGGCAGACCCTGCTCGCCGAGCGGCTTGAGAAGGTGGTGACAGTGCCACCGTTGACCTCGGACAAGCTGAGCTGCCAGGCCAGGGTCGAGGCCATAGCGCAGGCGCTGGCGCGCATCCAGGGCCCGGTGATCCTGGTGGCCCACAGCGCCGGGGTGCTGATGCTGGCTCACTGGGTGGCGCAGCAGGGCGCGGCCCTGCATCGTCACTCCATCCGGGGCGCCCTGCTGGTGACGCCGCCGGATCTGGACGCCAGCTGGCCATCCCATTACCCGAGCCCACAAGCCATGCAGGCCGGAGGCTGGCACCCACTGCCCCGCATGAAGATGCCGTTCCCGAGCCTGGTGGTGATGAGCCAAAACGATCCCCTGGCGAGCCCGGCGGCGGTGCGGGCCCTGGCCCAGGAGTGGGGGAGCGAGCTGGTGGATGCCGGGACCGTGGGACACCTCAACCCGGCGAGCGGATTTGGCCCCTGGCCCCATGCCGAGGCCTTGCTGCGGCGTCTCGATGCCCGCTAACCCAGATGGCGAGGGGAGAGAGGCTCCCCTGCGCCCAGACACGAATCGGAAGGAGTCCGTATGGTGAAGACAAGGATCATACCGCCAGCCCAGGGAGCCCATGCCTATCCCTTGCTGATCAAGAGCCTGCTGTTATCCGGGGTGCGTCAGCACCCGGGCCGGGAGATAGTCTATGCAGATCGGCTGCGCTATGACTATCGCACCCTCAACCAGCGCATCCACCGGCTCGCCAACCTGCTGACGGCCTCGGGCATAGGGCCGGGGGACACGGTCGCCCTGCTGGACTGGGACAGCCACCGCTCCCTCGAATGCTTCTTCGCCGTGCCCATGATAGGCGCCGTGCTGCACACGGTGAACGTGCGCCTCTCGCCGGAGCAGATCGCCTTCACCATGCACCACGCCGAGGATCATCTGGTGCTGGTTCATGACGACTTCCTGCCCATGATGGAGAGCATCCAGGAGAGGTTGCCCACGGTGCGCGGCTATATCCGGCTGACCGATGGGGAGCTGCCGTCTACCGCACTGCCCCTGCTCGGGGAGTACGAGACGCTTTTGGCCGGGGCGCAGAGTCACTTCGATTTTCCCGACTTTGACGAGCATTCGGTGGCGACCCTGTTCTACACCACGGGCACCACAGGGGATCCCAAGGGGGTCTATTTCAGCCACCGCCAGCTGGTGCTGCATACCCTCAACGAACTGGGCACCCTGGCGGCCCATGCGGGCCAGTCGCTGCTCTGCTCAGACGATGTCTACATGCCCATCACCCCCATGTTCCACGTCCATGCCTGGGGCGTCCCCTATGTGGCGACCATGCTGGGGGTGAAGCAGGTCTATCCGGGGCGCTACGAGCCGGACAAGCTGGTGCGGCTCTACCGCGACGAGGGGGTGAGCTTCTCCCACTGCGTGCCGACCATCTTGCAGATGATCCTCGACTGCGAGGAGGCAGCAAAGACCTCCCTTGCGGGCTGGAAGATGCTGCTGGGGGGCAGTGCGCTGCCGCTCGGGCTGGCGACCCAGGCCCACCGACAGGGGATACTGGTGCACGCCGGTTACGGCATGTCGGAGACCTGCCCGCTGTTGTGCGTGGTGCACCTCGCTCCCGAGGAGCTGGCGCTGCCCATGGCCCAGCAACTGCCGCTGCGGATCCGCACCGGCAAGCCCATCGGCCTGGTGGACTTGCGCATCATCGACGAGCAGGGCCGGGCGCTGGCCCATGATGGCCAGACCATGGGAGAGATAGTGGTGCGTGCTCCCTGGCTGGCCCAGGGCTACCTGAAAGAGCCGGGCAAGGGGGCCGAGCTCTGGGAGGGGGGCTGGCTGCACACGGGGGACATGGCCTCCATCACCCCGGACGGCACTGTGGAGATCAGGGATCGCATCAAGGATGTGATCAAGACAGGGGGCGAGTGGATAAGCTCGCTGGCGCTGGAGAGCCTCATCAGCGCCCACGCCGACGTTCATGCGGTGGCCGTGATAGGGGTGCCGGACGAGCAGTGGGGGGAGCGGCCCCTGGCCCTGGTGGTCGGCAAGGAGGGGTCGCATCTGGATGCACAGGCCATCAAGGCCCACCTGCAGGGGTTCGTCGACAGCGGTCGCATCAATCGCTGGGCCATTCCGCGCCAGATCCACATAGTGCAGGAGATCCCCAGGACCAGTGTCGGCAAGGTGAACAAGAAGCTGATCCGGGAACGTGAATGCCGTCCGGCGGCGGAAAACTGAGGGCGCCATCATGGATCCAGAGGACGGTCTCTCAGTCATCCCCACTGCCTGAGGGGCCGCGTTGGCCTGGCTGCCATGGCTTGACTACGCTAACTGAGTTATCAAACAAGAGGCGTGCGCCATGAACAGAACCCAGATTCATCTCGTTGATGAAGAGGTGGATTTTCCGTCCAGTGAACAGTTGGTCTCCACCACGGATCTTCAGGGGGTCATTACTTATGCCAATGACCACTTCTGCCGGGTGGCGGGATACAGCAGGGCAGAGATGATAGGCCAGCACCACAACATGGTGCGCCATCCTGACATGCCCAAGGCGGCCTTCGCCGATCTCTGGGGCAAGCTGAAGCAGGGCAAGCCCTGGCGCGGCATGGTGAAGAACCGCTGCAAGGATGGTCGCTACTACTGGGTGGATGCCTATGTCACCCCCATCTTCGAGCAGGGGCGGATAAGCGGCTACCAGTCAGTGCGCAGCCGCGCCGAGCCCGGGATGAAGGCCGTCGCCGCCCGCACCTACGCCAGGCTGAAGGCGGTGGAGCGGGGGGAGCGCAAGGGGGGCCTGCGTCTGCGCCCCGTGCGCCACGGGGTGGCCATCGCCGGGCTGCTGCTGATGCTGGCGGCGGGCGCCTATCTGACGGGGCCCCTGGGGGCCCTGTTCATGCTGCTGCCGCTCTTGTGGCTCGGCCTCCTCTATCGCCATACCCTCATCACCACCCCCCGTTACCTGAGCCAGCTGGCCGAAGAGTACGACAGCCTGACCCGGCTCATCTACTCGGGGGATGAACCCAGCGCCATCGCCGACTTCCACATCAAGCTGCTGCAGGCCAGGATCCGCACCGTGCTCGGGCGGGTGGACGACGCCACCCTCTCCCTGCAGGATCTGGCGGTCCATCTCAAGACCGCCTCCAGCGAGGCGAGCGCCGACATCGCCGAGCAGGACATCCAGACCCAGCAGGTGGCGACCGCCATCACAGAGATGGCGGCGACGGCCCACGAGATAGCCCGCAACATCCAGGAGACGGACAACCAGATTGCCCAGGCCAAGGTGCATTGCCAGCATACCGACCAGCAGCTGGAGGATACCCAGCACAGGGTCACCGAGCTGGCCACCCAGGCCGAGCATGCCTTCACGGCGGCGGTGGCGCTGGCGGAGGAGTCGGACCGCATCGGGATCCTGATGAGCGAGATCCAGGGGATAGCGGATCAGACCAATCTGCTGGCCCTCAACGCCGCCATAGAGGCGGCCCGGGCGGGAGAGCAGGGGCGCGGCTTCGCCGTGGTGGCGGACGAGGTGCGCACCCTCTCAACCCGGACCCACAAGGCGACCGAGCAGATCCAGGGCAGCATAGGGCAGATCCAGCGCACCCTGAATGGCTGGAAGGGGATGATGCAGCAGAACCTGGAGCAGACCCAGTCCTGCGTGACCCTGACCCGGCAGGGTTCACAGAGCCTGCACCAGGTGCTGGCCGAGATAGAGCGGGTGGTGGATCTGTCGACCCAGATCTCGGCGGCGGCGGAGGAGCAGCAGGCGGTGGTGGAGGACATCAGCCGAAACGTCAACGTCATCTCCCAGCACTCCCACGCCAACAGCAACAAGATGCACGACATGGATGCCTCGAGCGACATCCTGCTCACCAAGGCGCGCCAGCTCAAGTCCCTGGGGCAGACCTTCGGCTGACGGCTGCCTCGAGTAGGCACAGGATGACAAAAGGCCACCTTAGGGTGGCCTTCTTGCATGGGCGCTGCGGCGGAGTGGGTTAGGCCGCCGTCAGCTCGTCTGCTCCGCCAGCGCAATGAAGCCGCCGCTCTTGTCGCAATACATGGCCCTGTCCGCCTGGATCAGCCACTGCTCCGGGCTCCAGCCCCGCTGGTAGTGGCTGACCCCTATGCTAATCCCCACCTGCATGGCCTGGCCATTGACCACGAAGGGGGCCTGCATGGCGTGCCGGATCACCTCGGCCACATCCTGCGCCTGGGCGCTGCTGTAGCCGGGCAGCAGCAGGATGAATTCATCCCCCGCCAGCCGGGCAAAATAGCACTGGTGGCCGATGGCGTCATGGAGCCGGTTGGCCAGTTGGCAGAGGATGGCATCCCCCTGGCTGTGGCCGAAGTTGTCATTGATGCGCTTGAAGTCATCGAGATCGCAAAACAGCAGGCAGCCGGGATCCTCGAGTTGAACTTGCTCCTTCAGCTGCTCCATCAGGCTCAGGCGATTGGGCAGGCCGGTGAGGGGATCGAGACGGGCCAGCTGCAGTATCTCCTGCTCGCGCAACTTGCGCAGGGTCACCTCCCGATTGAGCCGCTTGTTGCTGACAAGCAGATAGAGGGAGAGCAGCAGGATGAGGGCACCGACCCCCAGGCTCAGCAAGAACCAGGGGCGCCAGAAGATCCACTGCGCGGAGGGGGCCTGATAGAGCAAGCGGGTCAGCGGCACGGCCCTCGGAACCAGGCCTATCTCGACCAGCTGCTGCATGATGTGGGCGAAGCGATCCGGATTCATATACCCGATCTCCACATAGAGTGGCTGTATCATCTCCTTGCTCATCTGCAGCTCGTACTCCATGTGGGCCTGACTGCGGTTGACGTCATACTCCTTGCGCAGCAGGTCGATGGCCTCCGCCGGATGGGCGAGGGCATAGCGCCACCCCTTGAGGCTGGCGGCCCTGAACTTTGCCACCCGCTCCGGGTTGACGCTCTCCTCGTTCTGGGTGGTGAACAGGATGTCGCTGTAAAAATCGATGCCGTAGTTGCGCGGATTGATGACGGAGACCGAGATGCCGCGCTCCTCCAGATAGAAGGGCTCGTTGCTGAGATAGGCGTTGAAGATGTCGATCTTGCCCGCGATCAGATCGTCTATGTTGACCGAGGTGGGCACAGGGATGAGCTGGCGTTCGTGCAGCCCCTGATAGTAGAGGGTGGCGAGCAGTTCGGCATCCTGATGGCCGGGGAACATCATGATCCGTTTGCCACGCATGTCCGCAACGGTGAGAATGCCGCTGTCGCGACGGGCCAGAAAGATGGAGGGGGAGTGCTGATAGACGCTGGCGAGGGCCAGCAGGGGTTCGCCATTGGCGTAGCTGGTGAGCACCTCTGTGTTGCCGACGCCAAAGTCGGCGCGCCCGCTGAGCACTTCCTGGACCGGGCTTATCCCCTTGCCGCCTGGCCTTATCTCGACATCCAGCCCGGCATCGGCATAGTACCCCTTCGCCTTGGCCATGTGATAGCCCACGAACTGGGGTTGATGCAGCCAGCGCAACTGCAAGACGACCCGATCCGGAGGCTCGTGGGGACGGTCACTTGCCAGGACAGGGGAAGCGTAACTGGCGCCAAGCAGTAGCAGCCAAAACAAGTATCTCTTCATCCGTGCGATTCTTGTGCTGAGGGTCCATGGGATGGCCAGCAGGCCCGCATTCAACTTGTTAACAAATCACATTCTAAAGGGTTATAGATGTACCGGATACAGTTGCAGCACAAAGATTTCATGGTGATCAACAAGGGCCCTGGCCTTGGCATGCACGACGAGGGCGGTGAGCCCGGGCTCGTCAATCGGGTCAAGATGGATACCGGCCTCGAACTCTATCCGGTCCATCGCCTCGACAAGATGACCTCGGGACTGGTGCTGCTGGCCCGCACCCCGGAGGCGAACCGCGCACTCAGCATGGCCTTCGCCGCCCGGGAGGTGGGCAAGCAGTATCTGGCCCTCTCCGATCGCAAGCCGAAGAAGAAGCAGGGGTGGATCAAGGGGGACATGGAGAAAGGGCGTGGCGGCAGCTGGATGCTGGCCCGCACCCAGGATAACCCTGCCATCAGCTGGTTCGATTCTGTCTCGGTGCGGGAGGGGCTGCGGCTCTATCGCATCAAGCCCCGGACCGGCAAGACCCACCAGATCCGGGTTGCCTTGAAAAGCGTGGGGGCCCCCATCCTCGGGGACGAGCGCTACGGTGGCACGGCCGCCGATCGCGGCTATCTGCACGCCTGGCGCCTGCAGTTTACCCTGGCAGGGGAGGAGTTCGACCTCGTCTGCCCGCCGGATGAGGGGGCGCTGTTCCTCCTGCCCGAGCTGCACACCGCCATCGCGGGATTGGGCGAATGACCCGCTCCCGCGCGGCGCCCGGCTCGGGCTGGATCTTGGCCGACTTTGACGACACCCTGGCGCCCGGGGACAGTCACGCCGGCCTGCTGCGCTTCATCCTGCGCCGGCGCCGCTGGCCACTGCTGCTGCTGCCGGTGATCGCACTGGGTGGCCTGGTGTATCTGGTGCCCAGCCTGCGGCGTCAGGGGATCTCGCTTATCTGGTGGGCCATCACCCTGGGGCTCTCGCCGCCGGGCTGGCGCCAGCTGGTGCGGGCCTATTGCCACACCCGGCCCGGGCTGTTTCGGGAGGCCCGCTCCCTGCTGATGGCCGAAAGGGCGCGCTGCTGGGTCATCTCCGCCAGCCCCCGGGCCCTGGTCCGAGCCCAGCTCCATCGACAGCTGCCAAGGCTTCCCCATCGCATCACAGGCTCGCGGATGGGCTATTGCCTTGGCGGCCTGGTGCCGCGTTTTTATTGCCACGGCCGGCACAAGATCCTGCCCGAGATCCGCGCCCTCAGGGTGACGCTGGCCTTGAGTGACAGCCTGCACGACTTGCCGCTGCTGGCGCTGGGGCAGCAGGCCTGGCTCATCAACCCCGACGTCCGCCGGCTGCAACAGGCCAGGGTCAGCCTGCCCCATCTCGAGGTGAAAAACTGGCGGCTGTAAGGCAAAGCTGACAGCCCGGCGGTGCGCCGTGGGGCTGTCTGCAAGGCCCAGACTGCAATGTCACAATCTATTTACATCTTTTGGCGCTGACCCTCGCCAAACTATCTGAAACCCGCCTCTTCTCTTCTGCTCCGCCCCTGCCTCTAATGAAACAAGTTGTTAACAACGCCGTCCGGGCTGCCTGTCGAGCCTTCCCGGCGTGACCCGTTTCGTTATCAGTCCATCGCAAGGAGCGCATCATGACGACCTCTTCTTCCCCTTCTCGCACCATCAATCCCCTCGGCACCGATGGATTCGAATTCGTCGAGTACACGGCCCCGGATCTCAAGGGCATTGCCGCCCTCAAGGCGCTGTTCGTCTCCCTGGGTTTTGCCGAGGTGGCCAGGCACAAGCACAAGCAGTGCTGGCTCTACCGCCAGGGGGACATCAATTTCGTGGTCAACGCCGAGCCTCACTCCCAGGCGGAGCAGTTCGCCAGCCTGCACGGGCCCAGCGTCTGCGGCATGGCATTTCGGGTGGCGGATGCGGGCCGTGCCCAGCAGTACGCCATCGCCAAGGGGGCCAAGCCCTTCGTCGGCAAGATAGGGCCCATGGAGCTCAACATCCCCGCCATCTACGGCATCGGCGAGAGCACCCTCTCCTTTGTCGACCGCTACGGCGAGCAGGGCTCCATCTACGACGTGGACTTCGTCTTCTACCCCGACTGGCAGGCGCGCATGGCCGAGGTGGATGCGGGGCTCTACGAGATCGATCACCTGACCCACAACGTCCATCGCGGCAACATGGACGTCTGGTCCAACTTCTACGAGCGGATCGGCAACTTCCGGGAAATTCGCTACTTCGACATCGAAGGCAAGCTGACCGGCCTGCATTCCCGCGCCATGACGGCCCCCTGCGGCAAAATTCGCATCCCCATCAACGAGTCCTCCGACGACAAGTCCCAGATAGAGGAGTACCTGCGCCAGTACAAGGGGGAGGGGATACAGCACATAGCCCTCGCTTCAAGCGACATCTACCAGACCATCCGCACCCTGCGTGGTCGCGGCACCGGCTTTATGCCGACTCCGGACACCTACTACGAGAAGGTGAACAGCCGGGTGGAGGGGCATCAGGAGGATCTGGAGGCGCTCAAGGCACTGCGCATCCTGATCGACGGCTCGCCGACGAAAGATGGGATCCTGCTGCAGATCTTCACCGACACCGTCATAGGCCCGGTGTTCTTCGAGATCATCCAGCGCAAGGGCAACGAGGGGTTCGGCGAGGGCAACTTCCAGGCACTGTTCGAATCCATTGAACTGGATCAGATCCGTCGTGGGGTGCTGAGCGGGGCCGAGCAGGGCGAGAGAAAGGGAGAGCCGAGCGATGCGTAACCATATGGGCGATCGCCCGCCGGTATCTATGTCATGGGAGGCACACAGCCATGCGTAACTGGATAAGTTTCCCCCACCGGGAGGGGACCCACTCCCGCCAGGCCCACGCCGACCTGCCCGAGCACGCCATCTACGAGCGCGAGCTCGGGCGCTCCGGCTTCTTCGGCCCCGCCACCCACATGCACCACAAGCATGCCCCCACCGACTGGAGCCACTGGGAGGGGCCGCTGCGGCCGCGGGCGTTCGACTTGAATGAGCTGCAGGAGGAGGTGAGTTCCCTCTCCCCCTGGGTGATGCCGGATATTCTGCACAATGCCCACTGCCGCTACCGGATGTGGCGCCTGACCGAGACAATGCCGTTTCTGGTGCGCAACGCCGACGGCGACGAGCTCTTGTTCATCCATGAGGGGGGCGGGGAGTTCTACTGCGACTACGGCCACCTGACCTTGCGGGATGGCGACTATGTGGTGATCCCCCGTGGCACCATGTGGCGCATCGAGCCCACGGCGCCCCTCTTCATCCTGATGATAGAGGCGACCGAGGACAGCTATCAGCTGCCGGACAAGGGGCTGGTGGGCAACCACGCCATCTTCGATCCGGCGGCCCTTGACGTGCCCGCCATCAACGAGCGCTTCCTGGCCCAGCAGGACGAGGATCCCTGGTCGCTGCAGGTCAAGCGCCACGATCAGGTCTCTGTCATCACCTGGCCCTTCAACCCTCTGGATGCCCAGGGCTGGCACGGGGACTTGTGCGTGGTGCGCCTCAACTGGCGGGACATCCGCCCCCTGATGAGCCACCGCTACCATCTGCCGCCCTCGGCCCACTCCACCTTCGTGGCGAGCCGCTTCGTCATCTGCACCTTCGTGCCGCGCCCCATAGAGAGCGATCCCGGGGCCTTGCGGGTGCCCTTCTATCACAGCAACGACGATTTTGACGAGGTGCTCTTCTACCACGCCGGGGACTTCTTCAGCCGGGACAACATAGAGCGGGGCATGGTCACCTTCCACCCCGCCGGCTTCACTCACGGTCCCCATCCCAAGGCCTTTGCGGCGGGGCAGGCCCACGCCAAGACCTTCACCGACGAGGTGGCCGTGATGCTCGACACCCGGGATGCCCTGGGAGTCGGCCAGATCTGCGAGGGGATAGAGAATCCCCACTATGTGTCCAGCTGGCAGCGGCCAGACGGCACCCCCGGCAAATAAGGAATTCGATATGAAATTGGCAACCTTGAACAATGGCAAGCGCGATGGCGCCCTAGTGGTGGTCAGCCGGGATCTGACCCGGGCGGTGGCCGTGGCCGACATAGCCCCCACCCTGCAAGGGGCGCTGGACGAGTGGAGCGATCTCGCCCCCCGGCTGACCGCCGTCTATCAGGCCCTCAACGACGGCGCCTGCCCCGATGCCTTCCCCTTCGATGAGACGGCCTGTCTCTCCCCGCTGCCCCGCGCCTACCAGTGGGCCGACGGCAGCGCCTACGTCAACCACGTGGAGCTGGTGCGCAAGGCGCGCGGCGCCGAGATGCCCGAGAGTTTCTGGCACGATCCCCTGATGTACCAGGGGGGCTCCGACAGCTTCCTCGCCCCCCGCGGCCCCATCGTCATGGGGTCGGAGGAGTGGGGCATCGACTTTGAATCTGAGGTGGCCGTCATCACCGACGACGTGCCCATGGGCACCTGCGCGCAGAAGGCCGAGGAGCACGTCAAGCTGCTGATGCTGGTCAACGATGTGAGTCTGCGCAACCTCATTCCCGGGGAACTCGCCAAGGGCTTTGGCTTCTTCCAGTCCAAACCCTCCAGCAGCTTCTCGCCGGTGGCCATCACCCCGGACGAGCTCGGCGGCGACTGGCGGCAGGGCAAGGTGCATCTGCCCCTGGTGACCCAGCTCAACGGCGCCCTGTTCGGGGAGCCGGATGCAGGGCTGGACATGACCTTCAACTTCTTCGAGCTGATCGCCCACGCGGCCAGGACCAGACCCCTTGGCGCTGGCTGCATCATAGGCTCGGGCACCGTCTCCAACTACGACAGAAGCCGGGGATCCTCCTGCCTCGCCGAGCGGCGGATGCTGGAAATTATCGAGTCAGGTCAAGCCACTACACCCTTTCTTCGCTTTGGTGATACAGTGTCCATCGCGATGCAGGATCGCAACGGGATGAGTCTGTTTGGCACCATTTTGCAACGGGTCACGCAAGGGGGCGCCAGTCAGACGAGCTAGCAAGGCTTGGGCCGGCCAAGGTCGGCCAGGCGACAGGGCAGGTGGCGCACACCTGCCACCATAGGGACATAATATGCTGCAGTTGTTTGGATATTGGCGTTCATCGGCCAGCTTTCGCGTACGTCTGGTGCTGCAACTCAAGGGACTTGGTTATGAGCAGCACCCGGTCAATCTGAGACAGGGTGAGCAGAAAGAGAAGGCCTATCGCCGGGTCAATCCCCAGGGGCTTGTGCCTTTTCTCATCGACGGGGATGTGCAGCTGGGTCAGTCGGTGGCCATCATGGAGTACCTCGACGAGACCTATCCGGCCTACCCCCTGATGCCCTCCGCTCCCGAGGAGCGGGCCAGGGTGCGCCAGATAGTCAACATGATCGCCTGCGACACTCACCCCCTCAACAACCTGAGGGTGCTGAACTACCTGGAGCAGGAGCTGGGGCAGGGCAAGACGGCGCGCGATGCCTGGTATCGCCACTGGATTGACGAGACCTTCACCGCCCTGGAGCAGTTGTTGATGACCACCGCCGGCGTCTATTGCGTGGGCAACGAGGTGACCCTGGCGGACTGCATGCTGGTGCCCCAGGTCTATAACGCCCGCCGCTTCAACATGACGCTGGATGACTACCCCACCATCGCGCGCATCGTCGCCAACTGCGAGCAGTTGCAGGCCTTTATCAAGGCGGCCCCCGCCAATCAGCCGGATGCGCAAGCCTGACTCTTCCCCGTGATAAACAACAAACACCCCGCACCGTCAGGCGACAGTGCGGGGTGTTTGCATCATGGCCTGGGCTTGTCAGCTGCGAGCATCCTGGCGCTCAAAGTAGCCGATAAACTTGCCAAACCTGGCCTCATCGTAACTCTTCCCCTTCTCCAGCAATCCGGTATTGAAGGATTCGAGCAGCTTGCCTTTGGCATCCAGCACGTAGAAGTGGGGCACCCCCAGATACTCGGGATAGGCCTTGAGGAAGGGGGCGTTCTTGTTCTGCTCGCTGACGTTCACCTTGACCACCACGAAGGTCCGGTTGAACTGCTGTGCAAGCTCGGGCTCCCGGTCCAGGAAGCGGTTCATCTCCTGGCACCAGCTGCACCACTCGCCCCCTATCAGCAGCAGGACCTGCTTGTCCTCTTGTTGCGCCTTGGCGGTGGCGGCCAGCAGATCCTTGGCGGGATCCCGTGTCTCGTCATAACCCTGGCTGTAATCGGGCAAGCCCCTGGCCCAGAAGTGGTCGCCCGCGCGGGCGGCGCCGTTGAACAGCAGGGTGCCCAGCACCAGGGGCAGTAACAGTCGTTTCATCATCTCTTCCTTGTATTGTCGTTGTTGCTTCCAAGCCGGAACAATGTGACACGAGCGAGCCCCTTCGCCAAGCGGCAAGCAGAGAAGGGGAAGGCAAAAAAGCGGGAATGAAATGGCAGAAAACAACAAAGCCCCTCGAGAGGGGCCTTGTTGTTTGGTCGGGCTCTGTCCGCTTGCGGATCAGTAGCTCTGCTGGTGGACGTCCATCACGGCGCGGCCTGAGGGGTCGGCCATCTCCTTGAACTTGGCATCCCACTCGAGCGCAGTCGGGGTAGAGCAGGCGACCGACTTGCCGTAGGGCACGGTGCGGGCGGCGGACTCCAGCGGGAAGTGCTCGTCGAAGATGGCGCGGTAGAAGTAGGCCTCCTTGGTGAGCGGGGTGTTGATGGGGAAGCGGAATGCGGCCGCCTCGAACATCTGATCCGTCACTTCGGTCTCGACCATGGCTTTGAGGCTGTCAATCCAGGAGTAGCCCACGCCGTCGGAGAACTGCTCCTTCTGACGCCAGGCCACCTCGTGGGGCAGCAGCTCCTCGAAGGCTTCCCGCAGGATGTGCTTCTCGATCTTGCCGTTGCCGCACATCTTGTCGGCGGGCTGCAGGCGCATCGCCACGTCCATGAACTCCTTGTCTAGGAAGGGCACGCGGCCCTCCACACCCCAGGCGGCCATGGACTTGTTGGCCCGCAGGCAGTCATACAGATGCAGGGAGGCCAGCTTGCGCACGTTCTCCTCGTGGAACTCCCGGGCGTTGGGGGCCTTGTGGAAGTAGAGGTAGCCGCCGAACAGTTCGTCGGAGCCTTCCCCGGAGAGCACCATCTTGATGCCCATCGCCTTGATGTAGCGGGCCATCAGGTACATGGGGGTGGAGGCACGTATGGTGGTGACGTCATAGGTCTCGAGGTGATAGATGACGTCCCGCAGGGCATCCAGCCCTTCCTGCACGGTGAAGTGGATCTGGTGGTGTATGGTGCCGAGGTGATCGGCCACCTTGCGGGCGGCTGCGAGATCCGGCGAGCCTTCCAGGCCGACGGCGAAGGAGTGCAGCTGGGGCCACCAGGCTTCGCTCTTGCCATCGTCCTCTACCCGGCGGGCGGCATAGAGCTTGGTGATGGCGGAGATGACGGAGGAGTCGAGACCGCCGGAGAGCAGAACGCCGTAGGGCACGTCACACATCAGCTGGCGCTTGACCGCCGCTTCCAGGGCCGCTTTGAGCTCGGCCTTGTCGCTGACGTTGTGCTCGACCGGGGCATATTCCATCCAGTCGCGCCTGTACCACTGCTTGAGCTCGCCATCCTTGCTCCAGAGGTAATGTCCCGGCGGGAAGGTCTCGACGCTCTTGCACACCGGCACCAGGGCCTTCATCTCGGAGGCGACATAGAAGTTGCCGTGCTCGTCGCGGCCGGTATAGAGGGGGATGATCCCCATGTGGTCGCGGCCAATCAGGTAGGCATCCTGCTCGGCGTCATAGAGGATGAAGGCGAAGATGCCGTTGAGATCGTCCAGGAAGGCGGGGCCCTTCTCCTTGTAGAGGGCGAGCAGCACCTCGCAGTCGGAGTGGGTCTGGAACTTGAAGTCGACCTTGAGGTGCTTCTCGAGTTCCTTGTGGTTGTAGATCTCGCCGTTGACGGCCAATACGTGAGTGCGCTCGGGGTTGTAGAGCGGCTGGGCGCCATTGCCCGGATCGACGATGGCCAGGCGCTCGTGCACCAGGATGGCCTTGTCGGAGCTGTAGACGCCGGACCAGTCAGGCCCGCGGTGACGCAGTCGCTTGGACATCTCCAGGGCCGATTTGCGCAAGGTGGCGGAGTCGGTCTTGATGTCCAGAATGCCGAAAATAGAACACATTGGCGGTAATCCTCTTGATTTTTATATGAGCCCCCCACGTTCGGGCTCGAAATTCCATTTACATTCCTCGCCAATCACAATGCCTAGCGCAAAAACCTTTTGCAAGCGGGAAAACCGCACAAAATCATGCCGCCAACGTCAAGTCGGCGGGTGAGAATGGTGTCGACAACCAGGGGCTTGCTTGACGTGCGCGTCAGGTCGCGGCGGGTTCGAAGATCACATAGAGCTTGCGGCAGGCCACCAGGGTCTCCCACTCGCCGACGAAGCCCGCCGGGATGACGAACTGATCCCCCGGCTTGAGGTGCAACTCGCCCCCCTGGCCGTCGTGGATCCGCGCCTCGCCCTCCAGCAACTGGCAGTATTCGTGCTCTGTGTAGTGCACGGCCCAGCGCCCCGGCTCGCAGGCCCAGAAGCCCACGTGAAACTGCTGGCTGGGGTCCGAATAGTGGTTCCAGAGGGTCTGGCTCGGGCTGCCGGCCCGGATCCGCTCGGGGGCGGGCATCAGCGGGGTGGGGGAGACGGGGTGCTGGTCCAGCAGGATCCAGTCGTTCAGGCTCTTCATGGTGCGTCCTTGGGGTGGCGAGGGGAGCGTCCTGCTCCCGTTTAGTTTGTTTAACAATGTTGCGCTTACGTTAAACGATGTGCGCCACCTTGCCAAGGGGGGCCAAGGAAGGGGATCAGACGATATCGATGTCCACCACGGAGTCGAAGATGTGATTCGGTCTAAACGGCATGCGGTCGATGTCCGCCACCTTGCTCACCCCGGAGAGCACCAGCACCGTCTCGAGGCCGGCCTGGAAGCCCGCCAGTATGTCGGTGCGCAGGTTGTCGCCGATGATGATGGTGTCATCGGAGTGGGCCTCCATCCGGTTCAGGGCCGCGCGAATGATCCAGGCGCTCGGCTTGCCCACGTAGAACGGCTTCTTGCCGGTCATCCGCTCTATGGGGGCGCAGAGGGCGCCGCAGGCCGGGTGCATCATGGGGCCGTGGGTATCGGGGTTGGTGGCGATGAAGCGGGCCCCCTGATCCACGAACTTGGCCCCCAGCTGCATCATGGTCCAGTTGTAGTTGCGGGTCTCCCCCACCACCACGAAGTCGGGGTCTATGTCGGTGATGGTGAAGCCGGCCTTGTAGAGCTCGTGGGTCAGGGCCCCTTCGCCAATCACATAGGCCTTCTTGCCATCCTGGCGCTTGAGAAAGTCGGCGGTGCCCATGGCGGAGGTATAGAAGCACTCCTCCGGCACCTCGATCCCGGCGGAGCGGAAGCGGTTTTGCAGATCTTTCTGGGTCTGGGCCGGGTAGTTGGTGAGGAACAAGAGCTTGCTGCCCTGCTCCAGCAGGCGATGAACGAAACGGTCGGCGCCGGGCACCAGATCGTTGTTGTGCAGGATGACGCCGTCGATATCACAGATGACGCTTTTCTTCATGGAAACTCCTTGTAGGGGGAGGTGGTTGCCAACCTCGAATGTCTTCAATCACTTATGGCTTTTTTGTGCCGCCATTATAAGGCGCTTTGATGACAAGTCTCCCCCGGCGCGCCAGATGGGTGCACAATGACTGCAGAGGGAGGGCGCCGTCGGCGCCTGGACTTGCCTTAACCATCAGGCGCTGACGATGGAGCCGTCATCATGGAGAACTTTATTGCCGGCTTGCCCAAGCTGGAGTTGCACCTGCATATCGAGGGCACCCTGGAGCCCGAGCTGCTGTTTGCCCTTGGCCAGCGCAACGGGGTGACCCTACCCTGGCCCGACGTCGAGAGCCTGCGGGCCGCTTATGAGTTCGACTGTCTGCAATCCTTTCTCGATCTCTACTACCTGGGGGCCAGCGTGCTGGTCACCGAGCAGGACTTCTTCGACCTCACCTGGGCCTATCTGGAACGCTGCGCCGCCGACAAGGTGGTGCACGTGGAGATCTTCTTCGATCCCCAGACCCACAGTGCCCGCGGCATTCCCTTCGAGACGGTGCTCGGCGGCATAGAGCGGGCATTGCAGCAGGGGGAGCGGCAGCTTGGCATCAGCTGGCGACTCATCATGAGCTTCTTGCGCCACCTGAGCGAAGAGGATGCCTTCGCCACCCTGCGCGAGGCCGAGCCTTATCTGGCCCGGTTGCACGGGGTCGGCCTGGATTCGAGCGAGCTCGGCAATCCCCCCGGCAAGTTTGCCCGTGTCTTCGCCCGGGCGAGGGAGCTGGGACTGCCTGTGGTAGCCCATGCCGGGGAGGAGGGACCGGCGGCCTACATCTGGCAGACCATCCAGGAGCTGCAGGTCAGACGCATCGATCACGGGGTGCACTGCGCCGAGGATCCCGAGCTGGTGCGCTACCTGGCCGATACCCGGCTGCCGCTCACCGTCTGCCCCCTCTCCAACGTACGGCTCAGGGTGTTTGACACCATGGCGGATCACAACGTGCTGACCCTGCTGGAACAGGGGCTCTGCGTCACCATCAACTCCGACGATCCCGCCTATTTTGGCGGCTACATGGGGGCCAATTTCAGGGCCCTGGCCGACGGGCTCGGCGCCACGCGGGAGCAGCTCTGCCGCCTCTCCCTCAATGGGGTGGAGGCGAGCTGGCTGAGCCTGGCCGACAAGGTGAGGCTGACCCAGGAGATCAGGGGCTATGGTGCCTGCCACGGGGTGGCGCTCTACTAGCGCCGGACGTTCAACAACAACGCGCCCGCCGATAAGGGCGGGCGCGTGGCACCGAGGCTAGGCTGGTTGCCAGTCTCAGGCAGGCTGTGACGCTGTCTCGGCCTGATAGACGGGGTAGTCGATGAGCCCCTGCTCGCCGCCGCCAAACAGGGTGGCGGGATCATGGGGGGCAAAGGGATAGCCGTGACGCAGCCGGTTCGGCAAGTCGGGGTTGGCCACGAAGGGGCGACCGAAGCCAATCAGGTCGGCCCAGCCCGCCTGCAGCGCGGCTCTGGCCCGCTCGCCGTCATATTTTCCCGCATAGATGAGGGTGTTGGGGAAGGCGTCCCGCAGCCCCTGTTTGAAACCCTTCGCCATCAGGGGGGCATCGTCCCAGTCCGCCTCGGCGATATGCAGGTAGACGATGCCTATTTCCCCCAGCAGCTTCGCTGCAGCCAGATAGGTCTCCTGCGGGTTCGCATCCACTGTGCCGTTGAGGGTGGTGAGTGGCGCGAGGCGCACCCCAACCCGGTCAGATCCGATCTCGTCACTGACCGCTTGTGTCACCTCTTTCAGGAAGCGCAGCCGGTTCTCCAGGGATCCGCCGTAGTTGTCGGTGCGGGCGTTGGACTCGGAGTCGAGGAACTGGTTGATGAGGTAGCCGTTGGCGGCGTGCAGCTCGATGCCGTCAAAGCCGGCCTCCATGGCATTGCGGGCGGCCTGGCGGAACTGGCTCACCACGGCGTCGATGTCGGCCTGGGTCATGGCGCGGGGAGTGACCGTCTCCACAAAGCCCGGGGCGTCGCTGCCGTTGTCGACAAACACTTTCACCCCTTCGGCCTTGATGGCGGACGAGGAGATCGGTTGGGCGCCGCCGATGTTGTCCGGGTGGGTGACCCGGCCCACGTGCCAGAGCTGGGCAAACATGATGCCTCCCTTGGCGTGCACCGCATCGGTCACCTGCTTCCAGCCGGCCACCTGCTCGGCGCTGTGGATCCCCGGGGTCCAGGCATAGCCCTTGCCCAGGGGATCTATCTGGGTGCCCTCGCCGATGATGAGACCGGCGCCCGCGCGCTGGGCGTAGTAGGTGGCCATCATGGCGTTGGCCACGTCACCGGGCTGGCTGGCGCGGGAACGGGTCATGGGCGGCATGACGATGCGGTTGGAGAGGTGCAACTGGCCGAGGCGAAGGGGGCAGAACAGGGGATCGTGGTGCATGGTGAATTCCTCGTGTTGAGATGGAGGAGACTCTAGAGGGGATTGTCATTGTGAAAAAGAGGGGTAATTGCAGAAGAGAATTGCCATTGGCACAGCAATGGGCCTGAGGCCATGAAAAAGAGGGCCTGTTGGCCCTCTTTTGATGTCGCGGCAGATCAGGCGGCGCTGGCGCCTATCGGGGTGACCCGCACCCGCTCTATCCGGCGCTCGCTCACCGCCAGCACCTCGAAGCAGAGCTGGCCGAGGCGCAGTTGCTGGCCGCTGGTGGGCAGGCTGCCGAAGTGGGAGAGCAGCATGCCTGCCAGCGTCACGTACTCATCGCTCTCGCTCACCAGGCCGTCATGGCCCAGGGTCTGCTCTATCTGGTGGATGTTGGTGCTGCCGTTGATGAGCCAGCTCTCCCCCTCCTGGACGATGTCCGGGGTCTCATCCTCGTCCGGCAGCTCGCCGACGATGGCCTCCAGCAGATCGTGGTTGGTGACCAGCCCCTGGATGATGCCGAACTCGTCTGCCACCAGAATGAGGCTGCCCCTGGCCTGGCGCAGCTCCGCCAGCAGCCGGATCACGTTGATGGTCTGGGGCACTATGATGGGGTCATTCTGCCTGGCGAGCTCGGCCAGGGACTGCCCCTCGTTGAGGGCAAACAGCAGATCCCGCGCCTTCACCACCCCGATGATCTCGTCCAGCTCCCCGTCGCAGACCGGGAACAGGCTGTGGGGGGCCCGCTGCAGCAGGGCCCGGATCTCGTCCGGGGAGTCATTGACGTCGATCCACTCCATCTCGGCTCGGGGGGTCATGATGGTGCGGATGGAGCGCTCGGCCAGCGACAGCACCCCGGTCACCATGTAGCGCTCTTCTTCTCCGAAGCTGATGGGGCGGGGGGCCTCCAGCTCCTCTTCCTCATCCTGCTGCGGGTGCTGGTTGGCCCGGCTGCCCCCCATCAGTTTGAAGATGGCGGCCGTGGTGCGCTCGCGCAGGGGCTGCCTGGATTCGTGGCGCTGGGCACTGCGCTGGGCGAGCTGGTTGAAGAACTCGATGAGCACAGAGAAGCCGATGGCCGCATAGAGATAGCCCTTGGGAATGTGGAAGCCGAAGCCCTCCGCCACCAGGCTGAAGCCTATCATCAGCAGGAAGCTCAGGCAGAGCACCACCACGGTGGGATGGGCGTTGACGAAGCGGGTCAGGGGCTTGGAGGCGATCACCATCACCACCATGGCGATGGTCACGGCCGCCATCATGACGCCCAGGTGTTCCACCATGCCGACCGCAGTGATGATGGAGTCCAGGGAGAAGACGGCATCCAGCACCAGGATCTGGGCGATCACCACCCCGAATCCGGCATAGACACCGGCCGGGCCCTGCTCCTCCGGCTTGGCCTCCAGCCGCTCGTGCAGCTCTGAGGTGGCCTTGAACAGCAGGAAGAGGCCGCCCCCCATCAGAATGAGATCCCGCCCCGAGAAGGGGTGATCCCAGATGTGCAGTATGGGGGTGGTGAGCGTCACGAGCCAGGACATCACGCTCAGCAGGGCGAGGCGCATGATCAGGGCCAGGGAGAGGCCGATGAGCCGGGCCTTGTCCCGCTGGGCGGGGGGCAGCTTCTTCACCAGGATGGCGATGAAGACCAGGTTGTCGATCCCGAGCACTATCTCGAGGATGATCAGGGTGAACAGACCGACCCAGATAGACGGGTCCAGCAAGAATTCCATTAGGATGACCTCAATAAAAACAGACGCAGTGGATGTCGCTCACGGCAGGGGCCGTGACAGGGCAAGGCTGTTTTCAGAGGCGTTGGTTGAGCAGGTACAGATAGGTTTTGATGGGGAAAAACGAAGGGCTACTTCGGGGATTGTCCATGATGGGCAATAAAACCTCGGGTCAAAATTGAGCTCTGATGATAACGGCTATCACCGATTTGGCAAGCGCCGGGCGCACATAGAGATGAGCGACTACCGGGCACGGGGTGCCTGCGCTGCCGGGTCGGCCCATGGAAAGCCGCTCGCCATATGGAGGAAAAAGGCATAAGACGCAGGGGCTGTATATATCCGCGACTGGACAATGTGTAACAACCTATTTCAGGTGCCTATCATTTGGTGCTTGTTTTAATAAATGTCAGCTCATTTGGTTATATAAGAAAGCGGTCGGCCCTGCGGCTGTTTATGGTGTCGATGACAGGGGAGGTTATTTGAAGGGAGGCTGACGCCTCAATATAAAACCTCGAAGATGAAGACAGGGAAGTTGGCGCTTCAATATAAGGCGTTGAACATGAAGACAGGGAGGCATTGCCTCCCTGTCGGTCAATCCCCTCATGTCATGGGGATCGGATGTCGAGCGCAATGGACCCCGTCACTGGCCCGTGTAGGCAGCGCCCTGAACATGGCCCTTCTTGTCACTGAGGCAGGACCAGGGGGCATCGGCACCCGGCACCTTGATGGTGACGCCGACCCCGGCTTCGGAGTCCATGACGTCAGTCACCTGAAGCTGGGCCTGGGGCACGTTCGTCTTCTCGGAGACCGCCTTCAGACAGGCTTTCTCCGCAGGGCTGGCAGGGCTTGCCGAGGCCGCAGGGGCTGCTGACGTGGCTGCCGGGTGGCAGACGCCCGAGCCTTGCTTGCTGTTGTAGGAGACATCGTACTGGCCCCCGGTGTTGCTGATGGAGAGGGTGACTCCCGAGCCCTTGGCCTCATAGAAGTCATCGCTGAACTTCTTGAGCTTGGCCTCCTTGCCATTGATATAGACGGGGCCCCCCTCATCGCTGTGCATCTGGATCTGTCCCGGGCACTCGTAATTAAGCTGGGGAAGGGCAGCACTGGCGGTGCCCGCCATGGTCAATGCCAATACTGTGATCAACACCTTTTTCATGGGACTTACCTTAACTGTTTAACAAAGTGGAATAAGTGTATTTGTTTTTATTGTCCGGTGGATAACAACATCACTGTATTTCGGCGCGCAGTCTGCCGTTTGTCCTTGGCGAAAACAAATAGCTGGCCGACTTAATTTTAGCAACGAAATTTTCGTAACTTTTTGTGCCGTTGAAAATGGTTATCGATTCAAGGGACTCGGCAAACGGTTTTCCCTGTCAATGGTTTAAAGATTAAAAAAAGCAGAGAAATTACGGGCAGGAGAGGGGCGGCGAGAGTGACAGCAAGAGTGATGCAGGGGGAGGTGGCAGGCGGGTTGCCGGGGCCTTGCCTGGGGCCCTTGTCACGCGGGGCGACGGGGCCCCGCGTTGCATCAGGATGGCAAGCGCCGGATCAGAGCCAGCGTTTCTCGCGGGTGAAGCAGACCGAGAGCCAGGCATCCCCCAGGGTATCGCCGAGGCGGGACCAGAGCTCCTGGCGCAGGGCATCCTGGCGCTCTATGGGCCACTCCTGATCCGGGGCCACCAATATGTTCAATTCCAGATCGAAGCGGCGGCCGCTCTTGGCCAGATGGCTGTAGCACTCGATGCCATGGCGCAGGCGCAGGGCCTCGACTTCGCTGGCCACCAGCTGGGAGACATCCCCCTTGGGGGCGATTTTCAACACTTCCCGCAGGTTGCGGCCGAGCACCTTGATGGGGATCAGGGTGGCGCACAGGGCGAGCAGGGTGACCAGTACCGGGTCTATGTAGCGGTTGTACTGGCCGTAGCCGAGGGCGTCGAGGCCGATGGCGACCACGAAGCCGATGAGCAGGGTGGCGCTGAGCAGGGTGTCGACCAGCCACTCCTTGGAGTCGACCCGCACCAGTTCGGAGTCGATCCGCTCGGCGACGCCCGCCTCGATCCGGTAGATGATGGCGCAGAAGAAGGTGCAGACGGCGGCGTAGATGAGGGCGTGACCGAGGTCTATCTCCCGTCCCCCTTCGAGCAGGGAGGTGATGCCGCTATGAAGGGCGCCGAGGCAGAGCAGCAGTATGATGGTGCCGTTGATGACGTTGGTGATGGGCTCGAAGTGGGCGTAGCCATACTGGAAGCGCGCATCCGAGGGGCGGGTAACGAGATAGGCGGTGATGAGTCCGAGGCCCGTCATGCCCATGCTGAACAGGGTGAAGATGCCATCGAGCATGATGGCGTTGGAACCGACGAAGAGGCCGTAGCCGATCCCGAAGATGGCGAAGCTGATGCAGCCGAACAGTGACAGGGTCAGGGCCTGTTTCTCGGTGCGAACCAGCGTACTGATAACATGGCTGTAATGAGCCATAAAAGTCCTCCTTTCAAATGGTGAAGATTGAACGCGCAAGCGGTTTTCTAGCTGATATACTGCCCGCTCACATGTGAGCGGACTGGTTCGGGCGCCCGCAAAGAGGCAGCCCCGAACGGTCGTTGTCGCCGGAATACCGGCATCAAGCAAAGGATGGGAACAAGGATTCATGATCCCGAGACTCGATTACCAGGACAGTTTGTCACCTACAACCCTGCAGTTTCTTGAGTTGCTGGCGCGATCAGCATTTCGTGGTGATATCGAAAAGTCTTATGCAAGCCGGTTGGCGATGGCGACGGATAACAGCGTCTATCAGGTAGTACCTCAGGCGGTTCTCTATCCGCGCAGCGCGGACGATATTGCAGTGATGCTCAGGCTGGCTCAGGGGCCGGAGTACGCCACCTTGAGTTTCTTCCCTCGCGGCGGCGGTACCGGCACCAATGGCCAGTCCCTGGGCGGCGGCATTATCGTCGATCTCTCGCGCCATATGAACCAGATCCTGGAAATTAATCTGGAGCAGGGCTGGGTGCGCGCCCAGGCCGGGGTGGTGAAGGATCAGCTCAACGCCTACCTCAAACCCCACGGCTACTTCTTCTCGCCGGATCTCTCCACCTCCAACCGCGCCACCCTGGGGGGCATGGTCAACACCGATGCCTCGGGGCAGGGGTCCCTGGTCTACGGCAAGACCTCGGATCACGTGCTGGGGCTCAAGGCCGTGCTGGAGAACGGCGACATCATGGCGACCGAGCCGGTGAACGGCCAGCGCCTGGCAGACAAGCTGGCCCTCGAGAGCCGCGAGGGGGAGATCTACCGCACCCTCTATCGCATCGGCAAGGAGAGGCGCGCCGACATCGAAGCCACCTTCCCCAAGCTCAACCGCTTTTTGACCGGTTACGATCTCAAGCACCTCTATCAGCCGGAGAGCGACACCCTGGATGTAAGCCGGGTGCTGTGCGGATCTGAAGGGTCGCTGGGCTTCATCACCGAGGCCCGCCTCAACATCACCCCCATTCCGCGCTACCGCACCCTGGTCAACGTCAAGTACGACAGCTTCCCCTCCGCCCTGCGCAATGCCCCCTTTATGGTGCAGGCCCATGCCCTGTCGGTGGAGACCGTGGACTCCCGAGTGCTGGGGCTGGCCCGCGCCGACATCATCTGGCACTCGGTGAAGGATCTCATCCAGGATGTGCCCGGCAAGGATCTGCAGGGGCTCAACATCGTCGAGTTTGCGGACACCGACGAAGCCGAGCACCAGGCCAAGGTGGCCGAGCTGTGCCGGCGTATCGACGGCCTGCTGGCCAGGGGGGAGGCGGGCATCATCGGCTATCAGGTGTGCGACCACCTGCCGAGCATCGAGACCATCTACGGCATGCGCAAGAAGTCGGTGGGGCTGCTCGGCAACGCCGCGGGGCGCAAGAAGCCGGTGGCCTTTACCGAAGACACCGCCGTGCCGCCTGAGTCACTCGCGGACTTTATCATGGAGTTTCGTGCCCTGCTGGATGGCCACGGCCTCGACTACGGCATGTTCGGCCACGTCGATGCCGGGGTGCTGCACGTGCGACCTGCATTGGATTTGTGCGATCCCGAGCAGGAGGTGCTGCTGCGGCGCATCTCGGATCAGGTGGTGGCCCTCACCGCCAAATATGGCGGCCTGATGTGGGGGGAGCATGGCAAGGGCTTTCGCTCCGAATACAGCCCCGCCTTCTTCGGCGAGCTGTGGGAGGAGCTGCAGCGGGTCAAGGGGGCCTTCGATCCGGCCAACCGCATCAACCCGGGCAAGATCTGCATCCCTTATGGCAGCGGTGCCGAACTGGTGTCGGTGGACGGGCCCAAGCGCGGCAAGTTTGACCGCCAGATCCCCATTGCGGTGCGCGAAAGCTACACCCGCGCCATGGATTGCAACGGCAACGGCCTCTGCTTCACCTTCGAGACCGACTCCCCCATGTGTCCCTCGGTCAAGATAAGCCGCGATCGCCGCCACTCCCCCAAGGGGCGGGCCGGGCTGATGCGCGAATGGCTGCGCCAGCTGGCGGAGCAGGGCTTCGATCCCCTGGCCGAAGAAGTTGCGCTGCAAAGCGGCGGTCTGCGCTTCAAGGCCATCGTCGACAAGTTTCGCAACACCCTGGCCCGCGCTCGCGGCCAGTACGACTTCTCCCACGAGGTGATGGAGGCGATGGAGGGGTGCCTGGCCTGCAAGGCGTGCACCAGCCAGTGCCCCATCAAGGTGGACGTGCCGAGCTTCCGTGCCCGCTTCATGCAGCTCTACCACAGCCGCTATCTGCGCGGCCCCAAGGATTACTTCGTCGGCACCGTCGAAGCTTACGCGCCCCTGCTTGCCAAGGCCCCCAAGCTGGTCAACTTCTTCCTGGAGAAAGAGTGGGCCCAGAAGGCGACCGAGAAGAGCATCGGCATGGTGGATGTGCCGCTTCTGAGCGTGCCCACCCTGGCCGAGGAGCTGCGCGATCACAAGGCCCGCTACTTCGATCTGCCGGGCCTCGAGGCCATGAGCCCCGAGCAGCGCCAAAAAGTGGTGCTCATCGTGCAGGATCCCTTCACCAGCTATTACGACGCCCCCGTGGTGCGCGACTTGGTGAGACTCGCCAGCGAGCTGGGCTATCAGCCCTATCTGCTGCCCTTCAAGCCCAACGGCAAGCCGCAACACGTGAAGGGCTTCCTGCGCGCCTTCGCCCGCACCGCGGCCAACAGTGCCCAGTTCCTCAACAAGATCGCGGCCTTGGGCATCCCCATGGTCGGGGTGGATCCCTCCCTGGTGCTCTGCTATCGCGACGAGTATGTGAAGGCGCTCGGCCCCGCCCGCGGCGACTTCCAGGTGCTGCTGCCCCAGGAGTGGCTGCTCTCTCTTCCGGCCCCGCAAGTCAGGGCCGCAGCGAAAGAGCCGGGAGAGGCGGAGCCCTGGTATCTGTTTGCCCACTGCACCGAGAAGACAGCAAAGCCCTCGACCCACGGCGACTGGGGTACCCTGTTTGGCCGCTTCGGCGCCAAGTTGCAGCCGGTGTCTGTGGGTTGCTGCGGCATGGCGGGCACCTATGGCCACGACGCCAAGCAGGTGGACAACTCCAAGGGGATCTACTCCTTAAGCTGGGCTGAGCCTCTGGCACGCCTGCCCAAGGATCGCTGTCTGGCTACCGGCTATTCGTGCCGCAGCCAGGTCAAGCGGATGGAGGGGGAGAAACTCAAGCATCCGCTGCAGGCGCTGCTGGAACTGCTCTGATGCTGCGCTTCCCCAAGCGGTTTCGGGTGCCACAAGCCTATCGGCACCCGAGCTTTCTGCTGCTGCCTGCCAGCCCGAGCCAGGCCGTGGTGGAGTTCGTCGCCATGCTGCGCGAGCGGGAGCAGCTCCATCAGCTGTTTCGCCCCGATGACGTCTGGCCCTCGGCCCAGTTCAGCCTGAGCCAGCACGAGGCCGATCTGGAGTGGCAGCGCTCGGAGTTTATCGCCAAGCGCTCCTTCGCCTATGGCCTCTGGAGCCCGGAGCGGGAGCCCGAGTTCTGGGGCGGGGTCTACCTCTACCCCTCGGTGCTGCCTGAGGTGGAGGTGGAGCTCTTCTTCTGGAAGGTGGCCGAGGCTCCTCTCGATGACGCCATGCTGGAGGCCGAGCTGCGCGCCTGGCTGGGCAAGGTGTGGCACTGGCATCACCCGCGCCTGCCGGGGCGTGAGCTGCCCTGGGCCGAATGGCCCGGGGTGACCTACCCCTGGTGACGCAAGGTACTTGTCAAGATGCCCCGGTTCGGGGCATCTTTTTTCTTCGTCTTTTTTGCCGGCACTGATCGTGTCCAACTCATTGATCACATAAGGAGTCTGCTCGCCATGAGTCAAGAGAACGCCCCCATCTGGCGCAAACCCATGAGCCTCGAAGGGCTCAACGCCAGCTCCCGCAACACCCTGATGGCCCACCTTGGCATCCTCTATACCGCCTTTGGGCCCGACTGGCTCGAGGCCAGCATGCCGGTGGATCACCGCACCCATCAGCCGCTCGGCATGCTGCACGGCGGCGCCTCCGTGGTGCTGGCGGAGACGCTGGGGTCGCTGGCGGCCAACATGGCGGTGGGGGCGGAGAGCTACTGCGTGGGACTGGAGGTCAATGCCAACCACCTGCGCGCCAAACGGGAAGGGGTGGTGACGGGGCGTTGCTCGCCACTGCATCTGGGGGCCACGACCCAGGTGTGGCAGATTGAAATTCGGGACGAACGTGAGCGTTTATTGTGCACCAGCAGACTGACCATGGCGGTGCTCAAACACAAGCGGGACAAGGACTCCGGCGAGGAGTGATCTGCAATAACGCACCATGGGTGCAAAATAAGCAAGCCATAGTCGCGAGATCCCTCTATAATTGCCAACGTCTTGAGAGGCTTATCACATTTTTCAAGACAGCAGAACAAAGTGGCGCTATAATCGCCGCCTTTTTGCTATTCCGCGGTGTTAGCCGCCTGCCTTAATCTGGAAGAATCTATGTCTGATACCGAACAACTGCCCCTTTTTAGTGAGCTTGGACTGGCCGCGCCTGTATTGAAAGCGCTGCAGGACGTGGGCTATGAGCGCCCGTCACCGATCCAGGCCGCAGCAATTCCCCACCTGATGGCGGGACACGATCTGCTGGGGCAGGCGCAAACCGGTACAGGGAAGACCGCTGCTTTTGCCTTGCCTCTGTTGTCTCGTCTGGAAGCTGGTAACCGTAACACTCAGATTTTGGTGCTGGCACCGACCCGTGAGCTGGCGCTGCAAGTTGCCGAGGCGTGCCAACGTTACGCCAAGCACATGCCTGACTTCCATGTCCTGCCCATCTACGGTGGCTCCTCTTACGAAACCCAGACCCGCGCCCTGCGCCGTGGTGCCCAGGTGGTCGTCGGTACCCCTGGTCGCGTGATGGATCTGATCCGTCGCAAGAACCTGGACCTATCCGGCCTGAAAGCCCTGGTACTGGACGAAGCCGATGAAATGCTGCGTATGGGCTTCATCGACGACGTGGACTGGATCATGGAACAGTGCCCGGCCACCCGTCAGGTTGCCCTGTTCTCTGCCACCATGCCGGACCAGATCCGTCGTGTTGCCCAGAAGCACCTGAAGCAGCCCAAAGAGATCAAGATCATCACCAAGACGTCCACTGCACCGACCATCCGCCAGCGCTACTGGCAGGTAACCGGTCTGCACAAGCTGGACGCCATGACCCGTCTGCTGGAAGTCGAACCGTACGAAGCCGTACTGGTCTTCGTGCGCACCAAGAACGCCGCCGAAGAGCTGGCCAGCAAACTGGCCGCCCGTGGTCACGCCTGTGAAGCCCTGCACGGTGACATCCCGCAGAAGCTGCGTGAGCGTACCGTCGACAAGCTGCGTCAAGGCCAGCTGGACATCCTGATCGCCACCGACGTCGTCGCCCGTGGTCTGGACGTCGAGCGCATCACCCACGTGGTGAACTACGACATTCCGTACGATACCGAATCCTATGTTCACCGTATCGGCCGTACCGGCCGTGCCGGTCGCAAGGGCGAGGCCATCCTGTTCGTGGCTCCCCGCGAGCGCCGCATGCTGCGCGCCATCGAGCACGCCACTCGTCAGGCCATCGAGCCGATGAAGATGCCGAGCACCGAGGACATCAACCAGCACCGCATGACCAAGTTCAAGGAGCGCATCCGGGAAACCATGATGGGCGAAGAGCTTGAGATCTACGTGAACCTGGTGAACGAGCTGATCGAAGAAGATTCTGCCGATCCGCTGGAGCTGGCTGCCGCCCTGGCCAAGCTGGTACAGGGTGACCAACCGCTGCTGCTGGATGACTCCATCCCTGAGCCGGCAAGCGATCGTGCTGGCCGTGAGTTCGAGCGCCGTGACTTCGGTGATCGTGCTCCCCGTGATTTCGGCGACCGTGGCGATCGTCCTGCCCGTCGCATGCCGTCCCTGGAGCCGCGCCCGCTGAAAGACAATCCTGACGTGGAGATGGAGCGTTACCGCGTAGACGTGGGTGCCCATCACGGCGTCAAGCCGGGCCAGATCGTGGGCGCCATCGCCAACGAAGCGAACATCGAGAGCCGTTTCATCGGCAACATCGACATCGCCGATGACTTCTCCACCGTCGACCTGCCGAAAGGCATGACAGCCGACGTGCTGGAAGTGATCAAGAAGGCCCGTGTCTGCCAGCGTCCGCTGCAGATCACCCGCTACACCGAGGTGCCGGCCGGCAGCAACACTGCCCCCCGTCCGCCCCGCAGCGATCGTCCCTTCAACAAGGATCGCCGCCCCAGCGGTGACCGTCCGTTCAACAAGAGCGGGGAGCGCCGTGAAGGTGGCTTCAACAAGGATCGTAAGTTCGGTGGCAACAAGCGCCGCGACAGCTGAGTCCAGATCTGATTGATGAAAGGCCGCTCCATGAGCGGCCTTTTTTTGTGCGCCTCGTTTGGACAAGAGTGCGGGCAAACGGATCCCGCAAGACACCGGACAGGATGGCAAGAGGCCATCCCTGGGCCATGTCGGACAGGGCAGGGGTGCGGCCGAGGGGGCGGGATGCTACCTTGTGCCACTGGATGCCGACGGTGCAAGGTGAGACGCCGCCGGCAGTGACGGGCAGGGGAGAGACGGATGGATAGATTGGGGGTGATGGAGGTCTTCGTGCTGGCGGTGGAGACCGGCTCCTTCTCGGCGGTGGGGCGTCGGCTGGGGCTGGGTCAACCCACTGTCTCCAAGCTGATTGCCCAGCTGGAGGAGCGTCTTGGCAGCCGCCTGCTGCTGCGCTCGACCCGTGGCCTGGCCCCCACCGAGGCGGGGGAGGCCTATTATCGGCGCGCCAGGGAGATATTGGCGCAGGTCAACGAGGCCGACGCCAGGGTGCAGCAGTGCCGGGCCGGCCTGAGCGGTCGCCTGCGGGTAAGCGCCCCCGTCACCTTCGCCCGCCTGCACATCATCCCGCACCTGTCGGATTTTCTCGGGGATCACCCTGGGCTGGATCTCGAGATCCTGCTGGATGATGGCAACGTCGATCTCATCTCGGCCGGCATCGATGTCGCCTTGCGGCTCGGGGAGCAGGCGGATTCGGCGCTGGTGGCACGCCGTCTCTCCCGCTGCGAGATGCGGGTGCTGGGCACTCCGGCCTACTTCGCGGCCAGGGGGATGCCCGCCTCCCCCCAGGGGTTGCAGGATCACGATCTGGTGCTCTACAGCCCCAAGCCCGGCATGGGGCAGCAGTGGCTGTTTTGCCGGGGAGACGAACGGATTGCGGTGCGAGGGCGGGGACGGCTGACGGTCTCGGCCGCCGAGGGGATGCGGGCCGCCGTGCTGGCGGGACTTGGGCTCGGCATCGCCTCCGAGTGGATGTTCGCCCCCGAGCTTGCCCGGGGGGAGGTGGTGGTGGCGCTGCCGGAGTGGCGATTGCCGACGCTGGAGCTCTGGACCCTGCTGCCGGCAGGTCGCGAACTCAGCGCCAAGGCGCGCACCTTCCTGACCTTCGTGGCCGGGCTGCCCGGCGTGAAGCAGGGGCCGGAGCATGCCGGGGTGGAATAGGTGTTATGGCGGTGTGCCTGCTAGTGCCGCCCCGTGTCCATGGGTAGTCTGTGCTCATCCAGCCCGTGGCTGCACGGGGTTCATTCATCTATGAGGATGGCATCATGAGTTCATCAGTCTCCACCGACCGGGCCGCCATGGCGAGCCGCACCCCAAGCCCCGCCCTTGTCTTTGCCATGGCCCTCTCCTGTGGACTGGCGGTCGCCAACATCTATTACAACCAGCCCATGCTGGCGGTGATGGCACAGGATTTTCCCGGTCAACCCGCCATCCCCCTGATCGCCATGCTGACCCAGCTCGGTTATGCGGCCGGCCTGTTGTTGCTGGTGCCGCTCGGGGATGTGGTCGAGCGTCGCTGGCTCGTCCTTGGGCAGTTCGTGCTGATTGCGCTGGCCTCCACGATGGCGGCCATGGCCACGGAGGCGACCATGTTGATGCTGGCCACCGTCCTGCTCGGGATAGGCGCCACGGCAGCCCAGCAGATAGTGCCGGTGGCGGCCACCCTGGCCGATCCCGCCAGGCGAGGGGCCGTGGTCGGCAGCGTGATGAGCGGCTTGCTCGGCGGCATCCTGCTCAGCCGTACGCTGGCAGGCCTGGTCACCGCCTATGGCAGCTGGCGGGCCATGTTCTGGTGCGGGGTGCCACTGGCCCTGCTGGGGGGGCTGCTGATGGCCAGGATGATCCCGCTGGGATTGCCCCGCTCCACCCTGAGCTATCCTCGCCTGCTGGCCTCTCTCATCGACTTGTGGCGCGAAGAGCCTGCCTTGCGCCGCGCCACCTTGACCCAGGCTTTGCTGTTTGCCTCCTTCAGTGCCTTCTGGACTGTGCTGGCCTTCTACCTCGCCGATCCCGCCTATGGGCTCGGTGCCGAGGTCGCCGGTCTGTTCGGGGTGATCGGCGTGGCGGGTGTGGTGGCTGCCCCGCTGGCGGGACGAATGGCCGACAGGCGGGGGGCGAGATCCGTGGTGCTGGTGAGTGCCCTGCTGGTGGTGCTGGCCTGGATCCTGTTCGAGACATGGCTCTCTCTGGTCGGGCTGGCGCTCGGGGTCATCTTGCTGGATCTGGGGGTACAGAGTGCGCTCGTCGCCCATCAGCAGCTCATCTATGGCCTGAGAGCCGAGGCGAGGGGACGGATCAATACCCTCTTCATGACGGGCATGTTCCTGGGAGGGACGCTCGGCTCAAGCCTGGCCATGCTGGCCTGGCAGCAGGGGGGCTGGGTCGATGTGGGCTGGGCGGGCCTCGCGCTGGCTCTGACGGCCTGCTTGGCCGCCCTCGCCGGGAAGCGGAGTCTGCAACCGGCCTCCTGAGACGAGTGCCAGAGACAAAAAAGGCGACCCTGGGGTCGCCTTTCGTCTGCCTGCGTGGCGCCTTGTCAGAGCACCATGGCGGCTATCCAGCCGAAGATAATGAGCGGGATGTTGTAGTGGATGAAGGTAGGCACCACGCTGTCCCAGATGTGGTCGTGCTGGCCATCGGCGTTGAGGCCAGAGGTGGGGCCCAGGGTCGAGTCGGAGGCGGGGGAGCCCGCATCCCCCAGCGCACCCGCGGTCCCCACCAGGGCGATGGTCGCCATGGGGGAGAAACCGAGGTGGATGCACAGGGGCACATAGATGGTGGCGATGATGGGCACGGTGGAGAAGGAGGAGCCTATCCCCATGGTGATGAGCAGGCCCACCAGCAGCATCAGGAAGGCGGCCAGCCCCTTGTGGCCAGCCATCATGCCGGAGACGGACTGCACCAGGCTCTCCACCCCGTGGGTCTCCTTCATCACGGCGGCGAAGCCGGCGGCGGAGATCATGATGAAGCCGATGAGGGACATCATGCGCACGCCCTGGGTGAAGGCGTCCTGGCTCTCGCGAAACTTGATGACGCCACCGCAGGTGAAGATGATGAAACCGGCGAGGGCCCCCAGCACTATGCTGTTGGTCATCAGCTGCAGGCCGAGTGCCACGGCGATGGCCAGCAGGGCGACCCAGATGTGGCTGAGGTTCAGTTCGACGGTTTCCGGCTCGGCGGCCAGGATCTTCTCCAGATCATACTGGCGCGGCTTGCGATAGCTGAAGAAGACAGCCACCAGCAGCCCGACGAACATGCCGAGCACCGGAATGGCCATCGCCAGCGGCAGCTGGCTGAACTCGACCGCCACCCCGTTGTCGATCAGGTTCTTGGCCAGGATGTTGTTAAGGAAGATGCCACCAAAGCCCACCGGCAGCAGCATGTAGGTCGCGGTCAGGCCGAAGGTGATGACGCAGGCCACCTGGCGGCGATCGATCTGCATCTGGGCCATGACGTGCAACAGCGGCGGGATCAGGATGGGAATGAAGGCGATGTGGACCGGGATCAGGTTCTGGGAGGAGATGGATACCCCCAGTACCGAGGTGAGCAGCAGGCTCTTGACCCAGAGGATGCGGGACGAACTGGCATCCTTGCCGAGCTGGCTGATCACCTTGCGGGCCAGCAGGTCGGTGATCCCGGAGCGGGAGATGGCCACCGCGAAGGCCCCCAGCATGGCGTAGGAGAGGGCGATTTCGGCGCCGCCACCCAGTCCGCCGGTGAAGGTGCTGAGGGTCTGTTCGAGGGAGAGGCCGCCGAGCAGGCCGCCGACGATGGCGCCGATGGCGAGAGAGACCACCACATTGATCCGCAGCAGGCTGAGCACCAGCATCAGCGCCACCGCGATAACAACAGGATTCATTTGATTTCCTTATAGATTGTGTTGCTGTCTGTCGGGGGAAAGTCAGCTAGTTTGCGAAAAACGTGACAAATGTCGAGAAAAAAAACGGCAAAATGGCCTCTTCACGGTATTCCAGCCGAGCTGAATCAGTTCTGTCGGGATGGCGTGCTGAAAACGGTGCTAGATGACCCTGTTTGTGCCGTTCTGGTCAAACCAGCTGCCTGGCGACGGCTCCGACCTCATAGAAAGAGGCTGCCAAGGCAGCCTCTTTCTCATTCCCCAATGGCACTGCCGGGGTTGTCATCGGCGGGCATCTCCTCCGGATTGGCCAGGGGCCAACCCCCCAGGCTCTTCCAGCGGTTGACGATATGACAGAACAGCTCTGTGGTGCGCTCGGTGTCATAGAGGGCGGAGTGGGCCTCTTTGTTGTCAAAGGGGATGTTCGCGCTCTGGCAGGCCTTGGCCAGCACCGTCTGCCCCAGGGCCAGGCCCGAGAGGGCTGCGGTGTCGAAGGTGGCGAAGGGGTGGAACGGATTGCGCTTGAGACCGGCCCGCTCGGCGGCAGCCATCACGAAGCCGTGATCGAAGGTGGCGTTGTGGGCCACTATGATGGCCCGGCCGCAGTCGCTCTCCTTCATACCCTTGCGCACCCCCTTGAAGATCTCGGTGAGCGCTTCCTTCTCGTCCACGGCGCCGCGCAGTGGATTGAAGGGGTCTATGCCGGTGAACTCCAGGGCGGCCTTCTCCAGATTGGCCCCTTCGAATGGCGCCACATGAAAATGGAAGATCTGATCGGGCATGAGCCAGCCCTGCTCATCCATCTTGAGGGTATAGGCGGCGATCTCCAGCAGGGCATCGGTCTTGGCATTGAATCCGGCGGTTTCAACATCGATGACGACGGGGTAAAAGCCACGAAAACGGCCCTTGAGGGTGTGAACGGCGTCGGTCATGGTATCTCGGTCGGCGTGAAAGGAGGCGGCATTATGGCAAAAAAGCCGGCCCTTGTCCCTCCTGGGCCGCCATGCGCAGGCCAACTGGTTCTATTAAAAGCAGTTGCGCTTATAATTGGCCACTTCAACCATGGAGGGGCGAGGCGATGAAGAAGCTGGGATTGGCGCACAAGATGTTGCTGGTGGTCTGTCTGCCACTGTTGGCCCTGCTGTTTTTTTCCGGTCGATACGTCTATGAGCGTTATCGGGCCGAGCAGGAGATGAGTCAGGCAGAGGCTGCGCTCGGGGTGGTGCGGGAGGCGGCGCAGCTCGCCCATGAGCTGCAAAGGGAGCGTGGCATGTCGGCCGGCTTCCTCGGTTCTGGCGGCAACAAGTTCCGTGATGCCCTGCCTGCCCAGCGCAAGGTGGTCGACACCCTGCTGGTGCGTTTTCATCAGGATCCTGCCTTGCTGGCATTGACAGAGGTGCAGCAGGCGTTGACCGGGCTCACCGCCATGCGTGAGCGGGTTGGTGCCCTGGGGGTCGAGGTGGCGGAGCAGGTCGGCTTTTACACCCGTCTCATCACCCAGTTGCTGGCGGTGGTGGATCAGGTCAGCATTCGCAGTCAGGATGCCACCATAGCGCTGCAGACCAGTGCCTACGCCGCCTTCTTGCAGAGCAAGGAACGCATGGGGCTGGAGCGGGCGACCCTGAGCAATGTGTTCGCGCGAGGCAGTTTCACCCCGGCGCTGTTGCAGCAGTACATCTCCCTCCTCGCCGCCCAGAATACCTATCTCGAGCGTTTCCAGGCGTTAGCCAGCCCCTCGCAACGTCAGCTGCTGGCCGACAGTCTGGCCTCTCCCGTGGTGGCCAAGGTAGCCGACATCGAAAAACTGGCGCTGGAGAAGGCGGCCAGCGGCGGCTTTGGGGTGGATGCCGAAGCCTGGTTTGCCTTGAGTACCGACAAGATAAGCCTGCTCAAGGAGAGCGAGGATCGCCTCTATCAACAGTTGTACGATCGGGTTGAGCAGATGCGGGCCAGGAGTGCCAGCGACTTCTGGTGGGCCGCCCTCGGCGTACTCTTGTGCGTGGCCCTGACCAGTGCCGTCTGCTGGCGGGTGGTGCGCGACCTGCATCAGGGCTTCATGGCGCTGCATCAGACCTTCAAACGGCTGGTGCAGGAGAACGACCTGACGGTGCGGGTCAACTGGCGATCCGGTGATGAACTGGGAGCATTGGCACAGGATCTGAACCGCTTCCTCGAACATCTGGAAGGCCTGTTGCTGGCGGTGCGCCGCTCCTGCGACGTGCTGGCGCGCAGCGCCGCCGCCTCGGCAGAGGTGATAGCACAGGTCAACGCCGGTGTGGTCAAGGGGGTTGGCCAGGTGGATCTGGTCGCCACCGCCGCGACCGAGATGGCCTCGACGGTGGCGGAGATTGCCCGCAACGCCACCCAGACTTCGCAGGCGACCCAGCAGGCCATCGGACGTGCCCATCAGGGGGACAGGGAGGTAGATCAGACTATAGACGCCATCCAGCTGGTGGCGGGCACCCTGGTCGATACCCAGCAGCTGGTGGACAACCTGCATCGTGAGACGGAGTCGGTCGGCGAGGCGCTCAGCCTCATCAAGCAGATCTCGGACAGAACCAATCTGCTGGCCCTCAACGCCGCCATCGAGGCGGCCCGCGCCGGCGAATCCGGTCGCGGTTTTGCGGTGGTGGCGGAGGAGGTGAGGGCGCTGGCCTCGCGCACCCAGCAGGCGGCGGATGACATTGCGGGTATGCTGGCCCGTCTGCGCCAGGGCGCCAGTCAGGCGGTGACGGCCATGCACCTGGGCACCGAACAGGCGGGGCTGAGTGTGACCGAAGCCAAACGGGCCGGCAGCGAGCTGACCGATATCGTCAAGGAGGTGCGCAAGGTGAACGACATGACCGCCCAGGTGGCGACCGCCACCGAGGAGCAACGTTATGTGACCGACGATATCCAGCACAACGTGCTGACCATTCGGGAGGTCTATGAGGCCCACCGCCTGCACTCGGAGACCCTGCAACAAAACAGTGTCGAGCTGGATCAGCTGGCCCAGGATCTGACGGCCCGCATCGCCAGCTTCAAACTGATGGAGCGCCCCGCTCCCCATTGAGGTTTTGCCCTAAAGCTTGGCTTGCCGCTGCCGATAGTTAATCCGAGATCGTGTGGAGGGCAAGCCGTTGAATGCTTGGGTGTTAGGGTTGATCAGCATATCCGTGAGTATGCAGTTGCAGGCGGGAGTGACCGAGTTCGGTGCCGGTCTGGATCAATCCGTCTGGCGGTTGACCTCGGATACTCAGGTGGAGTGCCGTCTCGAACACCCCATACCCCGCTGGGGCACGGGTGCCTTCGTCAGCCGGGCCGGTCGCAAGATCAACCTGGACTTCGAGCTGAAGGGGCAGCGGCCGCAGGCCAGGACCCAGACGGTGAGCCTCGGGATCATGCCCCCCAGCTGGCGTCCCGGTGTCTCCGGACGCCAGATAAGCCAGCTGCAGTTCTATCAGCAGTTCGACGGCCTGGTGGCGGGGCAAACCGCCTGGACCATGCTGGACGAGCTGGAGGGGGGGCGCATGCCCACCTTCCAGTACAGAGACTGGTATCGCCAGGACAGGCCGGTGCGGGTGTCGCTCTCCTCGGTCAACTTCAGGGTCAAATACCAGGCCTTCATGGATTGCCTGAGCGGCCTCTTGCCCTACAGCTTCAACGACATCGCCTTCAGCGTGCTCTCCTATGACAAGAACAGCGATCAGCTGTCGCCTGCCTCCAGGCGGCGACTGGCGCTGATCGGCGACTACGTGAAGGCGGACAAGAGCATAGACGTGGTGGTGATCGACGCCTACAGCGACAGCTACGGCGGTCGCTGGCCGAATCAGAAGCTCTCCGAGAAGCGGGCAGATGCCATCAAGCAGGTGTTTGTGGATCTCGGCATCGAGGAGGGCAAGATCTCGGTGGAGGGGCACGGCGAGAAACAGCACGTGGCCTCCAACGAGACGGACGCTGGCCGAGCCAAGAACCGGCGGGTCGTGATCAACATGGGGCGTAACGGCACCATCTAAAGTGAATAACCGTGCACCGCTAGCCTGCTCATCTGGAATGGGGCAGGGGCAGGTTCCACGCTGCAGCGGCTGACTTTCCGGATCATCGAGATAAAAAAATGCCAGTCGGCTGGGCCGACTGGCATTTTTTTCAAGGGTTTGCGACTTACCTGGCCAGCTTATTTAGCCAAAGAGTCCGGCAGGTTTTCGCGGATCTTGCCGAGCATCTCTTTCAGGACGCGCGGGTTGGCAACCACCATGTTGCCGGAGTTCTCGTAGTTGTGACCACCCACGAAGTCGGTAACGATGGCACCGGCTTCCTTGGCCAGCAGCTCACCGGCGGCCGTTTCCCAGGGCTTCAGGCCGATTTCCCAGAAACCATCGATGCGACCAGCGGCCACATAGGCCAGATCCAGGGCGGGGCAGCCGGCACGGCGGATATCGGCACATTCGATGAACATGCTCTGGAACATCTTCAGGTACGGCTCGATGTGGTGCTTCTGCTTGAACGGGAAACCGGTGGCCAGTACGGTGCCAGCCATCTCTTTGGCCTTGCCGACACGGATACGGTAGCCGTTCAGCTGGGCGCCGTTGCCACGGGTGCTGGTAAACAGCTCGTCACGAATGGGATCGTAAACGACGGCTTGTTCGGTCTTGCCCTTGACGCGCAGGGCGATGGAGACGGCAAAGTGCGGAATGCCCTTGACCAGGTTGGTCGTGCCATCCAGTGGGTCGATGATCCATTGGTAATCCGGATTGGTACCGGCAATCTCACCAGACTCTTCAGCCACGATGCTGTGTTCCGGGTAAGACTTCTTGATGGTGTGAATGATTGCCGCTTCGGCTTCACGGTCAACGTTGGTCACGAAGTCGTGGCTGCCTTTTTGGATAGCCTCGATGTTCTCGGGCTGGGAGAAGGCTTTTACTACAACTTGACCGGCGTTGCGCGCAGCGCGCACGGCGATATTCAGCATCGGATGCATAGGTTCACCACTGGATGTTAAAGAACGGGGGATAAAAGGACGCGGTATCTTACCAAGATATTCTGGAATAGCAACCATGGTACCCGCATTCGGTCATGGTGGGGGCTGGCAGATCTGACGGCTCCAATAAAGGCCTGTTATCGGCTAGTCTTATCGCGACAGCCGGCTAACAGGCTGTGGTGAGCATAGGGACATGAGCCATGAATCTGTCATTAGTCAGTCAAAAACCGTCGGCAGCGACGACATTGGGTGTGCTGGCCGCACTGCGTGCCGCCAGTGGAGAGGGGGATTACTTCACCGAGGTGAGGGTGGCACAACCGGATAGTTGGCAACCGTCGAAGGAGGAGGCGGCCATCTTGCTGCTGGAAGAGGATGATGCGGCATGGCCGGAGCCGGTCTGGCCCGCCAGCGGCGCTGCCCTGGGATTGCCCGTGCTGCCCTTGCTGGTTCACCGACAATATGACAGCCCTCCCCAGGGGCCGGATGTCAGGGACCCGCGCTTTTACTTCGTCTCCAATGGCATAGTGCTGGATGAAACTGAACTCGCGGATCCCGCCTGCAGCCTGGTACTGCAGAGCAAATTAGAGTCCTATTTCCCGCTTCTCTCCCGCCTCATCCTGCTGCGTCAGCGTCAACCCGTGGTGCTGTGCAGCTAACCGCTCCCCCCTCTATTCGGGCTGTTCAAGCGGCGCAATATTTGTCATAACAGACCGATATTGCGCCGTTTGGCTTTTGCTCCTCATGGGAATGGGAAGCGGCCCGCTGTGTTCCCGACAACGGAGGCGAGATGACGGTCTATGAGTTGAACCGTGCCCCCAACGCCCGCCGGGTCAGGATGTTTCTGGCGGAGAAGGGCACAGTGGGGGAGGAGTGCAAGCAGCAGGCCCTGGTCTGGTTTGCCAGGCTCGATGCCCGCCTTGCCGAGCTGCCCTATGTGGCAGGAGATCGCTTCACCATCGCCGACATCCTGGCGCTGTGCACCATCGGCTTTGGCAAGGTCGTCGCTCTTCGCATCGCCCCGCACCAGCATCACTTGCAGGCCTGGCATGAGCGGGTGAGTGCCCGTCCCAGCGCTCAGGCCTGATCATTATGTTTGAACGACCAAGGAGTCCAAGATGATAGAGTTGTACACTGCCGCCACGCCCAATGGGTTCAAGGTGTCGATCGCCCTCGAGGAGCTGGGGTTGCCTTACAGGGTGATCCCGCTGGATTTCTCGACCATGGAGCAGAAGAAGCCCGAGTTTCTGGCCATCAACCCCAATGGCCGCATTCCGGCCATCGTCGATCGGGATAACGGTGACTTCGCCGTGTTCGAATCTGGCGCCATCCTTATCTATCTGGCGGAAAGAACCGGCAAGCTGCTGCCGCAGGATCCCAAGCGCCGCTCCCAGGCCATCCAGTGGCTGATGTTCCAGATGGGTGGCGTCGGCCCCATGATGGGGCAGGCCAACGTCTTCTACCGCTACTTCCCCGAGAAGATCCCGGCGGCCATAGAGCGCTACCAGAAGGAGGGGCGCCGTCTGTTCGAGGTGCTCGACGGCCACCTGGCGCACCATGAGTACCTGGCCGACGAGTACAGCATCGCCGACATTGCCACCTGGCCCTGGGTGCGGATCCATGACTGGAGCGGCATCTCCATCGAGGGCCTGCCCCATCTGCAGGCCTGGATGGCGCGCATGGAGGCCAAACCCGCCTGCCAGAAGGGCATCACCATTCCGCCCCGCAACGAGAGCCCCGAGGATCAGGTCAAGCGGGCACAGCAGATGGTGACCCGCTAGGATGATGACGATGGCCCGATGACGGGCCATCGCTTTTTATGATTGCCGCCCCATTGTCCGCCTGCTGGGCCGCTCATCTGTTCCCCCTTTCCCGCTGTAAATAAGCCATCTATCAAAAATGAAAAGTCATTCATTCTGATTAATTGTTATGTTATAACGCCAGATCTTGGTTGGTAATCATTATCGTTTGGATGGAAAGGATGACAAAAATACACGCCCGTTGGGGATGGTGCGCCCTGGTGTTGATGGCCGGGATGAATGTTGCTCACGGCAAGCCGCTGGCCATGGTGGGGCCCTGGGAGATCCACAGTGTCGACCCTGCCAGCAACGGGGTTTTCTTTACCCGCATGCAGGTGGCGGAGACCCTGGTCGAGGTCGACAGCCAGGGCAATCTGCAGCCCGGGCTCGCGAGCCAGTGGTCTCACTCCGAGGATGGCCTGCAATGGCGATTCACCCTGCGCCCCGGGGCCCGCTTCCACGATGGCAGCGAGGTGAGCGCCGAGCAGGTCGCCTTTGCCCTGCAGCAGGCATGGCGCAAGCCCGGTGTCATGACCAGCGCCCCCATCGCGTCCATCGAGGCCCATGAGGGGGCCCTGCTGGTCACCCTCACCGGCCCCTTCGCGCCCCTGGCCGCCGTGCTGGCGCACCCCAGCACCCAGATCCTGGCGAAGGGGGCCTATGATGCCAAGGGGGAGGTGACCCAGGTCATCGGCTCAGGCCCCTATCGCATCACCCGGTTGCAGCAGCCCCAGCGAGTCGAGACCGAGCGCTTCGATGGCTGGCAGGGCCCCCAGCCTGCCATCTCGCAGGTGAGCTACCTGACGGTGGGCCGCGCCGAGAGCCGCACCCTGATGGCCGAGAGCGGTCAGGCCGACATCGCCTGGGGGCTGGATCCGGTCAGCATCCGCCGCTTGCAGCAGGCGCCCCGGGTCTCCATCGTCTCCGTTACCCTGCCGCGCACCATACAGCTCAAGCTCAATGGGGCCGATCCTCTTCTGAAGGATCCGGCGGTGCGCCGTGCCCTCAGCCTCGCCATCGATCGCCGTGGCATGGCGGCGGCCCTGCTGCGGGATCCCGAGATGGCGGCGACCCAGCTCTTCCCTCCCACCCTGGGGGAGTGGCATCAACCCGGGCTGACCCCGCTCGCCTATGACGTCAAGGCGGCTCAGGCGGCCTTGGCGGCGGCAGGCTGGCTGTTGGGGGCGGATGGCGTGCTGCACAAGGGGGAGGCGCGTTTCGCCCTGACCCTGCGCACCTTCCCGGATCGCCCGGAATTGCCCCTGCTGGCCACGGCACTGCAGGCGCAGTGGAAGGCGGTGGGGGTGGACCTCAAGGTGGCGGTGGGCAACTCGAGCGAGATCCCGGCCGGTCATCAGGATGGCTCGCTCCAGCTCGGCCTCTATGCCCGCAACTATGCCCTGGTGCCGGATCCCCTGGTCACCCTGCTGGGGGATCTGGCCCCCGCCGGTGCCGACTGGGGGGTGATGAACTGGCAATCCCAAGCCATGGAGCAAACACTGGCCCGCCTTGACAAGGAGACCCTGCCCGCGGGGGAGGCCGCGGCACTGCGCCGTGACATCGCCACCACCCTGCAGCAGGAGTTGCCCCTCCTGCCCATCGCCTGGTATCGCCAGAGCGCGGCGGTCAGCCGTGAGCTGAAGGGCTTTGAGCTGGATCCCCAGGAGCGCAGCTACCGTCTGGACAAGCTGACATGGAGTGCACAATGACAGCGGCGCCCTTCTCTGCCGTCATGGGAATACTGGGCCAGCGGCTGGTGCAGGCGCTGATGGTGGCCCTGCTGGTGGCCGGGCTCTGTTTTCTGATGGTGCAATCCCTGCCTGGGGACATCGCCTTTCGCATCGCCGCGGGCCGCTACGGCTATGACTATGTCACCGCCGAGGCCGCCAACGCGGTGCGAAGCGAGCTGGGGCTGGCCGGCTCGGCCCTCTCCCGCTTCGGTGACTGGCTGGGGGCCCTGCTGCAGGGGGATCTTGGCAGCTCCCTGGTGACGGGCGCACCTGTGGCCAGCGAGGTGGGCCACCACCTGGGGGCCACCCTGTCCCTGGCGGTGGCCGCCGTGGTCCTGGCTCTGTTGCTGGCGCTGCCGCTCGGCAGCCTGAGCGCCCTGCGTCCGGGGGGATGGTGCGATCGCCTGACCCTGGGCTGGAGCGTGCTGATGCGCGCGCTGCCTCCCTTCCTGCTCGGCCTGGTGCTCATGGTGCTGCTCTCGGTGGAGCTGGGCTGGGTCAGCGCCGCCGGTCACGGGGAGGGGAGCAACCTGCTGTTGCCCGCCCTCACCCTGGGGCTGGGGCTTTCGGGTGTGCTCTCCCGGGTGGTGCGCGAGAGCGTGCTCACCGTGGTGCAGTCCGGTTATTACTGCTTCGCCCTCACCAAGGGGCTCTCGCCTGCCCGGGTCTTCAGGCGTCACGGCCTGCGCAATACCGGGGTCAGCGTCATCGCCTACACAGGGGTTCAGCTGGTGCTGCTCATCGAAGGGGTCGTGGTGGTCGAGAGCCTGTTCGCCTGGCCCGGCATCGGCCATGCCCTGGTGCATGCCATCTTCTGGCGCGATATCCCCATGGTGCAGGGAACCGTGCTGGTGCTGGCGGCGCTCTTCGTGCTGCTCAATACCCTGACGGATCTGCTCTGCCTCGCCATCGATCCCCGCGGTCCCAAGGAGTCCTGATCATGTCTTTCTCTGTCAAGGCGGGAGCAAGCCTGCTCCTGCTGGTGGTGCTGTTCGCCCTGCTGGGCCCCGTGTTCTGGCCCGATCCCGCCGCCCAGGATCTGGTGCAGTTCCTGGCCGATCCCTCCTGGCAGGAGCCGCTCGGGCGGGATCAGATGGGCCGCAGCCTGATGGCGCGGCTCGCGGCGGCGACCCGGCTCTCCCTGCTGCTGGGGATGTTGTGCGTCCTGACGGCTGCCCTGCTGGGGTCGCTGCTGGGCTGGCTCTCAGCCTGGCGCGGCGGCTGGGTCGACGGCCTGCTGCGCAGCCTGGCCGACGGCGTGCTGGCCCTGCCGAGTCTGCTGCTGGTACTGCTCTTCTCCGCCATGGCCCAGGGGGGCTTCGCCATCCTCTATCTCGGGTTGGCCATGGCCCAGTGGGTGGAGTACTACCGGGTGGTGCGGGCCCGCAGCCGGGCGCTGCTCGCCTCGCCCCAGGTGGAGGCGTCCCGGCTGCTGGGCTTTGGCAACGCCCACATCCTGCGGCGCCACCTCTGGCCCGAGCTGGCCCCCCAGCTGTTGACCATGATGGCCTTTGGCCTCGCGGGGGCCGTCCTGACCCTCTCGACCCTGGGCTTCGTCGGGGTGGGCATCCAGCCACCCACCCCTGAGCTTGGCCTGATGATGACGGAGGCGCTGCCCCACTATCAGGAGGCGCCCCGCCTGCTGCTGGCCCCCATACTGGTGATGGGAGTGATGCTGCTGGCCCTGGTGCTGCTCAATCAGAAGGGCACACTTCATCCTGGATCCGCACAAGGAGTCACCCCATGACGACCATTCATATCAAGGGCCTGCAGGTGGATGACGGCCGACAGACCCTGCTGCAGGCGCTGGATCTCACCCTGCTCCCCGGCAGCGCCTTGACCCTGATAGGGGAGAGCGGCTCGGGCAAATCCCTGCTGGCCCATGCCCTGATGGGGACCCTGCCTGCCCCCCTTCGCGGCCGGGGTGAGATGGCGATGGGCGGCCTGTGCCACAGCCTGGCGGACCCCCAGGCCCTGCGCGCCCTCTGGGGGCGGGAGCTGGCCATGTTGCCCCAGGAGCCGGTGCTGGCGCTGGACCCCACCATGGGGCTGCTGCCCCAGGTGGAGGAGGGCTGGCTGGCGGGCGGCAAGGAGGCGCGCTCACGGGCGCGGGACGCCCTCGAGCGGCTCGGGCTTGCCGGGCGGGAGCGTCACTTTCCGCACCAGCTCTCCGGGGGCATGGCCCAACGCGCTGCCTTTGCCGCCGCCACCCTGGGGCAGGCGCGCCTGCTCATCGCCGACGAGCCCACCAAGGGGCTCGACAGCCGGGCCAGTGCCAGGCTGCAGACATTGCTGCAGGGCTATCTGACCGAGGGGCGCCACCTGCTGACCATCACCCATGATCTCTCCCTGGCCCGGGCGCTGGGGGGCTGGGTGCTGGTGGTCAAGGGGGGTGAGATAGTGGAGCAGGGGCCCGCCGAGCAGGTGCTGCAGGCGCCTTCCCATGCCTACACCCGCGCCCTGCTGGCGGCGGAGCCCTCGGCCTGGCCCGAGGCCGTGCATCCCCCGACCGGCGACTGGCTGCTCAGGGGGGAGGGGCTCGCCATGGGTTACGGGGATCAGACCCTGTTCGAGGGGCTCGACCTGCCACTGGCCCGGGGGGAGCGGCTCGCCATCATGGCGCCGAGCGGTGCGGGCAAGAGCACCCTCGGCAATGTGCTGCTGGGGTTGCAGCACCCGCTGCGAGGGCGGGTGCTGCGCCAGGGGGGCATAGCCCCCCACCGCTGGCAGAAGCTCTATCAGGATCCGGTGCAGGCCTTCGCCAGCCGGGTGCGTCTCGCCACCCAGTTTGACGATCTGCAGCGCCTGCACCGGCTGCCCCGCCAGCCTCTCACCGACTATCTGGCGAAGCTCGGCCTCGATGAGCGGCTGCTGAGCCGGCTGCCGAGCCAGGTCTCCGGGGGGGAGCTGCAACGGCTGTCCCTGATCCGGGCCCTGCTGCTGCGCCCGGTGCTGCTGTTTGCCGACGAGCCCAGTTCCCGGCTCGATCCCCTGAGCCAGCAGCAGACCGTCACCTGCCTGCTGGCGGAGCTGGCGGAGATAGGCTGCGCCCTGCTGCTGGTGACCCATGACGAGGCGCTGGCGGGCAAGGTGGCCGGGCGCTGCCTGCGACTGGGGGCGGCGGGCACCGCCGAGCACGGGCTGGCGCCCGCCGGGTTGGGGCGGGTGGGCTAAGGGGAGCGGGGCGCCTGGGCACAGGCGTCCCGCTCCCCTTCGATGTCAGTTCGACGGGGCCGCAGGCCCCGTCACATTAGAAAAACTTGGGAAAGAAGATTATAAAGATTCGTTCGTTTTTTGTGACATGAATCACTAAGATCACCGCAAGCCAAAGAGCGTCCTGCTCCTGGCGGGTGCGGGTCCTCCGCCTTGCGTTTCACCTTTGATTGACCCTGTTTATTGGATCCCCTCTGCGGTTCTCTGCCAGAGGCGGGCAGCTTTTCGATGATTTTTCGGGACTGAGATATGTATCGGCACAGTTTTTATCCGCTGTTTTTCCTGACCATTCTGATGGTCGCCGTGGGCCAGATGACCCAGACCCTCTATGTGCCCTCCATTCCCATGATGGCGGGGGACTTTCATGTGGCCTCCGGTCAGTTGCAGGCGGTGATGGCCTGCTACCTGATCCCGTACGGCCTCTCCCAGTTCGTCTACGGTCCGCTGTCTGATCGCATCGGCCGCCGCCCCGTGCTGCTCATCGGCATGATGGTGTTTCTGGTGGGTACCCTGACCATTCAGCTGATCCCGCACTTTGCCGCCCTGCTGGCCGGCAGCTTCATCCAGGGACTGGGCACGGGGGCCGGTGGCGCCATGAGCCGGACCGTGATGCGGGATCGCTACAGCGGCGCCGAGCTCAACCGCGCCAACAGCCTGGTGAGCATGGGGGTGATCTTCTCCCCCCTGCTGGCCCCCGTGCTGGGGGGCTGGCTGACCGAGCTGTTCAACTGGCGCGCCGGCTACTGGTTCCTGTTCGGCTTCGGTGCCCTGACCACCCTGGCCCTGCTGGCCTGGTTTGGCGAGACCCTGCCGGCGAGCGCCCGTGAGCAACCACTGCGGGTCGGCGCCGCCTACCGCCACGTGCTCGGCAACCCGCGCTTTCAGGGCAACCTGCTCTGCCTGATGGCGACCTTCGCGGGACTCGCGGTATTCGAAGCGGCGGCCGGGGTGCTGCTCGGCGACGTGCTCAAGCTGAGCGCCCGCACGGTGAGCGTGCTGTTCGTGCTGCCGCTGCCCGGCTACCTGTTCGGCGCCTGGCTCTCGGCCCGCCTGAGCTTTCGCCTGAGCCAGGGCAAGCTGATGCGCCTTGGCATCGCCTTCCTGGGGCTGGGGGCCCTCATCATTCTGGTGCCCGGCCTGTTCGGGGTGGTGAGTGCGGCCTCCCTGGTCGGGGGCGCGGCTGTCTACTTCATCGGCAGCGGCATCCTCTACCCGACCGCCACCTCCTGCGCCATCGAGCCCTTCCCGGGTCAGGCGGGCACCGCCGGGGCCATTCTGGGGGGCATGCAGAACCTGGGGGCCGGTGTGGTCACCCTGCTGGCCGCCAGCTTCCCGATGGAAGGGCAGGTGACCCTGGGGGCCATCATGGTGGTGATGGTGCTGATCGTGGCCCTGAGCTTCCTCTGGCTGCGCCACCATGGCTCCCCCCACGAGCAGATGGCCGTCTGAGGCAGCCAACTCAGGTGAAGAGCCCGCCCTCGTCGGCGGGCTTTTTGTTGTCCGGTGCCTGGGGAGGGCCGCCCGCGGCCTTGCGCCATGGCGGGTCAGGAGAGCGGCAGCCAGCGTCCGTCGGCGGCGTGGCTGGCCAGACTGGTCTCGATGAAGCGCATGCCCGCCACCCCGTCCTCCACCGTGGTGAGCGCCAGGCTCTCGGGGGGCGGGGCCTCCCCGGCCGCCAGGGCGTGGATCTGCAAGGCCGCGTCCGTGTAGAGCTGGGCGAAGGCCTCCAGATAACCCTCGGGATGACCGGCGGGTACCCGGCTGGCATGGGTCGCCGCCGGGCTTGCCACCCGGCCTCGGGTCAGCCGCTGGCTGGCCCCGCCAAGGGGGGTCAGCCAGAGTTCATTCGGTACCTCCTGGCGGAAGATCAGGCCGGCCTTGTCGCCATAGAGGCGGATCTGCAGCCGGTTCTCCTCGCCGCTGGCGACCTGGCTGGCATTGAGTGATCCACGCATCCCCTGGGGGTAGCGCAGCCAGACCTGAAGATGATCGTCCACCCGCCGCCCCGGCACGAAGCTGTGCAGCAGGGCGGCGAGCTCATTTGGCAACTGCCCGGTGATGAAGGCCGCCAGCTGGTAGGCATGGGTGCCGATGTCGCCGAGGCAGCCGGCCCGGCCGGCACGGGTCGGATCGGCCCGCCAGTCCGCCTGCTTGTTCTGACCCGGGGGGATGGGGTTGGCGAGCCAGTCCTGCAGGTATTCGACCTGCACATAGCGCAGCTCCCCCAGCTCGCCGGCGGCGACCAGCTCGCGGGCGTGGCGCACCATGGGGTAGCCGGAGTAGGTGTGGGTCAGGGCAAACAGCCGCCGCCGCTGGCGGGCGAGCCGGGCGAGTTCTTCCCCCTCGGCCAGGGTCAGTGCCAGCGGCTTGTCGCAGATAACGTGGATGCCGGCTTCGAGAAAGGCGCGCGCCACCGGGGCGTGCAGGTGGTTGGGGGTGGTGATGGCCACCACCTCTATGCCGTCGGGTCTGGCCGCCTCGGCCTGGGCCATCCTGGCGTAATCCTGGTAGGCGCGGGCCGGATCCAGCCCGAGGGCGAGGGCGCTTGAGCGGGCGTTGGCGGGGTCGGCGGAGAGGGCGGCGGCGAGCAGCTCATAGTGATCGTCCATGCGGGCCGCCAGTCGATGCACGGCGCCGATGAAGGCCCCCTGGCCGCCGCCGACCATGCCCAGACGCAGTCGTCTCTTCATTTTTTCTCTCCCATCTTGCCGCCCGGATGACCACTCAAGCTATCGCCGAGGCCTAGCAGGCTTCTGACCGTCTCCCGCGCCAGGCCGCTGCCCGCGAAGTCATCGAAGGGGCGCTCGGCGACCCGGATCAGGTGGCGGCGGATGAAGTCGGCCCCCTCGGCGGCGCCATCCTCCGGGTGCTTGAGGGCGCACTCCCACTCCAGCACGGCCCAGCCGGGGTAGTCGTACTGGGCGAGCTTGCTGAAGATGGCGCCAAAGTCTATCTGGCCATCTCCCAGGGAGCGAAAGCGCCCCGCCCGCCCGAGCCAGGGGGCGTAACCCCCATAGACTCCCTGGCGCCCCGAGGGCCTGAATTCCGCATCCTTCACGTGGAAGGCGCGCACCCGCTCGTGATAGAGGTCGAGGAAGGCGAGGTAATCGAGCTGCTGCAACAGCATGTGGCTGGGGTCGTAGAGCACGTTGACCCGAGGGTGGTCGCCGGTCGCCTCGAGGAAGCGCTCCAGCGTGGCGCCATCGAACAGATCCTCCCCCGGGTGCAGCTCGTAGCAGACGTCCACCCCGGCCTCGTCAAAGGCATCGAGCAGGGGGAGCCAGCGGCGGGCGAGTTCGGCGAAGGCCTCCTCGATGAGCCCGGCGGGCCGCTGGGGCCAGGGGTAGAGATAGGGCCAGGCGAGGGCGCCGGAGAAGGTGACGTGGGCGCTGAGGCCAAGCCTTCGAGAGGCGAGGGCGGCCGCCCTGAGCTGCTCGCCGGCCCACTGGGTGCGGGCGGCAGGCTTGCCGCGCAGCGCCGGGGGGGCGAAGCCGTCGAACAGGGCGTCATAGGCGGGATGGACCGCCAGCAGCTGACCCTGCAGATGGGTGGAGAGCTCTGTGATGACCAGCCCCCGCTCGGCCAGCAGGCCGCTTGTCTCGTCGCAATAGTCCTGGCTGGTCGCTGCCAGGGTCAGATCGAACAGGCGCGGATCCGTCGGCAACTGCAGGCCGCGAAAGCCGAGGCCGGCGGCCCAGTCCGCCAGGCCGGTGAGGGTATCAAATGGCGGCTTGTCCCCCATGAACTGGGCGAGGAAGATGGCCGGTCCCTTGATGGTCTTCATGGGCACTCCTGAATAAAGGCAGTTAACCCCCTCCCAGCCTCCTCCTTCACAAGGGGGAGGAGTAAAAACTCCCTCCCCTGCGAAGGGGAGGGTTGGGGTGGGGCCAGGGCTCCCGCGAAGGGGAGGCCGGGGTTCTCACATATGACAGCCTTAGAACGGTGAGTCGGGGAAGTAGAACTCCTTGGCCGTTTGGGGGGTGATCAGCACAGAGGGGATGATGGTGTTGGCCGGCAGGCGTTCACCCTTGAGGCGGGCCTCTGCGGTGAGCATGATGGCGTCGTACATGAACTTGGGGGAGTAGGAGACATTGGCCTGGATGCGGGGATCGCTGCCCTCCATCAGGGTCTTGATCGCCCCCTTGGCCCCGGCGCCACCAAACACCAGCTTGATGTCGGTACGCTTGGCCTGATCGATGGCCTTGATCACCCCCACCGCCATGTCGTCATCGGCGGCCCAGACGGCGTCGATATGCTTGAAGCGGGTCAGGAAGTCCTGCATCACCTTGAAGGCGTCATCCCGGTTCCAGTTGCCATATTTGGCGTCGAGGATCTTGATCTCCCCGTGCTGCTTCATCACGCCGCTGAAGGCGTCGAAGCGCTCGTTGTCCAGGGTGGTGGGAATACCGCGCAGGGCGACTATGTCTCCCTTGCCATTCAAGGTCTTGGCGATGAACTCGGCGGGCAGCTTGCCGAAGGCGGTGTTATCCCCGGCCACGTAGGCATCCTGGGCGCTGGTGTCCGTCAGCCCCCGGTCGACGACGGTGACATAGACCCCCTTCTGCTTGACCTGGGCCACCGGCTTGGTCAGGGAGGCTGACTCGAACGGGAAGATGACCAGCGTGTCTATCTTGTTGACCGTCAGCAGATCCTGCAGCTGGTTGGCCTGCTCCGGGGCATTGGCGGCGGTCTTGACGATCACCTTGAGATCGGGATGGGCCTTCTCCAGATCCTCCTTGGCCTTGTTGGCCCACCAGACGATGCCGGCGGTGAAGCTGTGGGTCGCGGTCGGGATGGAGACCCCCAGGGTCATCTTCTCGGCTGCCGAGGCGCTGCCGGCTGCGATCATCAGGGCGCAGGCGCCCAGGGCGTGTAGCATCTTGTTCATCTTGATAGCCTCTTGACTGTTGGGCTTGTGCCCGTTCCTTGTCTTTGGCGAGGGGAGACCCCGCCACTGGTGTCACTGCCGTTTCTTCGCTTTCGTCTTCCTGTCCACAACAGCCTCAACGCCTGTGTTGCATGAAGGCAACCATGATGATCACTATGCCCTGCACGGCGGCATTGAGGTAAACACTGATGATGCTGGTCAGATTGAGGATATTGCTGATGACCGACAGCAGGATGGCGCCCACAAGGGTGCCGAAGATGCGCCCCTCTCCCCCCCTGAGGGAGGTGCCCCCCACCACCACGGCGGCGATGGCCTCCAGCTCCCACAAGAGCCCAGTGGTGGGCGTGGCTGAGCCCAGGCGCGGCACATAGAGCAGGGTGGCGATGCCGACGCAGAGCCCGAGCAGCGCATAGGTGAGCAGCTTGACCCGATCGACCCGGATGGCGGCGTAGCGCGCCACCTGCTCGTTGGAGCCGATGGCCTGCACATGGCGGCCGAAGGCGGTGCGGTTGAGCAGCAGCCCTCCCGCCAGTGCCACCAGCAGCAGGACCCAGACCGGGATGGGCACCCCCAGCAGGCTGCCGTAATAGACGGGGCTGTAGCTATCGCCGAGGGCATCGTCCAGGGTCAGGGCGCCGCCGTCGGCCAGATAGGTCAGCACGGCCCGAAAGATGCCGAGGGTGCCCAGGGTGACGATGAAGGGTTCAATCCTGCCCCGGGTGATCAGCAGGCCGTGACAGGCGCCAAACAGCAGGCCGAGCAGCAGGGCCAGCCCGATGCCGAGCACGACCACCAGCAGGGGGGCATCCACCAGCACCCCGGCACCAAGCCGGTTCATGATGAGGATCATGGCCCCGGCGATCAGGGCGGCCATGGCGCCCACCGAGAGATCGATGCCGCCGGACATGATAACGAAGGTCATGCCCACCGCTATGATGCCGATGAAGGCGGTGCGGGTCAGCACGTTGAGCAGGTTGTCCAGGGTGGCGAAGTCGGGGTTGAGCAGGGCGCCGAGCAGGCACAGCAGGATCAGCCCGAGCAGCGGGCCACTCCCCGATAGCAGGGAGAGCAACCGCTCTTTGCGGCTGTCAGTGGGTACCGGTTGCATAGGCGATCAACTCCTCTTCGGTCAGATGATGGGCGGGCAGCACCGCCTGGAGGCGGCCGGCCCGCAGCACGGCGACTCTGTGGCACAGGCCGATCAGCTCGACCAGCTCGCTCGAGATGACGATGACGGCGCGCCCCTCGGCGGCCAGTCGCTGGATCAGGAAATAGATGTCACGCTTGGCGCCCACATCCACCCCCCGGGTGGGCTCGTCGAGGACGATGACCCTGGGGTCCGGGTGCAGGAACTTGGCGAGGGCCAGCTTTTGCTGATTGCCCCCCGACATCATGCGGGCCCGGGCCGAGTGGGCGCCGGCCTTGATGCCGAAATCATGGATGGCCCGGGTGAGGGCCGCCTGCTCGGCCCCCTTGTCCAGCCAGGGGTGGGCGTAGCGCGCCAGCGTCATCAGGGTGAGGTTCTCGGCCAGCCCGAGCTGCAGGTGCAGCCCCTTGCCCTTGCGATCCTCCGGCAGATAGGTGAGCCCCTGGCGCATGGCGGCGAGCGGACTGTCGATGCGCACGGCCTTGCCCGCCAGCTGGATGCGACCCCCCTTGCGCTCGCGCAAGCCGAGGATGGCCTCGAAGGCCTCGGTGCGACCGGCCCCCACCAGTCCGGCGAAGCCATAGATCTCGCCGCTGCGCACCTCGAAATCGAGGTCGGCCACCCAGCCGGGGACGCAGAGTCCGTTCACCGCGAGGGCTATCTCTGCGCCCTCCGGCGGTGGCAGCCTGGGGGGGAACATGTCCGACATCTCGCGTCCCACCATGAGGTTGGCCATCTGCTGGCGGGTGAAGGCCGCCGTCTCCCCCCGGCTGACGAAGCGACCATCGCGCATGACCACCACCTCGTCGGTGATCTGCTTGACCTCGTCCAGCTTGTGGGAGATGTAGATGATGGTGGTGCCCTGGGCCCTGAGCCTGGCGATGAGGGCGAACAGCCGCGCCGTCTCCCCCGGGGTCAGGGTGGCGGTCGGCTCATCCATGATCAGCAGGCGGGCCTGCCGTGACAGCGCCTTGGCGATCTCCACCAGCTGCTTCTCCGCCACGATAAGCTGCCGTACCTTGGTGGAAGGGGCGCGTTGCAGCCCGACCTGCTCCAGATAGTGCTGCGCCCGGGTCGCCATGGTGCGCTCGTCCAGCAGGCCGCCCCTGGTCAGTTCATGGCCGAGGAAGAGGTTCTGGGTCAGGGTCAGGTGCTCGGCCAGGTTGAGTTCTTGATGAATGAGCACGATCCCCGCCTGCTCCGCCTCGCGGGAGGAGTGCCAGCTGCGCGCCTCGCCATCGATGCGGATCACCCCGGCGCTGATGGGCTCGTACCCGGCGAGGATCTTCATCAGGGTGGACTTGCCCGCGCCATTCTCCCCCAGCAGGCCGTAGACCCGCCCCGGCGCCAGGCTGAAGTCGACCCCGTGCAGCACCCGGATGGGGCCGAAGTCCTTGCAGACGCCGCTAAATTCGACACCAAGACTCATCGTCTTCTCCTTTGTCTATCTCGCGCACTCTGCCGACGGGGGCTTGCATCAGGCGCTGGCTCTGCTGACGAGCCGATGGGGGAGCAGGCGCCCGATCAGCGGGGTGTCGGGGGCGTTCAGGCGCTGCAGCAGCAGTTGGGCGGCCTCGGCGCCGAGCTCCTCCATGGGTTGCGCCATGGTGGTGAGCGGTGGATTGAGCTGGGCGGCCATGGGTATGTCATCGAAGCCCATGATGGCGATGTCGTCCGGGATGCGCAGCCCCGCCTCCTGCAAGCGGTGCATCAGGCCGATGGCCAGCGCATCGGCGACGGCGAAGATGGCGGTGGGGCGCTGCGGGCAGTCGAGCAGCTGCTGCGCCGCCTCGGCCCCGGCCAGGAAGCTGAGGCTGGTGACCCGGATATTCCACTCATCCACCAGGGTTAGGCCGGCTTCTGCCAGGGCCTGGCGGACCCCGGCCTCTCGCTGGCGGGCGTAGAGGTAGGCGGGATCCGCGCCTATGAGCGCGATCTGGCGATGGCCCCGGCTCAGCAGATAGCGGATCGCCTCCGCCGCCGCCTCCTGATTATCTATGCCCACGTAGGGAACCGGCATGGCGGGGTCAAACTCGCAGCAGGCGACCCAGGGCAGCGCGTTGATCTCCTGGCTCAGTCCCTGCTGGATGGAGTCGGGATCCAGGCAGATGGCGCCGTCGGCTCTGTGGGTGCGCAGCAGCTCGAAGGCCGAGCGCTCCCGGCCCGGATCCGCGCCTGTGTCGCACAGCAGCATGAAGTAGCCGTGCTGGCGGGCCACCCTGTCGATGCCGCGCACTATCTCGATATAGAAGGGGTTGCCGAGGTCGGGCACCATGATGAGCAGCAGCCAGCTTCTGGCGGTGCGCAGGCTGTTGGCCAGCTGATTGACGCGATAGCCGAGCTCGTGGACGGCGCGGTTGACCTTGGCCTGGGTCTTGTCGGTGACCCCCTCCTGATGGTTCAGCACCCTGGATACGGTGGCGACCGACACCCCGGCCCGCGCCGCGACGGCGGCCATGGAGACGGGATTGACAGGGGCGGGGGCGCGGCTCATTCCAGGTTCCTGTGGTTGAAATGTAATCGATTACATTTTTAGGTGACGCAGGGACAGTTCGCAAGGTTGAAATAACAAAAAAATAACAAACGGCTATTGCATTGATATGGTAGGTATTTTTAATGGCGGTTTTGCTGGGGTGGGGGCAGGGCAGGGAGTGAGAATAAAAAAAGCCCGTCATATCAATGACGGGCTCTTGCACTAGGTACCCCGGAGATGCCGTTGCCGGTTTGGGCCCTTGAACCGTGAGTTCAAGGCGGAGTTCTAAACTGGCCGCAGGCTTCTCGGTCGGGCCGAGCATGCGCAATAGTCAGAAGATAGAACTCCTGTTGGGTATGATTATCGGCTCGGGGACTTGAACCGGCTGACGCACACCCCAGGGAATTTTAAAACGGGTCGCGATTAGGGCTTAAGGCCCTCATCGCTGGAATCACCATATTGTCCGTGCTCGATCAAGGCCGCTTCTATGGTGCGCTGCAGCATCTTGATCCGCTTGTCCATGGTCTCAGAGTATTGGTGGTTCTTCTCTTTTTCAAGGCAGAGCTCATGACAGAAATTGAGCGCCGCCATGATGGCAAGCTGTTCATTGCTGGAGACCTTGGAGCGTTGACGCAGCTCGATAAGCTTGTCACTCAGCTGGTCGGCGGCCTGGCGCAGGGCATCCTGTTGTCCCAAGGGACAGGATACCTTGTAGGGACGTCCCAAAATGACGATTTCTACGGCCTCTATGCTCATGCCTTCCTCAATACGGCGGGGCTGATTCCCGCCTTTATCCACGTGGACAACTGGGCGGGACTATATAGGGCAGATGCAGAAGTTTCAAGGCCTTGCTGGCTCTGGGAGGGGGAGAATGCTAGGATCTCGGCCATAATTTTTGCATATTTGCCTGAACTTTGAGCGGATCTTCGATGAGCAAAACGAACCCCCTGAAATACGCGGCCGTGGCCGACCTGATGGAGCAGCACGAGCTGATGGCGACGGCTGTCGAGGCCCATGGCGTGATCTGCGGCCTGGTGTGCGGTGGCGTGGTACTGGATGACAAGAGCTGGCTACCCCCTTTCAACGATCTGATCAACGATGGTTTCGGCCTGCCGGCGCCGGTGCGCCAGGTGATGACAGATCTCTATCAGGGTGTCATCGAGAGCCTGATGGCGCAAAAAGGGGTCGAGCTGCTGCTGCCAAGCGACGAGGCGCCGCTGGACGAGCGCATCGATGCCCTGGTGGACTGGTCCCAGGCCTTCCTGGCCGGTTTCGGCGTGGTGCAGCAGGAGCTCTCCAAGGCCTCCGAGGAGCTGCAGGAGATGATCCAGGACATCGCCAGCATCACCCAGGTCTCTGCGGAGTTCGATCAGGAGGATGACGAGAACGAAGCCTCCTTCCTGGTGCTCTACGAACACGTGCGCCTCGGGGTCATGATGGCGTTCGAGGAGTTTGGCAAGCGCCCGGATACCCCGAGCACCCCGCCGACCCTGCACTGAATCCCGCAAGAGTCCCCACTCGGACATAGAAAAGAGCGCCTGATGGCGCTCTTTTTACCTGACGGCTCCGGGCGGGGCAGGGGAGTGCCAGGCGCTCTCTTGCGGGCCAACTGACGGTGCCAAATCGGTTTTTTGCCCGTGGCCTCGCATCCCGCCCCCCGCCTTTGTGATAGCATTGGCCCACGTTTTTAGCCTATGCCCTCTTCTCATGTCTCATTCTGATCCGGTTCACGTCGACGTGGCTATCGTCGGCGGTGGTATGAGCGGCGCCGTGCTGGCCCTCTCCCTCGCCGCCCTGCAGGGGCCGAGCGGTACTCCCCTGAAGATCCTGCTGCTGGAGGCGAGCGCCCCCGAACTCAATGCCCATCCCGGCTTCGATGCCCGCGCCATCGCGCTGTCCGCCGGCACCTGCGAGGCGCTGGCCCGTCACGGGCTCTGGTCCCGTTTTGCTCCTCACTGCGCCCCCATCACCCATATCCATGTCTCGGATCGGGGCCACTGCGGCCAGACCCGGCTCACGGCGGCGCAGTTTGGTCTGCCCGCCCTCGGCCAGGTGATCGAACTCTCCGCCGCCGGCATAGCGCTGCAGCAGGGGATGGACGCCACCGCGAACATCAGGCTGTGCTGTCCGGCCCAGCTCTCCACCATAGCGCCGCAGGAGGAGGGGGTGACCCTGACCCTCGCCAGCGGCGAACGTTATCAGACCCGGCTGCTGGTGGCGGCCGATGGGGGCAACTCCTTCGTGCGCCAGCACTTCAAGCTGCCGGTCAGTCGCCATGACTATGAGCAGAGCGCCATCATCGCCACGGTCAAGACTGCCGAGGATCCCGCCGGTCGGGCCTTCGAGCGCTTCACCGAAGGGGGGCCGCTGGCGCTGCTGCCCATGCAGGAGGGGCTCTCCTCCCTGGTGTGGAGCGTCCCGCGGGACGAGGCGCAGGCCCTGATGGCGCTGGATGATGCCGCCTTCCTGGCCCGCCTGCAGCAGGCCTTTGGCTGGCGGCTCGGGCGCTTCGTGCGCACAGGGGCGCGCCACCTCTACCCCCTGGTACTGACGGTGGCCGACTATCCCCTGGCCCAGCGCACCGTGCTGGTGGGCAATGCCGCCCACCTGCTGCACCCCATCGCCGGCCAGGGCTTCAACCTCGGCATGCGCGACCTGGACCTGCTCACCCAGGCGGTGGCCCAGGCCCTCGCGGCCGGGGAGGACATCGGCAGTTTCGAGGTGCTGAGCGCTTACTGGCAGCGGCGCAAGGGGGATCAGGAGCAGACCATCTGGCTCACCTCCACCCTGGCCCAGCTCTTCTCCAACGGCCATGCCCCCCTGGTGGCTGGCCGCAATCTGGCACTCTCCCTGATGGAGCGACTGCCCTGGCTGCAGGCGCCGCTTGCCTCCCGTACCCTGGGGTTTGTCGCCGACCTGTGCCGTCAATGAGGTGTGCCCAGAAGAGGCCGCAGCGGACAACTTGATGCGGGGATGCCAGCGGGCGTCCCCCTGCTGATCCTGGCGATCAGCCACGAAAGGATAGAGATGATGCAGATGCAAAATGTGGATGTGGTGATTGTGGGGGGCGGCATGGTGGGCCTTGGGCTCGCCGCCGCCCTCAAGAGCAGCGCGCTCAAGGTCGCCATCGTCGAGGGGCAGTTGCCCGACCCCCAACTCGGGGAGGCACCGGACAACAGGGTCAGCGCCCTGAGCCTCGCCAGTCAGCGCATCCTGCAGGGGGTCGGCGCCTGGGACGGCATAGTGGCGCGCCGCCTGCAAGCCTACGACAGCATGGCGGTGTGGGAGCAGGACAGCTTCGGCCATATCGGCTTTGATGCCGCCAGCCTGCGCCAACCGGCACTCGGCCACATCGTCGAAAACCGGGTCATCCAGCTGGCGCTGCTCGATGCCATTGCGGGGGCGAGCAACATCAGCCTGCTCACCCCGGCCCGGGCCCAGAGCCTGCAAGTGAGCGAGGCGGGGGCCCTGTTGCTGCTGGAAGATGGCCGCGCCCTCTCGGCGCGTGTGGTGGTGGCCGCCGACGGTGCCCACTCCTGGGTGCGCCGTCAGGCGGACATCCCGCTCACCAGCTGGGACTACGGTCACCACGCCCTGGTGGCAACGGTGCGCTGTGCCGAGCCCCACGAGGCGGTGGCGCGCCAGATCTTCACCCCCGAAGGCCCGCTCGCCTTCCTGCCCCTGTGGGAGCCCAACCTCTGCTCCATCGTCTGGTCTGTGCCCGCCGCGCGGGCCGAGGCGCTGTGCGCCCTGGATGACGAAGGCTTCAGTCGCCAGCTCACCACCGCCTTCGATGGGCGCCTCGGGCTGTGCAAGGTGGAGGGGCCCCGCAGCGCCATCCCGCTCACCGCCCGCTACGCCCGGGACTTTGCCCGCGAGCGGCTGGTGCTGGTGGGGGATGCGGCCCACACCATACACCCACTGGCGGGGCAGGGGGTGAACCTCGGTCTGCTGGATGCGGCGGCCCTGGCCGAACAGATCCTCAAGAGCCAGAGCGCGGGGGCGGATATCGGCCTGTTGGCCAACCTGCGCGGCTATGAGCGCTGGCGCAAGAGCGAGGCCGCCCGCATGCTGGCGGCGATGGAAGGGCTCAAGCGGCTATTTGGTGGCAGCCACCCCCTCAAGAAGCTGGTGCGCGGGGTGGGATTGCGGGCCGTCGATGGCCTGGCGCCGCTCAAGCACAGCGTGATCCGGGCCGCCATGGGGTTGGAGGGTGAGCTGCCTGCCCTGGCCAAGGGTGAAAAAATCTAATCTTACTCCCGGGTTTTGACAATAAAACTAATCTGACAAGGCTGAATGCCCCTCCGGGGTGTCAGCCTTTAATGTTGGCGGGAAGCGAAACGTTTTTCTGTAAATTGTGACGTAACGGTAAAAATCAACATTAAATCTCGCGCATGCCGGGTTTGTACTGTTTTTATCACTGTTTTTGTCTTAGTGTCTGGTGTCAGTTTGTCGGTGCGGTATTAGTTTTTTTTGAGCGGCACCCAGGCGCTCTTGTCATATAATCCGCACCGTTCAAGGAATCACTCCTGCCCCACGGGTGGGAACGAGCACAGACCTTGTGGTCCGCCCTCCCGCTGTGCTGGGGAGCCGGAGCGGATTGCGAGCGTTGTCGCGAACGCTTAAGGAAACACAGCGATGATCCAGACTACTGTACTGCATCCCAAACACCTGGAAGCTGGCGCCAAGATGGTGGACTTCCACGGTTGGGAAATGCCCATCAACTACGGCTCCCAGCTGGAAGAGCACCACGCGGTGCGCAGCGATGCGGGCATGTTCGATGTCTCCCACATGACCATAGTCGACCTGACCGGCGAGCGGGTCAAAGCCTTCCTGCAACACCTGCTGGCCAACGACGTGGCCAAGCTCACCGTCCCCGGCAAGGCCCTCTACAGCGGCATGCTCAACACGGAAGGCGGCGTCATCGATGACCTCATCACCTATTATCTTGGCGATACGTTTTACCGCCTGGTGGTGAACTCCGCCACCCGCGAGAAGGATCTGGCCTGGATCCGCCACCACGCCATCGACTTTGCCGTGAGTGTGACCGAGCGCCCCGAGCTTGCCATGATCGCGGTGCAGGGCCCCCACGCCAAGGCCAAGGCGGCCAAGGTGTTTACCCCTGAGCAGAATGCGGCGGTCGAGGGCATGAAACCCTTCTTCGGCGTGCAGGCCGGGGATCTCTTCATCGCCACCACCGGCTACACAGGTGAAGACGGTTACGAGATAGTGGTGCCGCAAGAGAAGGCGTGCGATCTGTGGCAGGCCCTGCTGGACAACGGCGTGGCCCCTTGCGGCCTGGGTGCCCGTGATACCCTGCGCCTCGAAGCCGGCATGAATCTCTACGGCCAGGACATGGACGAGAGCATCAGTCCGCTCGCCGCCAACATGGCCTGGACCCTGGCTTTTGAGCCTGCCTCCCGCCAGTTTATCGGCCGCGCCGCCCTGGAGGCCCAGAAGGCCGCCGGCACTAGCCCTAAGCTGGTGGGTCTGGTGATGGAAGAGAAAGGGGTGCTGCGTGCCGGCATGCCGGTCACCTTCACCAGCGCGAGCGGTGAGCAGCGTGAAGGGGTGATCACCTCGGGCTCCTTCTCCCCCACCCTGGGTTACAGCATCGCCCTGGCGCGGGTGCCCCGCGACATCGGCCCTGAAGCCCAGGTCGAGATCCGCAAGAAGCTGGTCACAGTGAAGGTCACCAAGCCGGCCTTCGTGCGCAACGGCCAGCCCCTGGTGTAATGATTGATTGCGGCGAAGGGGTGTCCCTTCGCCGACCCATTTTTGTTGAAGCGATCCAAGAGCATAAAGGAAGCACAAATGAGCCATATCCCGAGCGAACTGAAATATGCCACCTCCCACGAGTGGGTTCGTGTTGAAGCCAACGGCGAAGCCGTGGTCGGTATCACCGAGCACGCCCAGGATCTGCTGGGAGACATGGTGTTCGTCGATCTGCCGGAAGTGGGCAAGCAGGTGAGTGCCGGCGAAGATTGCGCCGTGGCCGAGTCTGTCAAGGCCGCCTCCGACATCTACAGCCCGGTGAGCGGCGAGATCCTGGCCATCAACGAAGAGCTGGAAGGCAGCCCCGAGCTGGTCAACTCCGACCCCTACGGCGCTGGCTGGCTGTTCCGCATCAAGCTGGACGACGCGGGCGAGCTCGCCAACCTGCTGGATGCCGAAGGCTACCAGAACGTGGTGGACGAAGAGTAATGCCCCCGGGCCCTGCCAACACAGCAGGGCCCTCTTGTATGACTGCCATCCTGCGGCCATGGAGGTTGCAGGAAGGGCGCAGCCTTTGCGCCTTCGGGATGCCCTTGCCGCATTCCCCGTCTGCCTGCGGCGGACACAGAACATGAGTGGAGCCGGTTTCCGCCGGCTATCAGGAACATCAGGTCTTGGTTATCAGGACTTAATACCAGGAAATAGGGAAATGACCCAGTCACTGTTTGAACTCGAGCAAAAAACCGATTTCATCCGCCGTCACATCGGCCCGGGTGAGGAAGAAGTGCGGGCCCTGCTCGCCACCGTGGGGGCCGAGAGCCTGGACGATCTGATTGAGCAGACTGTCCCCGCCGCCATCCGTCGCCCGGGCCCGCTCGGCATCGGCGCTCCCATGACCGAAGTGGAGGCCCTGGCCAAGCTCAAGGGCTATGCCGCCAAGAACCAGATCGCCAAGAGCTACATCGGCATGGGCTATCACGACACCCACGTGCCCCACGTCATCTTGCGCAACGTCCTGGAAAACCCGGGCTGGTACACCGCCTACACCCCCTATCAGCCGGAGCTGGCCCAGGGCCGTCTCGAGGCGCTGCTGAACTTCCAGCAGCTCACCCTGGACTTGACCGGCATGGATCTGGCGAGTGCCTCCCTGCTCGATGAAGCCACCGCCGCCGCCGAAGCCATGGCGCTGGCCAAGCGCATGGCCAAGTCCAAGTCCAACCTCTTCTTCGTGGCCGACGACGTACACCCCCAGGTGATCGACGTGGTCAAGGAGCGCGCGGTGCACTTCGGTTTCGACGTGGCGGTGGGCCCCGCCTCTGACGCGGTGAGCGAAGAGGTGTTTGGTGCCATGTTCCAGTACCCGGGCACCACAGGCCAGGTGACCGATCTGCGTTCCCTGATCGCCGCCGTCCAGGCCCAGAAGGGGCTGGCCTGCGTCGGGACCGACATGCTCTCCCTGCTGCTGCTCAAATCCCCGGGTGAACTGGGTGCCGACGTGGTGTTCGGCTCTGCCCAGCGCTTCGGTGTGCCCATGGGTTACGGTGGCCCCCACGCGGCCTTCTTCGCCACCCGCGATGCCTACAAGCGCTCCATGCCGGGCCGCATCATAGGCGTCTCCAAGGATGCCCGTGGCAAGAACGCCCTGCGCATGGCGATGCAGACCCGCGAGCAGCATATCCGCCGCGAGAAGGCGAACTCCAACATCTGTACCGCCCAGGTGCTGCTGGCCAACATGGCGAGCTTCTACGCCGTCTACCACGGCCCGGTGGGGCTCAAGACCATCGCCTCCCGCGTCCATCGCCTGACCAGCATCCTGGCGCTCGGCCTCAAGGCCAAGGGCCTGGCCCTCAAGCACGACAGCTGGTTCGACACCCTCACCGTGCTGACCGCAGGCAAATCAGAGCTGATTGCCAAGGCCGAAGGGCTGGGCATCAACCTGCGCGCGGATCTGGACGGCGCCGTCGGTGTGTCCCTCTCCGAGACCACCACCCGTGGCGACGTGGCCGAGCTGTTTGATCTGTTCCTCGGCCAAGGCCACGGCCTGGATATCGAGGCCCTCGACAAGGCCACCCAGGGCCATCAGGCCATCCCGCAGGATCTGCTGCGCACCGACGCCGTGCTGACCCACGAGGTGTTCAACAAGTACCACTCCGAGACCGAGATGCTGCGCTACATCCACCGTCTCGAAGCGAAAGATCTGGCCCTGAACTACGCCATGATCTCCCTGGGCTCCTGCACCATGAAGCTCAACGCCACCGCCGAGATGATCCCGGTGACCTGGCCCGAGTTCGGCAAGCTGCACCCCTTCGCGCCGCTGGCCCAGACCCAGGGCTACCAGCTGCTGCTGGCAGACCTCGAAGACTGGCTGGTGAAGGTGACAGGTTATGACGCCGTCTGCATGCAGCCCAACTCCGGTGCCCAGGGCGAGTACGCGGGCCTGCTCGCCATCAAGAAGTACCACGAGTCCCGCGGCGAGGGGCATCGCGATGTCTGCCTGATCCCGGCCTCCGCTCACGGCACCAACCCGGCCTCCGCCCAGATGGCGGGCCTCAAGGTCATCGTCACCGCCTGCGACAAGGCCGGCAACGTGGATCTGGACGACCTGCGCGCCAAGGCTGCCGAGGTGGGGGACCAGCTCTCCTGCCTGATGGTGACCTACCCCTCCACCCACGGGGTGTACGAGGAGACCATCAAGGAGGTGTGCGACATCGTTCACCAGTATGGTGGTCAGGTCTATCTGGACGGTGCCAACATGAACGCCCAGGTCGGGCTGACAGCGCCAGGTTTTATCGGTGCTGACGTCTCTCACCTCAACCTGCACAAGACCTTCGCCATTCCCCACGGCGGTGGCGGCCCTGGCATGGGCCCCATCGGCGTGAAGCAGCACCTGGCACCCTTCGTGGCCGGCCACGCCGTGGTCAAGACAGATAAAGAGAGCCGTGACAACGGCGCCGTGTCTGCCGCCCCGTTCGGCTCGGCCAGCATTTTGCCCATCAGCTGGATGTACATTGCCATGCTGGGGGATGAGGGGCTCAAGAAATCCACCCAGGTCGCCATCCTCAACGCCAACTACCTGGCCAAGAAGCTCGGCGACTCCTTCCCCGTGCTCTACACCGGGCGCAACGGCCGGGTGGCCCACGAGTGCATTCTGGACATCCGCCCGCTCAAGGAGGCCTCCGGCATCAGCGAGATGGACGTGGCCAAGCGCCTGATGGACTACGGCTTCCACGCGCCGACCATGAGCTTCCCGGTGGCGGGTACCCTGATGGTCGAGCCGACCGAATCCGAATCCAAGCGCGAGCTGGATCGCTTCGTGGAAGCCATGACCGCCATCCGTGCCGAGATAGCCCGGGTGCAGGACGGCCACTGGAGCCTGACCGACAACCCCCTGGTCCATGCGCCGCACACCCAGGATGACGTCATGGACGAGCAGTGGAGTCGCGGTTACACCCGCGCCGAAGCTGTCTTCCCGTCTGACGCCGTGCGCGCCAGCAAGCTGTGGCCCTCGGTCAACCGCATCGACGACGTCTACGGCGATCGCAACCTGTTCTGCTCCTGCGTCCCGACCGAAGATTACGCCAAGTAATCGTCATGAAGGGGGCATTCGAGCCCAGGCAACAAAAGACCACCCCCAGGGGTGGTCTTTTTTTATCTTCAATCCGTGGTTCTCACCCCTTTCCCGGGCGTGCCTGTGACGCTCGTCCCTGGCCTCAGAAGCTGTGCTCTGGGCCGGGGAAGGCGCCCGCCCCGACATCGGCGGCGTAGTCGCGCGCCGCCTGGTGCAGCAGGGTGCGCATGTCGGCGTACTGCTTGACGAAGCGTGGCAGGTGCCCGGTTCGCAAGCCGGCCATGTCTTGCCAGACCAGCACCTGGGCATCGCAGTGGACTCCGGCGCCTATGCCTACTGTGGGGATGGCGACCGCCGCCGTGATCCTCTCGGCCAGCTCGGCTGGCACCATCTCGATGAGCAGGGCGAAGGCGCCAGCGGCTTCGAAGGCGAGGGCGGTGTCGACAAGCTGCTGGCCATCCTCGCCGCGTCCTTGCACGCGGTAGCCACCGAGTTGATGCTCCGCCTGCGGAGTGAAGCCGATGTGGGCCATCACCGGGATACCCGCGCTCACCAGTTTTTCCACCTGGGGCAGCATCTGCTTGCCCCCCTCGAGCTTCACGGCGTGGGCGCCGGCTTCCTTCATGAAGCGAACCGCAGTATGAAAACACTGCTCGGCCGAGCCCTGATAGGAACCAAAGGGGAGATCCGCTATCACCAGCGGGCGGCGGGTAGAACGGGTCACGGCCCGTACCAGCGGGAGCAGCTCGTCCACCGTGACCGGAAGCGAGGTCTCGTTGCCATAGACGTTGTTGGAGGCGGAGTCTCCCACCAGCAGCACCGGGATCCCCGCCTCTTCAAAAATGGCGGCGGTATACATGTCGTACGCGGTCAGCATGGCCCACTTCTGTCCCAGCGCCTTCATCTGCTGGAGGTGAGGGATCCGGATGCGGGAGACGGCCCGGGTGTTTTGACCGTATGGGGAGGCGTGTTCACTCATGTTGGGGTTCTCGCGGGGTTGGAATGACATTCAGGGGAAGACCTGATCGACGAACAGGAGCATGGCAATGACGATCATGGCCGCGCCGGAGAGCTGGCTCACTCTGCGCGCCGCCAGGGGGCGGGTGCTGAGTATGGCCTGGGCGCCGTACCCCACCAGCAGGTAGACGATGGCGCAGCTGGCGACATGGACCAGTCCGAGCGCGACTATCTGTCCCGGCACCGGCCAGGGGGCGGCGGGATCGGTGAACTGGGGCAGCAGTGCCAGGAACAGCAGGAAGACCTTGGGATTGAGGCCGCTCACGCAGATGCCCTTGAGGGTCCAGTGGTGCCAGGCCCCCGGGCTCTGATCCTTGTCCGCCGCTGGCATGGCGGGGTGCAGTAACAGGTTGATGCCGAGCCAGAGCAGGTAGGCCGCCCCCAGGAGGGTGAGCAGGCTGAGTGCCAGCGGGTTGCTTGCCACCAGGGCACCGACCCCGGCGGCCACGATCAGGATGGCCGTCAGGTGGCCGAGCAGCAGCCCGGTCACGGCGGGGATCACCACTCGTCCCCGCATGCCTGCCGAGATCGCATAGGCCCAGTCCACCCCCGGGGTGATGACGAACAGGATGGAGACCGCCCAGAAGGCGCCAAAGAGAGCGAGTGTCATGATGAGGAGACCTCCTGCAAGGGGGGCGTCGCCGTGCGTGCAAGCGGCCAACTTCTGATGGTCCTGGCCGGGTCAGTGGATGGGCGGATTCGTCCGTGGTGTTTGGCCTGCCGGCGCAGGGCAGGGGACTCCCTCATGGCCAGCGCAACGAAGCCACCGTCAAGGGGTTCGCGATTCATCTTCTCTCTCCTGTGTGGGTATGATACTGAGGTTGAAACTGCCAATCCTCTTCCAAGATTGAAAAGAATATCCCCCGATGATTAGAATGTGCTGTCTGATATTTGCCAATATTGCTCTATAAATGGGAAGATTTTCCAAATGGATAGAATTGATCGCAGGATCCTTGCCGAGCTGCAGTCTGACGGGCGCCTCTCCGTCACCGAGCTGGCCGAACGGATCGGGCTCAGCGTCTCCCCTTGTCACCGGCGGGTGCGTGCCCTCGAGGAGGCGGGGGTGATCAGGGGCTATCGCGCACAGCTCGATCCCGGCAACCTCGGCCTTAACTTCTCCGCCATCGTCTTTGTCACCCTGAGGGAGGGGGATCGCCAGGCCGTCGCCACTTTCGAACAAGCCCTGGTGGCGATCCCCCAGGTCATTCAGGCACAGCGTCTCTTCGGCGATCCCGATTACCTGCTGAACGTCATCACCCGGGATCTTCCCGCCTTCCAGCGCTTGTATGATGAGCAGCTCTCGGCGCTGCCGAGCGTCCAGCGACTCACCTCGACCCTCGTCATGAAGAGCGTGGTGCAGGAGCGGTCGCTGCCCCTTTGAACTGATGGCCAAGAACGGAAGAGGGGTCACCCGGTGCTGCGCGCTCGCCAAGACCCCCATGGACAACAGACCCCGCCTGTTGGCGGGGCCTGTTCGTTGGCATGGCGGTGGTGCTGAATGGGCGCTCAGCCCCGGCGCGCCGCCTCGATGGCGGCGATATCTATCTTGCCCATCTGCATCATGGCCTCGAAGGCGCGTCTCGCTGCCTCGGGGTCGGGATCGGTGATCGCCTCGGTGAGGGCCAGGGGGGTGATCTGCCAGGAGATGCCCCACTTGTCCTGGCACCAGCCGCACTCGCTCGCCTGACCGCCATGGTCGATGATGGCGTCCCAGTAGCGATCCGTCTCGGCCTGGGTCTGGGTGGCCACCTGGAACGAGAAGGCCCAGCTGTGGCTGACCCCGGGGCCGCCGTTGAGCCCGAGGCAGGGGATCCCCATCACCCTGAACTCGACCGTCAGCACGTCCCCTTTCTTGCCGGCGGGGTAGTCGGCAGGGGCGCGGTGCACGGCGTCGACCGCGGAGTCGGGGAAGAGGCTTGCGTAAAACCGTGCCGCCTCCTCGGCATCCCCGTCATACCAGAGGCAGATCCTGTTCTTTGCGGCTGTCATCATCTCGTGGCTCCTGTCCGTTGCTGTCATCCTGTGCCCCTCCCATTCTCTTGCCCCAGTGGTTGCTACCTGGCGCCCTCTGTTGCCAGCCGGGGAGTTGCATGATGTCGTCAAGTGTAGTGGCATAGGGATCCGGGCCGCCCGGTTTGGTGGGCAGAGCCACAGGCTGGGCGATCGGATGCCCCGCCAATGACAGGAGAGGTGTGTGCGATGGACAGTACCCAGCGATTCTCGACCCGGGTCGAGGCTTATGTGAAGTACCGCCCCGGTTATCCGGCGGCCATGCTGGACTTTCTGGCCCAGGAGCTTGCCATGGGGCCCAAGGCCCAGGTGGCCGACATAGGGGCGGGCACCGGCATCCTGACCGCCCTGCTCGCACCCCGGGTGGCGCGGGTCTGGGCGGTGGAGCCCAATGACGAGATGCGCGCCGCCGCCAGGCGGCTGCTGGCGGAGGTGGGCAACATCGGCTGGTCCCACGGCAGTGCGGAGGCCACCGGCCTGCCGACGGGCTCGGTGGATCTGGTGGCGGTCGCCCAGGCGTTTCACTGGTTCGATCGCACCGCCTTTCGGCAGGAGTGCCAGCGGCTGCTCAGACCCGGTGGCCGGGTCGCCCTCATCTGGAATGACAGGCTGACCGACACCCCGTTTCTCAAGGCCTATGAGGAGGGGTTGCACGCCTATTCGGGGGATTACGAGGAGGTCAATCATCGCAACCTAAGCGAGCACGACTTTAGTGCCTTCTTCGAGGGGGAGTACCGGCTCGATCGCTTTGAAAACCGCCAGCTGTTCGATCTGGACGGCGTGCTGGGGCGGCTCAACTCCTCCTCCTATGCCCCCGCCGTCGGCACCCCGGCCCATGAGCAGATGACGGCCCTCATCCGCCGCGAGTTTGCACGTCATGCCGTTCACGGCAAGATAGCCTTCAACTATTGCACCCTGGTCTACAGTGGCCGGGTTTAGCCCCGGCAAGCGCTAAAAACCCGCAGTGAAAAGGCCCCCGCCAGTGATGGCGAGGGCCTTGTTTCATCTGGACTGCCTGTCGCATCCGGGCGGTGCGAAGCAGACAGTCGCGCGGGGCATGGGCAGTGTCAGCCTTGATCGATGCCCAGGATGGCCATGGCCTTGGCCAGGGTATCGACGGATTCCTGATGCTTGCCCGCGTTATGCAGGGTCTCACCTTCGGCCCTGAGCTGCTTCACCTCGGCCAGTTTCTCGGCACTGAGGGCGGGGTTCGTGGCCAGGGCATCATCAATCTTCTTCATGTCCATGGGGCAGTGGAAGGCGATGGCGCTCCCGGCGAAGAGCAGGGCTGCCAACAACAGCATGAGTCTCATCTTGACGACCTCCTTGATGGGATCCCGTTAAGAATAGTCCGGGAGGGCCGGGACTATCGGGTTGAACCGGGCAAGAAACAGACGCTACCATGATCTTTTCGTCACGAGGAGGCGTCATGACACTCACAAGGTTGCTGTCACCCCTGACCAGTCTGGTGATCTTCATTCTGGGTCACGGCATGTTCAATACCCTGCTGACGGTGCGTCTCTCGGCCGAACAGGTGTCGGTGCAGGCCATCGGCCTGGTGTCGGCCGCCTACTTCGGTGGCCTGGTGCTGGGGGCCTTCATCAACGCCCGTCTCATCATACGAGTGGGTCATATCCGGGCCTATGCGGCCTATGCCTCCCTGCTCTGTTTCCTGTTCCTGCTGCACGGCATGGTGGTGGAGCCCGTCACCTGGGCGGCGCTGCGGCTGCTGGGGGGCTTTGCCACCGGCGGCCTGTTCGTGGTGCTGGAGTCCTGGATGCTGGTCTCAAGCACCCCGGCGAACCGGGGCCGGTTGATGTCCCTCTACATGATCCTGCTCTACGGTTCACTCGCCCTGGGCCAGTTGCTGCTCAAGTGGGTGGATCCCATGGTGCTGACGCCGTTTGCCCTGTGCGCCATGGCCGCCACCCTCTCCGTGGTGCCGCTCGCCCTCTCCCGGGTGGCCACCCCTGCCATGGTGGCGCCCCAGCCGGTGGGGGTGCTGGAGCTTGTCCGGCTCACCCCGGCGGGCATGGGCAGCAGCTTCACCTCGGGCCTCATCCTCGGGGCCATCTATGGCCTGCTGCCGCTCTACTTTACCGACAGCGGCGCCTCGCTCTCCCGGGTGGCGGACATGATGGCGCTGGTGATCCTGGGGGGCATGTGCCTGCAATACCCCATAGGGCGGATGTCCGACCGCTATGACAGGCGGCTGGTGATCCTGCTGCTGTGCGGGGCGCTGACCCTGCTCGCCCTGCTGATGGTGCTGCTGCCCGGGGCGTGGCGCGAGCCGATCGCGGGTGTCCTGGTGTTCCTGTTGGGGGGAATGGCGTTCTCCATCTACCCCTTGAGCCTCAGCCACGCCTGCGACGAGTTGCGCCCGGATCAGGTGCTGGGGGCCAATCAGGGGCTGCTGCTCGCCTACAGCCTGGGGGCCATGATAGGGCCGCTGCTGGCGCCCTTCGTCATGTTGCAGTTCGGGCCAGAGGGGCTGTTCGTCTACTTTGCCCTGTGCGGTGCCCTGCTGGCGGGCTATCTGGGCTGGCGCCGGCGGCAGCGGGCACCCATTCCCCTGGCCGAGCACCAGGTGTTCATGCCGGTGCCGCCCAATACCCCCATGACGGCGGAGCTGGAGCCGAGAACGGATCTGGAAGGGGAGGCGGTGCCCGCAAGCTATGCCACGCCCGAGTTGGAGGGAACGGAGGAGCCGCAGGTTCGCTGAGGCAGCCAGCCCGAAGACACGCATAAAAAAGCCGACTCCAGGGAGTCGGCTTTTTGTCGGGCGATGAGCACGTCAGGCGGTCACGGCCTCGCTCTTGGCCGCAGCGGCTTCCGGCGCCGCATTGCGGATGAGGTAATCGAAGGCCCCCAGGGCTGCGGTGGCACCGGCGCCCATGGAGATGATGATCTGCTTGAACGGCACCGTAGTGGCATCCCCTGCGGCATAGACGCCGGGCAGGGAAGTGGCCCCCTTGGTGTCGATCTCGATTTCGCCAAAGCGGGTCAGGGCGACTTCGCTCCCCTTGAGGAACTCGGTGTTCGGCACCAGGCCGATCTGCACGAAGATGCCGGCCACCGCCAGGTGCTTGATCTCGCCTGTGGTGCGATCCTCGTAGTCCATGCCCACCACCTTGCTGCCGTCACCGATGACTTCGGTGGTGCGGGCGCTCATGATGATGTCGATGTTGCCCATGGAACGAGCCTTCTTCTGCAGCACCTCGTCGGCGCGCAGGGTATCGGCGAACTCCACCACGGTGACGTGCTCGACGATACCGGCGAGATCGATGGCCGCCTCTATGCCGGAGTTACCGCCACCTATCACCGCCACCCGCTTGCCCTTGAAGAAGGGGCCGTCGCAGTGGGGGCAGTAGGCCACGCCCTTGGTGCGGTACTCGAGCTCCCCCGGCACGTTCAGATCGCGCCAGCGGGCGCCGGTCGCCAGGATCACGGCGCGGCTCTTCAAGGTGGCACCGGAGGCGAGATCCACGTTCACGTAGCCATCCTTGCTGATGGCGGCGGCACGCTGCTCGGTGATCACCTCCACGCCGTACTGCTTGACGTGCTGCTCCAGGCTCGCGGCCAGCTTGGGGCCCTCGGTGTAGGGCACGGAGATGAAGTTCTCGATGCCGACGGTGTCCATCACCTGACCGCCGAATCGCTCGGCGACGATGGCGGTGCGGATCCCCTTGCGGGCGGCATAGATGGCGGCTGCGGCGCCAGCCGGGCCACCGCCCACTACCAGCACGTCGTAGGGGGCCTTTTCGCTCAGCTCTTGCGCCTTGCGCTCTGCCGCGCCGGTATCGAGTTTGGCGACGATCTCTTCGAGCGAGGTACGGCCCTGGCTGAACGGCTGACCGTTCAGGTAGACGTTCGGGACCGCCATGATCTGGCGCTCGTTCACCTCGTCCTGGAACAGGGCACCGTCGATCATGGTGTGGGTGATGCCGGGGTTCAGGGTGGCCATCAGGTTCAGGGCCTGCACCACGTCCGGGCAGTTGTGGCAGGAGAGGGAGATATAGGTCTCGAAGTGGAACTCGCCCTTGAGGTTTTTCACCTGCTCCAGCACGGCCGGATCGGCCTTGGAGGGGTGGCCGCCGCTTTGCAGCAGGGCGAGCACCAGGGAGGTAAATTCATGACCCATGGGGATGCCGGCAAAATGCACGCGCGGTGCCTGGCCTTGTGGCGCCACGCTCATGGAAGGCTTGCGAGTAGCAGTGCCATCGGTCATGGAAATCTTGGGGGACATCTCTGCTATCTCGTTGGCCAATGCCAGGAGCTCTGCGGATTTGTCGCTGTCATTGCCGGACACGCTGATCTCGATGGGATTGACGATGTACTGCAAGTAACCGTTGAGTTGTTGTTTGAGGTTGGTATCTAACATGGTCGAATTCCTTCTTGTTATGGCGGTCGGCACTATTAATGAATACAGAAAGCACTGGATGCAAAAAACAGTGAATGCAGGAAGCGCTGGGCCAGAAAGCAGACCGGCCCTTGAGTGGGCCGGTCTTGGAGAGCAGGAGGCTTAGATTTTGCCTACCAGATCCAGGGACGGGGCCAGGGTGGCATCGCCTTCTTGCCATTTGGCCGGGCACACTTCACCCGGGTGAGCGGCAACGTACTGGGCAGCCTTGACCTTGCGCAGCAGCTCCAGAGCGTCACGGCCGATACCGCCGGCGTTGATTTCAACGATCTGGATGACACCGTTCGGGTCGATGACGAAGGTACCGCGGTCAGCCAGGCCAGCTTCTTCGATCATCACGCCGAAGTTGCGGGTGATGGTGCCGGTCGGGTCGCCGATCATCGGGTACTGGATCTTCTTGATGGTGTCAGAAGTGTCGTGCCAGGCCTTGTGAGTGAAGTGGGTGTCGGTGGAGACGGCGTAGATCTCGACGCCCAGCTTCTTGAAGGAAGCGTAGTTGTCAGCCAGATCGCCCAGCTCGGTCGGGCAAACGAAGGTGAAGTCAGCCGGGTAGAAGAAGACCACGGACCACTTGCCTTTCAGGTCAGCGTCAGACACCTGAACGAATTTGCCATTGTGGTAGGCGGTAGCGTTGAACGGCTTGATTTCGGTGTTGATATAGGTAGACATGTATTTGCTCCTTGGTGATGTACATATGCCCGTCTGGTCGTGAAGTGCTTGGCCAGGCGAGGCGCTTAACTTTCGATGGAGGCATCATAGGGCTTTTCTCTAATCGGTCAAAGCCACAATTTTGAATCACTTAAATCTACTTATTAGATAGCCCATCGCAACTGTACCTAATATGAATATCTCAGGCCTTCAGAGATAACTCATTGTCGAAGTTCAATTTCTGTCCTCCATGTCACATTTTCAAGTCCCGGATGGCAACTTGTTTTATGCCGGAGGTGATGAGAGGCGTACTGAAGGCGTGTCGGGACTGAGGGGGAGGGGGTGAGAGACGGGCAAAAAAATCCCGGCGCCGTCGCACAGACAGGGCCGGGTCATCAAACAAGGAATGGCGATATAAAAATGCTTTACAGCAAAGACTAACTACGGGGTGTGCAAACTTGCAGACATATGAAGAGAAGACATCGGGTGCACAATCCTCATCTCCTCTTCGGCAACCATTGCATGGACGGCATCATAGTGTGATGGAGATCACAAAGCAAGTTTGTGGTGTAATTTTTCAGTCAAACTGAAAGTGTTTCAGCTATTTAGCCGATTAATCAGGCTGAAAACGCTTTTATTGTAATTTTATTACAGTTTTTTGTGATCAGAAATCAGCGGGTGGCTCCTGCTCCTCCATCAGCTCCAGCAGATTGATGGCGACAGTGATGAAGTCCGATTCCGTGACTATGCCCACCAGCTTGCGTCCCCGCACCACCGGCAGACAGCCATATTTGTGGCGCTGCAGGTAGAGGGCCGCCTCCTTGATGCCGGCGTGGGGATCCACGCTCGCCACCTGGCGGGTCATGATCTCGTCGAGCTGGACGCTGTCGGTGAATTCCGCCTCCCGCTCCGGATTGATGAGCAGCAGCTTGGAGTCGCGGGTTGCCAGGATGTCGGAGAGGGTGACCAGTCCCAGCAGATGCAGGTGCTCGTCGACGATGGGGATGTGGCGGATCTGCTCCTGCTGCATCAGCTCCATCGCCTGCTTGACGCTGTTCTGCGGCCCCAGGGTGAAGGGGTGTTCGGTCATGATTTCAGTCAGGGTCATCATGGTGGGCCTCCTTGTGTCTCTGATCTCACCCTAGCTCAGCTCCTGGCCGTGGAACCTGATCAGGGTCAATACAGATCATTAAAGAATCATTAACCCAGGTTTGTTGGCACGGCGGGGTACAAATTGGCGTCCAAGTGCCCGTGTCGGCACGCCAAGGGCCCCCAAGGCTCGCAAAAAGAGCGCTATCCCTTGCCGGCCTTGGGTTTTTGGTCTTTTGGGTTGCCTTGGCAGAGGGGGATAACTAGACTAGCCGCCGATTCCCCCGAGGTGAAAGATGCAAGTATCCGATTTTCATTTTGATCTGCCAGACGAGCTGATTGCCCGCTATCCGATGGCAGAGCGTACCGCCAGCCGCCTGTTGCAGCTCGATGGTCAAAGCGGCGCCCTGCGCCACGGTCAATTTGTGGATGTGCTGGACCAGCTCAACCCGGGCGACCTGCTGGTGTTCAACAACACCCGGGTCATTCCGGCGCGCATGTTTGGCCAGAAGGCCAGCGGCGGCAAGCTGGAAGTGCTGGTGGAGCGCATCCTGGACGAGCACAGCGTGCTGGCCCATGTCCGCTCCTCCAAGTCTCCCAAGCCCGGCACCCGCCTCATCCTGGATGGCGGCCCCGATGGGGAGAAAGTGGAGGCCGAGATGCGCGCCCGCCACGATGCCCTGTTCGAGATCCACTTCCTGGACCCGCGCCCCGTGCTTGAGATCCTGGAGGCCATAGGCCACATGCCGCTGCCGCCCTATATCGACAGGCCCGACGAGGATGCCGACAAGGAGCGCTACCAGACCGTCTACAACCAGAAGCCGGGCGCCGTGGCGGCGCCGACCGCGGGGCTGCACTTCGATGAGCCCCTGCTGGCAAAAATCCGCGCCAAGGGGGTTGAAACGGCCTTCGTCACCCTGCATGTAGGGGCGGGGACCTTCCAGCCGGTGCGGGTGGACAGGATCGAAGATCACCACATGCACTCCGAGTATGCCGAAGTGCCCCAGGAGGTGGTGGACGCCATAGCCGCGACCCGCGCCCGGGGTGGCCGGGTGATTGCGGTGGGCACCACCTCGGTGCGCTCCCTGGAGAGCGCCGCCAAGGTAACCCTGGCCCAGGGCAAGCCGTTGGCACCCTTCTTCAGCGACACCGACATCTTCATCTTCCCGGGCTACGAGTTCCAGATTGTCGATGCCATGGTCACCAACTTCCACCTGCCCGAGTCGACCCTGATCATGCTGGTCAGCGCCTTTGCCGGCTACGACAACGTGATGGCGGCCTATCAGGCGGCGGTGGCGGAGCAGTACCGTTTCTTCAGCTACGGGGACGCCATGTTCGTCACCCGTCGCCAGGTTGAGGCATAAGCCTCAGCCTTCAGAAGCCGTTCAGGGACTCCTTGTCAGGATCCTGGCCGGTTTCTTGTATCGGGCCCATGGGGCCCTCCGTTGTCAGACTGTTTCTCTGACTGAATCGAGGTAGCAATGAAATTTGAACTGAAAACCACAGATGGTCGCGCCCGTCGCGGTCAGCTGGTATTCGAGCGCGGTGTGGTCCAGACCCCGGCCTTCATGCCGGTCGGTACTTACGGCACCGTCAAGGGGATGACCCCGGAAGAGGTGCGCGAGACCGGCGCCCAGATCCTGCTTGGCAACACTTTCCACCTCTGGCTGCGGCCGGGTCAGGCGGTGATGCGCGCCCACGGGGATCTGCACGACTTCATGAACTGGCAGGGCCCCATCCTCACCGATTCCGGTGGTTTCCAGGTGTTCAGCCTGGGTCACATTCGCAAGATCACCGAGGAGGGGGTGCATTTCCGTCATCCCATCAACGGCGAGAAGATCTTCCTCGACCCCGAAAAATCCATGGAGATCCAGTACGATCTGGGCTCCGACATCGTGATGATCTTCGACGAGTGCACGCCCTATCCGGCGACCTACGAAGAGGCGCGCAAGTCGATGGAGATGTCCCTGCGCTGGGCCAAGCGCTCCCGCGACAAGTTCGATGCCCTGGGCAACAAGAACGCCCTGTTCGGCATCATCCAGGGCTCCGTCTACGAGCCGCTGCGGGATGTCTCCCTGGACGGCCTGCTGGAGATCGGTTTTGACGGCTATGCGGTCGGCGGTCTGGCGGTGGGTGAGCCCAAGGAGGACATGCACCGCATCCTGGATCACGTCTGCCCGAAAATCCCGGCCGACAAGCCGCGCTACCTGATGGGGGTGGGCAAACCCGAAGATCTGGTGGAAGGGGTGCGCCGCGGCATCGACATGTTCGATTGCGTGATGCCGACCCGCAACGCTCGCAACGGTCATTTGTTCACCACCGATGGTGTGGTCAAGATCCGCAACGCCAAGTATCGCGAGGACACCAGCACCCTGGATGCGGACTGCGATTGCTACACCTGCAAGAACTACACCCGCAGCTATCTGTACCATCTGGACAAGTGCAACGAGATCCTCGGTGCCCGTCTGAATACCATTCATAACCTGCGTTATTACCAGCGTGTGATGCAGGGTTTGCGGGACGCGATCGAGCAGGGTAAATTAGACGACTTTGTAACTGAGTTTTACCGTCGGCAAGGGAAGCCCGTGCCTCCGTTAACTGAAAATGACGTGAAATAACAACGACATATAAGTTAGTTTTCAAATCTACATCAATAAGAGGTTGTTAAATGAGCATTATCTCCAAGGCGTATGCAGAAGGCGCAGCTCCGGGTGCACAGGGTGGTGGCATGGAAATGATCATCATGCTGGCCGTGTTTGGCCTCATCTTCTATTTCATGATCTACCGTCCCCAGGCCAAGCGCGCCAAGACTCATCGCGATCTGATGAGCTCCCTGGCCAAGGGTGACGAAGTGCTCACCTCCGGTGGCCTGGTCGGCAAGATCGCCAAGGTCTCCGCCGATAGCGACTACATAGTGCTGGCCCTGAACGATCAGACCCAGGTCACCATCAAGCGTGATTTCGTCTCTGCCGTTCTGCCCAAGGGTTCTATCCAGTCCCTTTAATCTCCCGAGGAGCACAGCGTGTTAAATCGCTATCCGCTGTGGAAATACCTGATGGTGATCGTCGTGATCGCCATCGGTTTTCTATATGCAGCCCCCAATCTTTACGGCGAAGACCCGGCCTTGCAGGTATCTGCCAGCCGTGGTGCCGAAGTCAAACTAGAGACGCTCGATCAGGTGAAGGAGACGCTCGAAGCGGCTCAGATCCCGGTCAAACATGCTGCGTTCGAACACGGTTTCATTCTGATCCGGTTCACCAATACCGAAGACCAGCTCAAGGCACGTGACATCGTCGCCAACAAGCTGGGCGACAACTTCATCACTGCCCTCAACTTGGCACCTTCCACGCCTGCCTGGCTCGAAGCCATAGGCGCCGCTCCCCTCAAGCTGGGTCTGGACCTGCGCGGTGGTGTGCACTTCCTGATGGAAGTGGACATGGCCGAGGCGCTGACCAAGCAGCAAGAGCAGATGGTGCAGGATTTCCGCTCCGAGTTGCGCACCCAGAAGATCCGCTACTCCGGTGTACGCCGGGTCGGTGATCAGGTGCAGGTGGTGTTCCGCGAGGAGGCCGATCAGGCCAAGGCGGCCTCTTTCCTGCGTCGGCAGAATCCGGATCTCACCTTCACCACAGAGCAGAAAGGGGATGACTTCATCCTGCTGGCTGGCCTGAGTGAAGCCAAGATCAAGGAAGTGAAGAAGTACGCCCTCGAGCAGAACATCACCATCATCCGTAACCGGGTGAACGAGCTGGGTGTGGCCGAGCCGCTGGTACAACAGCAGGGTGCCGAGCGCATCGTGGTGGAGTTGCCCGGTATCCAGGACACCGCCCGTGCCAAGGAGATCCTGGGGGCCACCGCCACCCTGGAGTTCCACATGGTCGATGAGGCCGCCGACATCCAGGCCGCTGCCGCGGGCCGGGTGCCGCCGAGCTCCAAGGTCTACAACGATCGCAACGGTCGTCCCGTGGTGCTGCAAAAGCGCGTGATCCTGACCGGTGACCACATCGTGGGTGCCCAGTCCGGTTTCGATGAATACAGCCGTCCCCAGGTCAACATCAAGCTCGATGGCCAGGGTGGCAACAAGATGGCCAACTTTACCAAGGACAACGTTGGTAAGGGCATGGCCACCGTCTTCATCGAGTACAAGCCGGTGGGTCAACCCGGTCCGGACGGCAAGCGCAAGTTCCGCAAGCAGGAGGAGGTGATCAACGTTGCCACCATCCAGTCGCGCCTTGGCAGCCAGTTCCGTATCACCGGTATCGACAACGCCAACGAAGCCCACAACCTGGCGCTGCTGCTGCGTGCCGGTGCCCTGATAGCCCCCATCCAGATTGTCGAAGAGCGCACCATAGGCCCGAGCCTGGGTCAGCAGAACATCGACAGCGGTATGGAAGCCATCGGCTGGGCCATGCTGGTGATAGTGCTGTTCATGGGGATCTACTACCGTGCGTTCGGTTGGGTGGCCAACCTGGCGCTGACCATGAACCTGGTGCTGATCGTCGGTATCATGTCGATGATCCCGGGGGCCACCATGACACTGCCGGGCATTGCCGGTATCGTGCTGACGCTGGGCATGGCGGTGGATGCGAACGTGCTGATCTACGAGCGTATTCGTGAAGAGATCCGCAACGGCCGCGGGGTGCAGCAAGCCATCCACATGGGCTTCGACCGCGCCTTCTCGACCATCGCCGACTCCAACGTCACCTCGCTCATCACCTGTGTGATCTTGTTTGGTATCGGCACCGGCGCCATCAAGGGCTTCGCCCTGACCCTGGGCATAGGTCTGACCGCCTCCATGTTTACGGCCATTACTGTATCCCGCGCCATCATCAACCTGGCCTGGGGCGGACGGCGCATCGACAAGCTGCCGATCTAAGGAAGAGACATGTTTCAGATTCTACATTTTGAAAAGCCCATCCCCTTCATGCGTTTCGCCAAGTCGGGAATGGTGTTCTCTGCCTTGCTGACGATGCTCGCCCTGTTCTGCCTGTTCGATCGCGGCCTGAACTGGGGGCTGGACTTTACCGGGGGCACCACCATAGAGGTGGGGTTCCAGCAATCGGTGAGCCTGGACAAGATGCACGAAGCGCTGGATCAGCAGAAGATTGAAGGGGCTACCCTGCAATTCTTCGGCTCCAGCCGCGACGTGCTGGTGCGCATGGCCCCGAAAGAGGGGGTCAAGGTCGAGCAGCAGGGCAACGAGGTGCTGGCAGCCGCCAATCTGATCGACGAGGGCGCCGTTCTCAAGCGCGTCGAGTTCGTCGGTCCTTCGGTGGGTGACGAGCTGGCGACAGACGGTGCCTTGGCCATGCTGGCCTCCATCCTCTGTATCCTGGCCTACGTGGCGGTGCGCTTCGAGTGGCGTCTGGCGATGGGGGGCATCCTCTCCCTGGCGCACGATGTGATCATCACCCTCGGCATCTTCGCCTACTTCCAGTACGAGTTCGATCTGACCGTGCTGGCGGCGCTGATGACCCTGGTGGGCTACTCCCTGAACGACACCATAGTGGTGTTCGACCGTCTGCGGGAGAACTTCCGCAAGGTGCGCAAGGGGGATACCGCCTTCATCATGGATCTCTCCATGACCGAGACCCTGAGCCGGACCATCATCACCTCGGGGTTGACCTTCGTGGTGGTGGTGGCGCTGCTGCTCAAGGGGGGCCCGCTGATCCACGGTTTTGCCATCGCCATGGTGATAGGGGTGGCCTTCGGGACCTACTCCTCCATCTATGTGGCGAGTGCCTCTGCCATGTTCTTCGGGGTCAAACGGGAGCACATGCTGCCGACCCAGGTGGAAAAAGAAGGGGCGGATCAGCAAGAGATCCTGCCGTAACAGACAAGGGCGCCACAAGGCGCCCTTTCTCTTGGGGAGCGCTTGAGTCATTATGCTCCCCAGCACCCATCCTCATGACCCATTGCAAGAATGCAAGGAGCAAGCCATGCAACACAATCCCCGTTTTCTGGCCCTGGTAGAGGCCATTCGCCCGCAGATACGGGAAACCGACGTGCACCAGATCAGGCGCTGGCAGGAAGAAGGCCGTGATTTTCACCTGATCGATGTGCGGGAAGATAACGAGTGGGCGAAAGGGCACCTGCCGGGGGCAGAGCACCTGGGCCGCGGCGTGATGGAGCGGGACATCGAGACCCGTTTTCCCGATCCCGACACCGAGCTCTACCTCTATTGTGGTGGGGGATTTCGCTCCATCCTGGCGGCGGACAACCTGCAAAAGATGGGGTATTCCCGGGTGGTCAGCGTCGATGGAGGCTTTCGTGGTTGGCGTGACGCCGGATACCCTGTCGAATCCTGATTTATTTGAGGGATAGGGGTTGCGCCACATGACAAAAGGCCGGTTGACCTTTACCATATGCGGGGTCAAGCGTAAGCGTCGGAGTGTTCATTGAACGTCAGGATAGGGATTGGATACCTCACCGGTATCCTGTTGTTGCTCCCCATGTGGGGATGCAGCAGTAGCAGTCAGGTTACAGCGCCTCAAGTTCCCAAGCCGCAACCCGCTTCATTGGTATTGGCGACCCCCTTGCAGGTCTCCTACCAGAGCGAGTTGGCCTTGGCGCGACTCGGGCAGATGCTCAGTGAAATGGAATTGACGACCGAACAGCGCGCCGAGTTGTTCTATGAGCGTGCCGTGGTGTTTGACCGGGTTGGCCTTCGTTCCCTCGCTCGGCTCGACTTCAACCGCGCCCTGCGGGAGAAGCCCGACTTTGCCGAGGCTTACAACTTCATCGGTGTCTATCTGGTTCAGCAACAGAACTATGACGAGGCCTATGAGGCATTCGATTCGGCACTCGAGCTCGCCCCGGATTACGATTACGCCTACCTCAACCGTGGCATAGCGCTCTATTACGGCAACAGGCCCGAGCTTGCCACCGCCGACATGAAGCGTTTCTACGAGGCGCAGCCGGAAGATCCCTACCGGGTGATCTGGCTCTATCTGGCCGAGCAGAAGCTCAACGGGCCGGCGGCCATGAGCCGGATGCGCGAGCGGCTGAACAAGTATGACGACGACGCCTGGAACTGGGACCTGGTCCGCCTCTATACCGGCGAGATCAATGCCACCCAGCTGATGGGCAACGTGGTGAAAGGGGTGAAGGATAACCGGGAGCTCGCCGAGCGCCTGTGCGAGACCTACTTCTACCTCGGCAAGTTCGAGCTGGCCAAGGGCAACCGCAAGGAAGCCATCAGCTACTTCAAGCTGGCGCTGGCCAACAACGTCTATGACTTCATCGAGCATCGCTATGCCCTGCTCGAGCTGGAGCTGATGGCGCGCAAACCCTTGCCGCCGGGTGCCCAGGGCAAAAACAGCAAAGCGTGAGAGGGCATCAGCCCTCCGTGAAAAAGGCCTCTTGATGAGGCCTTTTTGCTGTCTGTTGCTGGGGGATGCCGAGTGTTACTCCACCAGGCTCATGCCGGGGATCTGGCGCCAGTAACCGTTGCAGTCCCGCTCCTGTTGCAGGGGCAGCGGTGCCTGACCCTGCTGGTTGGCCTTGAAACGGGCCAGCATGTCGAGTGTGTCCATCCCTTCGGGGGAGAGGCGCACCACGTCCACCAGTCCCGCCATGCCTTCGAGCTCGTTGCCGAGGTTGTAGCAGTAGCCAGACTGGGTCTGGATGCCGTTGAGATTGAACACCTTCTGCCCCTCGCGGCTGCTGGCGAGTCGCCCCGTGGGGTAGTGGATGCAGGCGAGCTCGCAGTTGTCCTTGGGCTTGTCGAGGGAGCGGGCGGTGAAACAGCGCGCCGAATAGGCGAGCGGCAGGTGGCCGTAAGCGAACACCTCCACCTCGAACTGCTGGCGGGCCGGCCCCAGATCCTGGCTGAGCTGCACCAGCCAGTCGCGGGAGAGTTCCACCGGCATCACCCAGCGCCGCATCCCCTGCTTGAGCAGCATGCGCAGCACCTCGGCATTGTAGGCATTGATGGCCGGGCCGCACACGAAGGGCAGCCCCGCCTCCCAGGCGAGCTGTACGGCGCCGAGATCGTTGGCCTCGACCATGAGATCGCCGTTGTCGACCAGCCGCTTGACCTCCTTGAGCTCCGACGGCGCCGAGATCAGCGCCAGGGTGGAGAGCACGGCCTGCTTGCCCGAGCTCGCCACCTGGCGGGCCAGGGCAATCCAGTCATCCCCTTTCAGTTCGCGGCGCTTGCTGCACACCGTCTCGCCCAGATAGATGATGTCGGCCTGGCTCTGCGCCGCCGCCTCATAGAAGGCCTGGGTATCGGCCTTGGGCCAGTAGAAGAGCAGGGGCCCGAGAGAGAATTGCATGATGTGATCCTTTTATTGCCACTGGCGATGATAGGCGCCGAGGGTAGTCTGGCTTCCCTCGGAGACGCGGGCAAGCTGGGCATCCCACTCGCTCTTGACGCTGTAGGCGTCGGGGTTGGCCTGATAGGCGTCGATGGCGGCGCGCCAGACCCGGGTCACCTGTTCGACATAGGCGGGGCTGCGCTGGCGGCCCTCGATCTTGACCGACTGGATCCCGGTCTGGAACAGCTCGGGCAAGAGGCCGAGGGTGTTGAGGCTGGTAGGCTCCTCCAGGGCGTGGTAGGTCTGGCCATCCACCTCGAAACGCCCCTTGCACAGGGTCGGGTAACCGGCGTTTTCCCCCGGGCCGTAGCGATCGATCAGCACCTCGTTGAGACGGGATTCGAGACCGCGGGGGGTCTCTTCCCAGCGCACGAACTTGGCGGGGGAGCAGGCGCCCACGGTATTGGGGCTTTCGCCCGTCATGTAGGAGGAGAGATAGCAGCGCCCCTCCGCCATGATGCAGAGGCTGCCGAAGGCGAACACCTCGAGGCCGACATCGGTCTCGCGGGCCAGCTGCCTGACCTGGTGCATGGAGAGCACCCGTGGCAGCACCACCCGGCCGACGTTGAAGTGCTGCTGGTAGAAGCGGATGGCGGCAGCGTTGGTGGCGCTGGCCTGGACCGAGACATGGAGCTCCATGTCGGGATGATGGCGGCTGGCGTAATCCAGCACGGCGAGATCGGCGATGATGAGGGCATCGGCACCGAGCGCCACCCCTCTGTCCACCGCCTGTTTCCATCTGGCATCCGAGCCCGGGTGGGCGAAGGTGTTGATGGCGATGTGCAGCTTGCGGCCATGTCGGTGCACATAGTCCACCGCTCTTTCCAGCTTGCTGTCCGTGAAGTTGAGCCCGGCGAAGTGGCGGGCATTGGTGTCATCCTTGAAGCCGATGTAGACGGCATCGGCCCCGTTATCCACGGCTGTCTTCAGTGCCGGCAGGCTGCCTGCCGGGCAGAGTAATTCCATCGGGTACGCTCCGAGAGGGCAAAAATGCAAAAAGTGGCCCGATTGTATGCAGGCTTGGACCCCCGCTTTTTGACCTGAGGCAGCTTTAGGTGGCTTTACCCTTCTTGAGGTAAGTGGGCACAAGTTTGATTTTCAACAGGATCCTGAAAATTGCACTGTGTTTGAATGGGCAAAAAACTGGGAGTTTATCGTGTTTCAACAACTGCAACGCCGCCTGATCGAACAGGCCCCTCGTCTCTTGCGTCATCCCCTCAAGCTGGTGCCCTTCACCCTGCAGCAAAACCTGATGGAGGCCTTGCTGGCGCAGGCGTTCAAGGAAGCCATCCAAGACGGGGATTTCGCCTTCCTGGCGGGCAAGTGGCTCAAAGTCGAGGTATCGGATCTCGAGCTCTGCTGGTTCGTCAGCGAGCGAGAGGGAAAACTGGTGGTGGCCCGTGAATGCGAGCGAGCCGATGTCTGCTTCAGCGGCAGCAGCCAGGATCTCATCCTGATTGCTGGTCGCAAGGAGGATCCGGACTCCCTCTTCTTCCAGCGCAGGCTGAAGATAGAAGGGGATACCGAGCTGGGCCTCGAGGTGAAGAACCTGATGGACAGCCTGGATCTCGATGGACTGCCCGGGCTGATGAAATATCCCCTGATGGATCTGGCCACCCTGATAGCGCGGGTGCGATCAGCGCAGGATCCGCTGCCCGCGTCTATGGCCTGAGCCGCGTCTCAGCTGCAGGGCCAGCCCCCGGGCATGATGGCGGTGACGCCGCCGGGCCCACAGGCAGCGACCGGCCCAGAGGCAGGGGAGCAGGGCGAGCAGGGCCGTGGTGTCAGGCAGGCGCAGCAGCACCAGCCCGAGTGCCAGCCACAGGAAGGGCAGGGCCTCGTAGTACCACTCCGGTTGCAACCAGCGCTTGGCAGGATAGATGATCAGATCGGTGCGCCTGTAGTTGGAGCGCATCATCCAGAGGAGAGCACCCACGGCAAACAGCAGAGTTGCCGCGAGCCAGAGCAGCGGGGAGTGGGCAAAGGACCACAGCGCCGCGGAGAGCAGCAGGTAAAGCAGCGGCAGTTGTTCATAGATCCAGGGGGGAAGCATGAGAGGGTGACTCCGGGTAATGCAGCTCGACCCTCTAAGGTTAGCCCTCCCTTTTCCCGCCTTCAGGCCGGTTGGTTATACGAACCATCACTTTTGTTCTGAAATGCGGGGTCAGAAGCGGTGCCAAAATAGCGATTGGTTATGTTACAATTGCGCGCCATTTTTGACTGAAGATTGACTGGGCATGTTGGATCAGATTCGTATCGTGTTGGTAAACACCTCTCACACCGGCAACATGGGGTCTGCGGCGAGAGCCATGAAGACCATGGGGCTGACGCAGCTGGTGTTGGTTGATCCGCAAGCCTTGCCAGATGACAATGCCATCGCCCTGGCGGCAGGGGCCGGCGATGTGCTGGCCAATGCCCGCATAGTCCCGACGTTGGACGACGCCATCGCCGATTGTGGCCTGGTCATCGGCACCAGTGCCCGATCCCGCACCCTGAGCTGGCCCATGCTGGATCCCCGTGAAGCGGGCGAGAAGCTGGTGAAGGAAGGGGTAACGCACCCGGTCGCCCTGGTGTTTGGCCGTGAACGCACCGGTCTCACCAACGACGAGCTGCAGAAGTGCCACTACCACGTGGCCATCCCGGCCAATCCCGACTACAGCTCCCTCAATCTGGCCATGGCGGTGCAGACCCTCTGCTACGAGGTGCGCATGCACTGGCTGGAGACTCAGGGGAGTGACACGGCGGGCGCAGAGGCGGAGCGGGCCGATTATCCCAGCGCGCAGCAGCTGGAAGGTTTCTATCTGCACCTGGAGCAGACCCTGCAGAAGACAGGTTTCATTGCCGATGATCACCCCGGTCATGTGATGAGCAAGTTGCGTCGTCTGTTCAATCGCGCCCGGCCGGAAGTGGTTGAATTGAATATACTGCGGGGCATTCTCACCTCGGTGCAGAAAGCCCGGCCACAGGATTAATCCCGACTGATTTACTCAAGCATATACTTGACTGTTTTAGTCGGGTATGTGACCATGTGCCCATATTGATTTGTTCGCAAGACGGTAAGGCATATGAGACTGACCTCAAAAGGACGTTACGCTGTGACAGCCATGCTAGACGTGGCGTTGCATGCAGAGCAGGGGCCCGTTCCCCTGGCTGATATTTCAGAGCGCCAGGGCATCTCCTTGTCCTATCTGGAACAACTGTTTGCCCGTCTGCGCAAGCATGGACTGGTGAGCAGCGTGCGCGGCCCGGGCGGTGGTTATCGCCTCGGTCTGGCCCCTGGCGAGATCTCGGTAGGTCAGGTGATCACCGCAGTCGATGAGTCGGTCGATGCGACCAAGTGTCTCGGCAAGGGTGGCTGCCACGGCGGTACCCAGTGTCTGACCCACTCCCTGTGGCGTGACTTGAGCGAGCGCATTTCCAGTTTCCTGGGGGACATCACCCTGGCTGAGCTGGTCGGTCAGGCCGATGTGCGCCGCATCGCCGGCAAGCAAGATGAACAAATGAAGACCGTGTTGTCCCTGGTTGACCGGGCAGAACGCGGTGATGTGAGCTTGAAAGTCCAACTATAAACGTGCTTTCCACGACGAGTCGCTGTGTGACCCCGTCGTAACGGAGAAAAACATGAAACTGCCTATTTACCTTGATTATTCGGCAACCTGTCCGGTGGACCCGCGTGTCGCAGAAAAAATGATGCAGTGCCTCACCATGGACGGCCTGTTTGGCAATCCTGCCTCCCGCTCTCACCGTTTCGGCTGGCAGGCCGAAGAGGCGGTGGACCTGGCCCGTAATCAAGTGGCAGAGCTGATTGGTGCAGATCCTCGCGAGATCGTCTTCACCTCCGGCGCGACCGAATCCAACAACCTGGCCATCAAGGGCATAGCCCACTTCTATGCTGGCAAGGGCAAGCACATCATCACCTCCAAGACTGAACACAAGGCGGTGCTCGACACCTGCCGTCAGCTGGAGCGTGAAGGCTACGAGGTGACCTACCTCGAACCGATGCCTAACGGCCTGTTCACCCTGGCGCAGATCGAAGGCGCCCTGCGCGATGACACCATCCTGGTCAGCATCATGCACGTCAACAACGAGATCGGCGTGGTGCAAGACATCAACGCCATCGGCGAGCTGTGCCGCTCCCGCAAGATCCTGCTGCACGTGGACGCGGTCCAGAGTGTGGGCAAGATCCCGGTCGATGTGGAAGCGCTGAAAGTGGACTTGCTCTCCATGTCCGCCCACAAGGTATACGGCCCGAAGGGCATAGGTGCCCTGTACGTGCGCCGCAAGCCGCGGGTGCGTCTGGAAGCCCAGATGCACGGTGGCGGTCATGAGCGCGGCATGCGCTCAGGCACCCTGGCGACTCACCAGATCGTCGGCATGGGCGAGGCCTTCCGCATCGCCAAGGAAGAGATGGCGAGCGAGAGCCAGCACATCATGGCCCTGCGTCAGCGTCTGTGGGACGGCATCAAGAACATCGAAGAAGTCTATATCAACGGCGATCTGGACCAGCGTGTCCCGGGTAACCTGAATGTCAGCTTCGCCTATGTGGAAGGGGAATCCCTCATCATGGCGCTGAAGGATCTGGCTGTCTCTTCCGGTTCGGCCTGTACCTCGGCCAGCCTGGAGCCTTCCTACGTGCTGCGCGCCCTGGGCCTGAACGACGAGCTGGCACACAGCTCCATCCGCTTCAGCATCGGTCGCTTCACCACAGAGGAAGAGATCGACTACGCAATCAAGCTCATCTGCGACTCCATCGGTCGTCTGCGCGAGATGTCCCCCCTGTGGGAGATGTTCAAGGACGGCGTCGATCTGAACACGGTCGAATGGGCACATCACTGATCCTTGCCAGCGTGGCAAGTGTTTGGTGAACAACGGAATTAGCAGGAGTTAGATATGGCTTACAGTGAAAAAGTAATCGACCACTACGAGAATCCCCGCAACGTCGGTGGTTTTGACAAGAACGACCCCAGCATCGCGACCGGCATGGTCGGCGCCCCGGCCTGTGGCGACGTGATGAAGCTGCAACTGAAGATCAGCGACGACGGCATCATCGAAGACGCCAAGTTCAAGACCTACGGCTGTGGCTCCGCCATCGCCTCCAGCTCCCTGGTGACCGAGTGGGTCAAGGGCAAGACCCTGGACGAAGCCGCTGGCATCAAGAACACCGACATCGCCGAAGAGCTGGCCCTGCCACCGGTGAAGATCCACTGCTCCATTCTGGCGGAGGATGCTATCAAGGCTGCCATCGCCGATTACAAGCAGAAGAAAGGTCTCTAAGGTCCGGAGAGCAGTATGGCCATTACCATGACAGATGCCGCAGCGGCACGGGTTTCCTCTTTCATAACCAACCGGGGCAAGGGCATAGGCCTGCGCCTCGGCGTTAAGACCACCGGCTGTTCTGGCCTTGCCTATGTGCTCGAGTTTGTGGATGAGCTGGCCGCTGAGGATCAGGTGTTCGAGCAGAACGGTGTCAAGATCATCGTCGATGCCAAGAGCCTGATCCATCTGGATGGCACCGAGCTGGACTTCGTCAAGGAGGGCCTCAATGAGGGCTTCCAGTTCAACAACCCGAACGCCAAGGGCGAGTGCGGTTGTGGCGAGAGCTTCAGCGTCTAATCGATGAAGCCGGCAGCCTGCTGCCGGCTTTGCCGTTCAAGATGGATGGTGAGCAAGGCACTAGCCTTCGAGTCTGAGGACACAGAATGAATCATTTCGAGCTGTTCGGGCTGGCAGAGGGCTTCGAGCTCGATACCCGCCAGCTGGCAGACACCTACCGCCAGTTGCAAACCCGGTTTCACCCCGATCGTTTTGCCACCGCCCCCGAGCGGGAGCAGTTGGCCGCGGTGCAGCGTGCCGCCCAGATCAACGATGCCTTCACCACCCTCAAGTCCCCCCTGCGCCGAGCCGAATACCTGCTCTCCCTGCGCGGCACCGACATTCGAGGCGAGCAACAGACCCTGCAAGACACCTCTTTCCTGATGCAACAGCTGGAGTGGCGCGAGCGCCTGGCCGAGTTGAAAGGAGAAGCGGATCCTGAGGGGGCCATCGAAGATTTTCGTCGCGAGATCAGGCATGATCACCAGTCTCTGATGCAACGGCTGACCGATGCCCTCACCGCGGGTGAAGATCTGGCGGCAGCCGATTGCGTGCGCAAACTCAAGTTTGTCGACAAGCTCCTCGAGGAGCTGGAACGATTCGAAGACTCGCTGTTCGAGTCTTGACCCTCTAACGCTGGAATTGTGATTACCCATGGCATTACTGCAAATCGCCGAGCCCGGCCAGAGCGCCGCACCTCATCAGCACAAACGTGCCGTAGGCATCGATCTCGGCACCACCAACTCCCTGGTTGCCGCCGTACGCAGCGGCCAGGCCGACACCCTGTGTGACGAGCAGGGGCGCGATCTGCTGCCCTCTGTGGTGCACTATCAAGCTGGCCAGGACGCCGCCATCAGGGTGGGTTTTGACGCCAAGCGCGAAGCCGCCCTCGATCCCCACAACACCATCGTCTCGGTCAAACGGATGATGGGCAAGGCGCTGGCCGACATGGATACCCGTCAGCAGCCTTACGAGTTCGTGGCCGCCGACAACGGCATGCCCCAGATCCAGACCCGCCAGGGGCTGGTCAATCCGGTGCAGGTCTCGGCGGAGATCCTGAAAAAACTGGCCGAGCGCGGCGCCGCCTCCCTGGGGGGCGACCTCGACGGCGTGGTCATCACAGTGCCCGCCTATTTCGACGACGCCCAGCGCCAGGGCACCAAGGATGCGGCCCGTCTGGCCGGCCTGCACGTGCTGCGCCTGCTCAACGAGCCCACCGCCGCCGCCATCGCCTACGGCCTCGACTCCGGTCAGGAAGGGGTGATTGCCGTCTATGACCTCGGCGGCGGCACCTTCGACATCTCCATCCTGCGTCTGCATCGCGGGGTGTTCGAGGTGATGGCCACCGGCGGCGACTCGGCGCTGGGGGGCGATGACTTCGATCACCTGCTGGCGGACTGGATCAAGGCGCAAGCCGGCCTGAGCGGCCAGCTCGATGCCCGCACCCAGCGCGAGCTGCTGGACGTGGCGGCGGCGGTCAAGCACGGCCTGACGGATGCCGACCGCGTTGCCTGCACCTTTGCCGGCTGGCAGGGGGAGGTGAGCCGCAGCCAGTTCGACGAGCTCATCCTGCCGCTGGTCAAGCGCACCCTGCTGGCCTGCCGCCGCGCCTTGCGCGATGCGGGTCTGGAGCAGGTGGAGGTGCTGGAAGTGGTGATGGTGGGGGGCTCCACCCGGGTGCCGCTGGTGCGCGAGCTGGTGGGGGAGTTCTTCCAGCGTACGCCGCTGACCAGCATAGATCCGGACAAGGTGGTCGCCATCGGCGCCGCCATCCAGGCCGACATCCTGGTGGGCAACAAGCCCGATGCCGAGATGCTGCTGCTGGACGTGATCCCGCTCTCCCTCGGTCTTGAGACCATGGGGGGGCTTGCCGAGAAGGTGATCCCGCGCAACACCACCATACCGGTGGCCCGCGCCCAGGAGTTCACCACCTTCAAGGATGGCCAGACTGCCATGGCCATCCACGTGGTGCAGGGAGAACGCGAGCTGGTGGCGGATTGCCGCTCCCTGGCCCGCTTCACCCTGACCGGTATTCCGCCCATGGCGGCCGGCGCCGCCCACATTCGCGTCACCTTCCAGGTGGATGCGGACGGGCTGCTGTCGGTCAGTGCTATGGAGAAATCCTCCGGCGTGCAGGCGGAGATCCAGGTCAAGCCCTCCTATGGCTTGGCGGAAGAGGACATCCTCAGCATGCTGAGCGCCTCCATCGCCAATGCCCAGCAGGACATGGATGCCCGCATGCTGGCGGAGCAGCAGGTCGAAGCCGATCGGGTGGTGGAGAGCCTCAATGCGGCGCTGGCCGCCGATGGCGAGGCGCTGCTCAATGCCGCTGAGCGTCGCGATATCGATGCCGCGATCACTCATCTGCTGGCCATGCGTGCCACCGGCACAACCAATCAAATCAAAGATGCCATCGAGGCGGCGGATGCCGTCAGTGGCGAGTTTGCGGCCCGTCGCATGGATGCGTCCATTCGCAAGGTGCTGACCGGCCAAAACGTCAACAAGGTGTAATATGCCCAAACTGATCATTCTGCCTCACCCCGAACTCTGTCCGGACGGCGCCGCCCTCGAGGGCGCGACCGGTGAGACCATACTGGACATCGCCCTGCGCAACGGCATCGAGATCGAGCATGCCTGCGAGAAGTCCTGTGCCTGTACCACCTGCCACTGCGTGGTGCGGGAGGGATTTGACTCCCTCGAGCCGAGCGATGAGCTGGAAGACGACATGCTGGACAAGGCATGGGGACTGGAGCCGGAATCCCGCCTGAGTTGCCAGGCCCGTCTGGCGGACGAGGATCTGGTGGTGGAGCTGCCCAAGTACACCATCAACCTCGCCTCCGAGCGTCATTGATTGACCCGCTAATTACACATGAGTGAATTGCGCGTGCAGCATCCCATGGTGCAGTGATGATATGGTGAAGGCCGTACCCCTCGGGGGAACGGCCTTTTTTGTCTCCGTTACCCCGCGTTGTTAATGAATCGTGCCAAGAAAAAAGGAAGCAAGAGAAGATGGCTGACATGATGAAGGTACTGTTATCCGCCCAGGCCGCTGCCGCCCACTGGGGTGAAGGCGCCCTGCTCAGTTTCAGCGGTGAGGAGACCCTGATCCACCTGGGTTCCACCGTCCAGCAGCAGGATATCCTGCGCACAGTTCAGCGTGCGGCCCGCCGACTCGAATCGAGCGGCATCAAGGGGGTGAGCCTGGTCGGTGAGGGTTGGGATCTGGAGCGCCGTTACGCCTTCGCCCAGGGCTTCTATGCCGCCAAGGGGCAGCGTGAACTGGACTTCGGCGAGCAGAGCGCAGCGGATGCCCGCGAGCTGGAGGCCCTGGTCAAGGCGACCCGCTGGGTGCGCGAGGTGACCAACGGTTGCCCGGAAGAGATCTACCCCATGAGCCTGGCGGAGTCCGCCCTGCTGCTGATCCGCGGCCTGGGTGGCGATCAGGTCACCGCCCGCATCACCGCAGGGGAAGCCCTGCGGGAGGCCGGCCATATCGGGATCTGGTCGGTGGGCCGCGGCAGCGAGCGCGAGCCCGTGCTGCTGGAGCTGGACTACAACCCGACCGGGAATCGCAACGCCCCCGTGGTGGCGGCCCTGGTGGGCAAGGGCATCACCTTCGACTCCGGCGGCTACTCCATGAAGTCCTCTGACAACATGCTGCCGATGAAGTCCGACATGGGCGGGGCCGCCATGGTGACCGGCGCCCTGGCGCTCGCCATCAGCCGCGGCCTCGACAAGCGGGTGAAACTCATCCTCTGCTGCGCCGAGAACCTGGTCTCAGGCCACGCCTTCAAGCTCGGCGACATCCTCACCTACAAGAACGGCATCTCGGTGGAGATCCAGAACACCGACGCCGAAGGGCGCCTGGTGCTGGCCGATGGCCTGCTGGCGGCCTCCGACAGCGGCGCCGCCCACATTCTCGATGCCGCCACCCTGACTGGCGCCGCCAAGACGGCGCTGGGCCGCGACTACAACGCCGTGTTTGCCTTAGACGAGCGGGAGCAAGCGCGCGCCCTGGCCGCCGCGAAAGCCGAGAACGAGAAGGCCTGGCCCCTGCCGCTGGAACCCTGGCATGTGGGGCAGCTCACCTCGGCCTTCGCCGAGCTGGGCAACGTGGCCTCCGCCGAAGGCACCGCCGGTGCCACCACGGCCGCCGCGTTCTTGTCGCGCTTCGTCCGTGACGAGGGCAAGGGCTGGGTGCACCTGGATCTCGCCGCCTCCTATCAGAAATCCGGCAACGAGCTGTGGGCGACCGGCGCCAAGGGGCACGGTCTGCGCACCATAGCGCGCTGGTTGCAGGAGGTTGCTGAATGAACATCTGCTTGAATCACGAGTGGCGCCGTAAAGTGCACCAGATGCCGGCAGGCCAGGCCTGCGCATCCATGATTGCGCGCTGGTTGCAGGAGATTGCTGAATGAACATCTGCTTGAATCACGAGTGGCGCCGTGAAGTGCGCCAGATGCCGGCAGGCCAGGCCTGCGCATCCATGATTGCGCGCTGGTTGCAGGAGGTTGCTGCATGAACATCTGTTTGAATCACGAGTGGCGCCGTGAAGTGCGCCAGATGCCGGCAGGCCAGGCCTGCGCATCCATGATTGCCCGCTGGTTGCAGGAGGTGACGGCATGAATATCTGGCTGAGCCGTGAATTTGCCGCCCCCGAGTGGGGCGAGGGGGCGCTGCTCTCCCACCGTGCCGATGGCATGGTGATCCACCTGGTGACGGCGTCCCCCTTGCTGGACATCCAGCAGGCGGCCCGCCGTCTCTGTGGTCAGGGGATCCAGAAGGTCGCCCTGTGTGGTCACTGGGAGCGCGAGCAGCAGTGGGCCTTCGCCCAGGGACTGCAGACCCCCAAGGCCGAGGTGGAGCTGCAGTGGGCGACCTCGTCCGAAGAGGACAGGGAGGAGCTGGAGGCGCGCTGGCTGTGCGGGCGCTGGGTGCGCGAGATGACCAATGCGACCCCGGAGCAGCTGGGACCGCTGGAGCTGGCGGTGGAGGCGGCGGCCTTCATCACCGAGCTGGCGCCGGACAGGATCAGCCATCGCATCCTCAAGGGTGAAGCCTTGCAGCAGGCGGGCTGGGTCGGTCTCTATCAGGTCGGCCGCGGCAGCGATCGCGAACCCGTGATGCTGGAGCTGGACTACAACCCCACCGGGGATCGCAACGCCCCCGTGGCGGCGGCCCTGGTGGGCAAGGGCATCACCTTCGACTCCGGCGGCTACTCCATGAAAACCTCCCAGGGCATGCTCACCATGAAGCATGATATGGGAGGGGCGGCCATCGTCACCGGCGCCCTGGCGCTGGCCATACTGCGCGGCCTCGACAAGCGGGTGAAGCTCATCCTCTGCTGCGCCGAGAACCTGGTCTCTGGCCATGCCTACAAGCTGGGCGACATCCTCACCTACAAGAACGGCACCACGGTCGAGATCGTCAACACCGACGCCGAGGGGCGCCTGGTGCTGGCCGACGGCCTGCAGCTCGCCGGTGAATCCGGCGCGCCCCTCATCATAGACGCTGCCACCCTGACGGGCGCCGCCGTGATGGCCCTGGGGGGACGCTACAACGCCTTGTTCGGCCTCGACAAGGGGCTGGTGAGCCGCGCCATGGCCTATTCGGATGCGGAGCAGGAGCCGGCCTGGCCGCTGCCGCTCGAGCCCTGGCACCGCCAGCAGTGCCCGTCCCACTATGCCGATACGGCCAACAGCCGTCCGGTGCCGGGCGGTGGCCCGGGCGGCGCCTCCAACGCGGCGGGTTTCCTCTCCCGCTTCGTCGGCAATGAAGGGCGGGGCTGGCTGCACGTGGATCTGGCCGCCTGTTTCAGCGAGAACGGTGACAACCTCTGGGCCCCCGGGGCCAACACCCTGGGGATGCGCACCATAGCCCATGCCTTGCTGGCGGAGACGCGCCGAGGGGCATGACAAGGCGAAAGGGCACCTCGGGGTGCCCTTTTCAACGGTGCTGGGAATATGAGCAATAGATAGGGTTTTAGCGGGTTAGCGTGACGATCGTGCACAAGCTCACGTTTTTTCTCAGTGCCATGGCACAAGATGAGTCACCATGTTGTTTCAAGGAATTTTTTGTTTAATAAAAAGTTGCTTTTTTGTGTGTTATTTCGTTTTTTGTTTACGTATAATCGCCGCCGAACATGGATTCCTACAATAAAACTCTGTAGTTAAGGAAAGAACTCAATGGCTATCGAACGTACCTTCTCTATCGTCAAGCCGGACGCGGTCAGCAAGAACCTGATCGGTGCCATCTACAGCCGCTTCGAGAGCGCCGGCCTGAAAGTGGTCGCCGCCAAGATGCTGCACCTGAGCAGCGAGCAGGCCGCCGGTTTCTACGCCGAACACCAGGGCAAGCCTTTCTATGATGGCCTGGTCGCTTTCATGACCTCGGGTCCCGTCATGGTACAGGTGCTGGAAGGGGAAGACGCCATTCGCCGTCATCGCGAAATCATGGGTGCCACCAACCCGAAAGAGGCCTTGGCCGGCACCCTGCGCTCCTGCTACGCCGAGAGCATCGATCGCAACGCGGTGCACGGCTCCGATGCCCCGGCCTCTGCCGCCCGTGAAATCGCCTACTTCTTCTCCGACGCCGAGATCTGCCCGCGCGGCTGATTTTCGTCAGGAGATCATCAAGGGAGCCTCGGCTCCCTTTTGTTTTTTGGTCATTCGGTCAATATCCACTTATTCTCCAGGTGGAAAGGCAGACCCATTATTTGTACAATGCCGCCCCCTGACGTAGGTCAGCCGATAATTTATGAAGTGTGTGAGCTGAGGCCCTTGATGAGCGAAACAAAAACCAACCTGCTGGATCTCGATCGGGATGCCATGCGTGCCTTCTTCGTCGAGCTGGGCGAGAAGCCGTTCCGGGCAGATCAGATAATGAAGTGGATCTACCACTCCGGTTGTGATGACTTCGATCAGATGAGCAACGTCAACAAGGCGTTGCGTGAGCGTCTCAAGGCCATTGCCGAGATCCGGGCCCCCGAGATCAGCCGTGAACAACGCTCCGCGGATGGCACCATAAAGTGGGCCCTGCAGGTCGGGGATCAGGAAGTCGAGACCGTCTACATCCCGGAGGCGGATCGCGCGACCCTCTGCGTCTCCTCCCAGGTCGGCTGCGCCCTGGCGTGCACCTTCTGCTCCACCGCCCAGCAAGGTTTCAACCGCAACCTGAAGGTCTCCGAGATCATCGGCCAGGTCTGGCGTGCCGCCAAGGTAGTGGGTGGCAAGCGCCCCATCACCAACGTGGTGATGATGGGCATGGGCGAGCCGCTGCTGAACCTCGCCAACGTGGTGCCTGCCATGAGCCTGATGATGGATGACTTCGGTTTTGGCATCTCCAAGCGCCGCGTCACCCTCTCCACCTCCGGTGTGGTGCCGGCACTGGACATGCTGGGGGACCAGATCGACGTGGCCCTGGCCATCTCCCTGCATGCGCCGAACGACAAGCTGCGCTCCGAGATCATGCCGATCAACGACAAGTACAACATCGAGGCCTTCCTCGCGGGGGTGCGCCGCTATCTGGCCAAATCCAACGCCAATGGCGGCCGGGTGACGGTGGAGTATGTGCTGCTCGATCATATCAATGACGACATGCAGCATGCCCACGAGCTGGCGCAGGTCCTCAAAGAGACCCCTTGCAAGATCAACCTGATCCCCTTCAACCCCTTCCCGGGTAACCCTTTCGGCAAGCCGAGCAACAGCCGCATAGACCGTTTCTCCAAGGTACTGATGGAATACGGCCTGACCGTCATCGTCCGCAAGACCCGCGGAGATGACATTGACGCGGCATGTGGCCAGCTGGTGGGGGAGGTGATCGACCGCACCAAGCGCACCATGAAAAATCGGATGCAACAGGATGGGATTTCCGTCAAAATGGTTTAACTTGCTAAGCCATTGTATAGACAGGAAATGGATATCCGTACATTGATCGTAGTGGCAGCGCTCTGCGCGCTGCCTGGCTGTGTCACCGAGACCACTTATGCTGGCCAGAATTCGACCCAGCGTGAAGTGGGTCCCGACTTCAAGGCGGCTGCCCAGACCCGTCTCGATCTGGGTATTCAATACCTGCGTCAGGGCAATGCCGAACAGGCCAAGTTCAACCTTGACCGGGCCCTCCAGTACGATCCCAGCAATCCTCAGGTCTACATCGGCTTCGCCTATTTCTACCAGCAGGTATCCGATTTCAAGGCGGCCGAGGAGAACTACAAGAAGGCGCTCTCCATGGATCCGACCAATGCTGACGCGATGAACAACTACGGTGCCTTCCTGTGCAACCGTGGCCGTTTCGAGGAGGCGGAGAAGGCATTCCTGCAGGCGGTCAGCCAGCCAGATTACGTCAAGATCGCCGATACCTACGAGAATGCGGCGCTCTGCTCGATGCAAAATAACAGAAATGACAAGGCCAACGAGTACTATCGTCTGGCCTTGGGGTATAATCCCCGCAATCCAAGGTTATTGCTGGACATGGCAGAGCTTTCCATGAAAGATGGCAAGCTGCCTGATGTGCAGTCTTATCTCGTGCGTTTTGCCGAAGTGGCAGATGAAAACGAGGAGAGCCTCTGGCTCCGGCTAAGGCTGGCTCAGGCCATGGACAAACCGGCATTACTTCACCAATTCGGGACTGAGCTGGTAAGGCAATATCCCACTTCGCAACAAGCCAAGCGTTACTTAGCCAATGACTACTGAACAGCCACACGATTTTCAAGACGACTCCCAGGCAGTGGGCCCAGGCCAGCTGCTGCGCAACGCCCGTGAACAGCTTGGCTGGACACGAGAGCAGGTTGCGTCCCGCATTCACCTTCGTCTGACCCTGATCGCCGCCATCGAGGCGGATACCTATGACAAGCATACGTCCCACACCTTCATTCGCGGCTATCTGCGCGCCTATGCCAAGCTGGTCGGCATTCCCGAGGAGACTATACTCGCGGCCTACGACAAGCTGGGGCTGACGCCGCCCGATAACATCGACATGCAGAGCTTCTCCCGCCGCTCCCGCCAGCAAGCCAACGACAGTCGGCTCAAGGTGGTGACCTGGCTGGTGATCCTGGTGCTGATCGCCCTCTCCATCGCCTGGTGGTGGCAGAGCACGGCACGTCGTTCCGCCGGGGATGAAGCCCTGGCGGCGAGTGAAATGGGCACGGCGCAGACAGTCTCGGTCGCCAATGTGACGCCCACGGTGGACGTGGCCGACCCCGTATTGCCAGTGGCCTCCGACGCCGTGGCAACTGACGTTGTTGTGAGTGACGCCGCCGCCACCGCGCCGGACGTCGTTGCCGCGACCAGTGCGGCCCTGTCTACCGAGGCTTCATCTGCTGAGGCGACCCTGGTGCCGGCAGAGACGGTCGCCACCGAACCTGGCAAGGCACCCCAGCTCAAGATGAGCTTCACCGCCGACTGCTGGCTGGATGTCAAGGATGCCAACGGCAAGACCCTGTTCAGCGGTCTGAAGAAGGCGAACGACGAGCTTGTGCTGGAAGGACCCGAGCCACTCAAATTCATCATTGGCGCGCCCATGGCGGTCAATCTCGAATATCAGGGCAAGTCCTTCGACATGAGCCGTTACAACAACGGCCGGACTGCTCGCTTCTCACTGCCGCAGGAGTAATCTGTCCGCCATGTCCGCTCACGAATCCCCCATTATTCGTCGTCAATCCAGGCAGATCATGGTCGGCAATGTGCCGGTTGGGGGCAACGCCCCCATCACGGTGCAAACCATGACCAACACCAAGACCACGGATGTCGCCGCCACCGTCGAGCAGATCCAGCGGATCGAGCGGGTCGGTGCCGACATAGTCCGGGTCTCGGTACCCACCATGGAAGCGGCGGAAGCCTTCCGGCTCATCAAGCAGCAGACCCGCATTCCCATCGTCGCCGACATCCACTTCGACTACCGCATCGCCCTGAAAGTGGCCGAGTACGGTGCCGACTGCCTGCGCATCAACCCGGGCAACATCGGCAACGAAGAGCGGGTGCGCGCCGTGGTTGACTGTGCCCGTCATTACAACATTCCGATCCGCATCGGCGTCAACGGCGGCTCCCTGGAGCGTGACATCCAGGAAAAGTATGGCGAGCCGACCCCGGAAGCTCTGCTCGAGTCGGCCATGCGCCACGTGGATTACCTGGATCGCCTCAACTTCGAGAACTTCAAGGTGAGCGTCAAGGCCTCCGACGTCTTCCTGGCGGTCGGTGCCTACCGCCTGCTGGCCAAGCAGATCGACCAGCCGCTGCACCTGGGGATCACCGAGGCGGGCGGCTTCCGCGCCGGCGCGGTGAAATCCGCCATCGGGCTCGGCATGCTGCTGGCCGATGGCATCGGTGACACCATCCGCATCTCCCTGGCGGCCGATCCGGTGGAAGAGGTGAAGGTGGGCTTCGACATTCTCAAGTCCCTGCGCATCCGCTCCCGCGGCATCAACTTCATCGCCTGTCCCTCCTGCTCCCGTCAGGAGTTCGACGTGATAGGGACGGTGAACGCCCTGGAAGAGCGGCTCGAGGACATCATCACCCCGATGGACGTATCCATCATCGGTTGCGTGGTGAACGGCCCGGGCGAGGCCCTGGTCTCGGATCTCGGCCTTGCCGGTGCCGCCAACAAGAGCGCCTTCTACGAGGGGGGCCAGCGGGTCGACAGGCTCGACAACAAGGATCTCATCCCGACCCTGGAGCGCCGTATCCGCGCCCGGGCGGCCATGCTGGATCCGGCCAACCAGATCCAGGTGGACAAAGGTTGAACCATTGAGGGGCCACCTGGGGTGGCCCCGGCTTTAGGTTGTTGATTTTACATCCCGCATCCGGGCACCCTGATTTTACCTCGGGGCCGAAAATCCCTATAATGCGGCCAAATTTTACCTCTTTTTCTCGAGTATCAACGTGGCAAAACAGATCCAAGCTATTCGCGGTATGAATGATTGCCTGCCGGAGCAGAGCCCGGTATGGCAGAAAGTGGAACAGATCCTGCGCCAGGTCGTCGCCAGCTACGGCTACAGCGAAGTGCGCATGCCCATCGTCGAGCAGACCCATCTGTTCAAGCGCGCCATCGGTGAAGTGACCGACGTGGTCGAAAAAGAGATGTACACGTTTGAAGACCGCAACGGCGACAGCCTGAGCCTGCGCCCGGAAGGGACAGCCAGCTGTGTTCGTGCCGGCATCGAGCACGGCCTGCTCTACAACCAGGAACGCCGGATGTGGTACATGGGCCCCATGTTCCGTCACGAGCGTCCCCAGAAGGGCCGTTATCGCCAGTTCCACCAGTTCGGGGTCGAGCTGTTCGGCATCAACGGGCCTGACATCGACGCCGAACTCATCATGCTGACCCACCGTCTGTGGCGTCTGTTCGGCATCCAGGATCACGTCACCCTGCAGCTCAATACCCTGGGTCAGAGCAGCGAACGTGCTGCCTATCGCGATGCCCTGGTGGCCTACCTGGAGCAGTACAAGAGCGAGCTGGACGAAGAGAGCCAGCGCCGCATGTACAGCAACCCGCTGCGAGTGCTCGACTCTAAGGACGAGAAGGTTCAGGCCATCCTGGTCGGTGCGCCCCGTCTGTTCGATCACCTGGGCGAAGAGAGCCTGGCCCACTTCGAGGGGCTCAAGCGCCTGCTCGAGTCCGCCGGCATCCAATACGAGGTGAACGAGCGTCTGGTGCGCGGTCTCGACTACTACAACCTCACCGTGTTCGAGTGGGTGACGAGCAGCCTGGGGGCCCAGGGCACCGTCCTGGCCGGTGGCCGTTACGACGGTCTGGTGGAGCAGCTCGGCGGTCAGGCGACCCCGGCCGTGGGCTTTGCCATGGGCATGGAGCGTCTGGTGCTGATGCTCGAAACTCTCGAGCTCAACGCCGATATCCGCCCGGCGGTGGATGTCTATCTCTGCATGGTGGGCGAGGGGACTGAAAAGGCTGGTTTCCAGCTTGCCGAGCGGCTGCGCGACGCCCTGCCGGACCTGCGTCTGATGAGCCACTGCGGTGGCGGCAACTTCAAGAAACAACTCAAGCGTGCCGACAAGAGCGGCGCGGCCATTGCCCTGATCCTCGGCGAGACCGAGGTGCAAAGCGGGGAGATCACCATCAAATATCTGCGTGGCCAGGCCGAGCAACAGACCGTCTCGGTCGATGCCGCCATCGCCCTGCTGGCAGCTAAAGGAGAGTAAGCTGTGGAAGTGTATACCACTGAAGAACAACAGGTTGAGGTCATCAAGAGCTGGTGGAAAGAGAACGGCACCTCGGTACTCGCCGGGACCGTGATCGGTCTGGTCGGCCTCTTTGGCTGGCGTTACTACAACGAGCTGCAGCAGACCAACCAGGAAGCCGCCTCTCAGGCTTACAACGCCATGACAGCCCAGCTCGCCAAGGGGGACGATGCCGCCCTTGAGCAGGCCAAGAGCTTCATCAGCGCCCATCAGGGCGACGCCTATGCCGAGCTGGCCGCCCTGCAACTGGCCGCGGCTGCGGTCAAGGCGGGCAAACTGGATCTGGCTGCCGAGCAACTGACCCAGGTGGCTGCGAACGGCGACGAGAGCATCAAGCCCATCGCCGCCCTGCGCCTGGCCCGGGTGCTCAAGGATCAGGGCAAGGCCGACGAGGCCCTGGCCCAGCTTGGCAAGATCAACAACGACGCCTTCAAGGCCCAGGTGGCGGAAGTGCGTGGTGATGTCCTGCTGGGGCAGGGCAAGCCCGAAGAGGCGCGCGACGCCTATCAGGTGGCGGCCGATGCCGGCGGCCTGCAGAGCAGCGCCGAACTCAAGCTGAAGATGGACGATCTGGCGCTGCCAGCGGTCACTGCGGGTGAGGCTCCGGATGCGTAATCTGTACAAGAAAATGGCGCTGGGGATGGCAGTCTCCCTGGCCCTGCAGGGCTGCTCCCTGTTCAGCTCCGAGGAAGACCTGACCCCGATGGCGCCTCTGCCCGTGGTGGAGTCCGCCTTCAGTGCCGATACCAAGTGGTCCTCCTCCGTCGGGGATGGCATAGGCGATTTTTACTCCCAGCTGCAACCCGTGGTGGAAGAGGATCACATCTATGCCGCCGCCCGTGATGGGGATGTGACCGCCTTCGATCGCAACAGTGGCGAGACCCTGTGGAGCGTGGATCTGGCAGACCTGCCGATCAACGCCGACAAGCGCAGCGCCCGCCTCTCCGGCGGTCTGGTCTCCCGCTACGGCAAGCTGTTCCTCGGCTCCGAGAACGGGGTGGTCTACGCCCTGAACGAAGCGAACGGGGAAGTGCTGTGGCAGACCACTGTACCCGGTGAAGTGGTGGCGAGCCCCGCCGTCGAGGATGGTCGCGTGGTGGTGCTGACCACCTCTGGCCGTCTGATGGCGCTCGACACCGATGAGGGCAAGCTGCAGTGGACCCTGTCCGAAGAGCAGCCGCCCCTGACCCTGCGCAGTGCCAGCACCCCGGTCATCACCAACGGCGCCGTGCTCTATGGCCGTGCCGATGGCAAGGTGGGCATCGCCCTCTTGAGCAACGGCCAGCCGGTGCGCCAGTCCAAGGTCGCCGACCCGCGCGGCGCCACCGAGCTGGATCGCATGGTCGACGTGGACGCCAGCCCGCTGATTGCCGGTGATGAGCTCTATGCCATCGCCTACAATGGCCAGCTGATGGCCCGTAAGCTGATGACGGGTGACGAGGTATGGAAGCGCAAGTATTCCGGCTACCGCGACATGGCGGTCACCGGCAATGCCATCGTGCTGACCGACAGCCGCAGCCATCTGTTTGCGGTCGACCGTCGCAATGGTCTTGAGCTGTGGTCCAACACCCAGCTGGAAAACCGCACCGTGACCGCTCCCGTTGTCCTGGGTGACTACGTGGTGGTCGGCGATGTGGAAGGTTACCTGTATTGGCTGGATCGGACCGACGGGTCCATCAAGGCCATGCAGCAGCTCGACAGCAGTGGTCTCTATGCCTCGCCCCTGGTGGACGGTGACACCCTGTATGTGCAGAGCCGTGGCGGCAAGTTGTACGCTATCAAGCGTCCCTGATCGCCCGTCAATCTGAATATCCGGCTCCTGGTCTTCGGACCCGGAGCCTTTGTCGTCTTGAGAATGAGGCTTTTATGACTCCTGTAGTAGCCCTGGTGGGCCGCCCCAACGTGGGGAAATCCACCCTGTTTAACCGCCTGACCCGTACCCGGGATGCCCTGGTTGCCGATTTCCCCGGCCTGACCCGGGACCGTAAATACGGCCAGGCGAAGTTGGGCGAGCTGGAATTTATCGTGGTCGATACCGGCGGTATCGATGGCACCGAGGAGGGGATCGAGCTGAAGATGGCCGAGCAGTCCCTGCTGGCCATCGAGGAAGCCGATGTGGTGCTCTTCATGGTGGATGCCCGTGCCGGTTTGACCGCCGCGGATCAGGCCATCGCCGAGCACCTGCGCAAGACCCACAAGAAGGTGTTCCTGGTCGCCAACAAGACCGACGGCATCGACGGTGACTCCGCTGTCTCCGAGTTCTACGGCCTGGCGCTGGGGGAGGTCTACCAGATCGCCGCCGCCCACGGTCGTGGGGTGCTGAGCCTGCTGGAGCTGGCGCTGGCCCCCCACCTTGAGACCCTGGTCGAGGCCGCCGCCGAAGAAGAGGCGCAGGAAGAGGAGGACTTCGACGAAGAAGCCCTGCTGCGCATGGTGGCCGCTGGTGACCTGGATACCCGGGAAGATACCAAGGAGACCCCGTTCGCCGACTTGCCCATCAAGTTCGCCATCGTCGGTCGCCCCAACGTCGGCAAGTCCACCCTGACCAACCGCATGCTGGGTGAAGACCGCGTCATCGTCTATGACATGCCGGGCACCACCCGCGACTCCGTCTACATCCCCATGGAGCGTGACGAGCAGAAGTACGTGGTCATCGACACCGCCGGCGTGCGTCGCCGCGGCAAGGTGCACGAGACGGTGGAGAAGTTCTCCGTCATCAAGACCCTCAAGGCCATCGAGGACGCCAACGTCTGCCTGCTGGTGATAGACGCCCGCGAGACCATCACGGATCAGGACTTGAGCATCCTCGGCTTCGTGCTGAGCAGCGGCCGCTCCGTGGTGCTGGTGGTGAACAAGTGGGACGGTCTGGATCAGAAGGTGAAGGAAGACGTCAAGAACGAGCTGGACCGTCGTCTGGGCTTTATCGATTTCGCCCGTGTCCACTTCATCTCCGCCTTGCACGGCAGCGGTGTCGGCCACCTGTTCGAGTCCATCAACGAGGCTTACCAGTCCGCCACCCGTCGTACCAGCACCGCCATGCTGACCCGCATCATGCAGATGGCGCAGGAAGATCACCAGCCGCCCATGGTCAACGGTCGCCGCGTCAAGCTCAAGTATGCCCACGCCGGTGGCTACAACCCGCCGCGCATCGTGATCCACGGCAACCAGCTGAACGATCTGCCGGACTCCTACAAGCGGTATCTCATCAACTACTTCCGCAAGTCCCTGAAGATCATGGGTACCCCGATCCGGGTCGAGTTCCAGGAGTCGGTCAACCCCTTCGAGGGCAAGAAGAACACCCTGACCCTGAGCCAGGAGCGGCAACGGGATCGCCTGCTCAAGGCCAAGAACAAGAGCAAGAAATAAGCCTGACGGCTGCCCTGGTGGCAGCCGTTTTTTTATCTGCAAGATGAGGGGCGAGCCCCGCGCGCCTGCCCTGGAGAGGAGATGACCATGAGTCTCTTGACATGCCCGGCCTGCCAGGCCGAGCTGGACAGCCGCAGCCCAGAGGCGAGCTGCGGCCAGTGCCATGCCCGCTACCGGATCCGGGCCCTGTGCTCGAGCTGCCTGCATGAGCTTGAGCGGCTTCGGGCCTGCGGGGCGGTGGATTACTTCTGCAACCACTGCAACAGCCTGGTCTCAAAACGTAGTGTCCAGTTTGAGCTGACGCCAGTCGAGGCATAAAAAAGACATTAAAAAACCCGGCCTTGGCCGGGTTTATGCTGTGTGCTCCGCAATCAGCAAGGTATAGGAGCGGTTGCGGTGCCATATCTTGCGTTTCATGTCGGCCAGTTTCAGCTTGCGTCTGGGGCTCCAGGTGCATCTGGTTTTTCTGGTCAACGTGGCTCTTCTGCGTGTTCGCATCTGGTTTTCCTCCCTGGTCATCCCGGCGACGCTGACGGCTCCCTGACATGGGTTGCCATCGGTATCGCAAGTTGATGAATGTATTGCAATAAGCCTCTCTCAGACAGGCTTGGGTCTGGGGGAATGGTAACAGAGAATTCCCCCAGACGACACACCCCGCAGGGCTCAGGGGGTGATGATCTGGCTGACCACCTCGGCGATGATGGCGGGGCGCTGTGCCGGGGGGGCCTGCTCGCTGCCGTCGTCCTCGTCCAGGGCCTCGCGGCGATGGGCCTTCTGCTGTTCGTTGTCGAGCCAGAGCAGGCTCTGGTAGTACTGGCGCACGTTGTTGACGTAGTTGCGCGCCTCGCCACCCCGGGCATAGCCGTAGCGCACCTTGCGATGCCAGCGTGACTGCTGCAGCAGGGGCAACACCTCTTTCACGTCGCTCCAGGCGTCCGGGTTCTTGCCAAGCTGCTTGGTCAGGCGGCGGGCATCCATCATGTGGCCATAGCCGATGTTGTAGGCGGTGAGGGCAAACCACACCTTCTCGTCCGCCGGCACCGAGTCCGGCACCTTCTTCATCATCTCCTGCAGGTAGCGGGCGCCCCCCTTGATGCTCTCTTCAGGGTGGGTTCTATCGTTCACCCCCATCGCCTTGGCGGTGGGCTCGGTCAGCATCATCATGCCGCGTACCCCGGTGTAGGAGCGGGCCTGGGGGTCCCAGTGGGACTCCTGATAGCTGATGGCGGCCAGCAGGCGCCAGTCTATCTCCTTGGCGTGGGTCTGGAACAGCGCCTGGTACTTGGGCAGCAGGCTCTTGGCCCGCTTGAGGAAGGTGCGGGTGTCGACGAAATCGAAGTTCTGCACGTGACCGAAGTACTTCTCGTCGAGCTTGGCGATGGAGCCATCCATGAAGCGCTGGCCGAAGAAGTCGATGATGCTGGCGTAGAGGCTGTCATCGGGCAGCTTGGTCATGGCCCAGGCCACTGTCTGCTTGCTGGCGAGGGTCAGCCCCTCGGTGAGCTCGGGGTAGTAGCGCTGGGTGCGGGCCAGTACGGTGTCCTGCACCACCGTGTAGTCCACCTCGCCGTCGGCGACCTGCTTGAGCAGCTCCTCCACGTCGGCGTCCCGGTTGATGCGCCAGCTCAGATTGGGGTACTGGCTGGCCATCTCCTTCATCAGATCCTCGCCGGTGGAGCCGGCAGGCACCACTATGGTGCCCTTGATGTCGCCGAGATCCTTGGGCCTGGGGGAGCCGTTGCGATAGACCAGCTTGGGGGAGACCTGGTAGAAGCCGGGGCCGAAGCGAAACAGCTTGCGCCGCTCCGGGGTCACGACGATGGCGGCGGCGGCGAGATCCAGCTTGCCCTTTTGCAGCTGTTCGACCAGCTCGGCGGTGGAGTAGGCCGGGACTATGGTCAGCTTGACCCCCAACCAGTCGGCATAGTGCTGCGCCAGCTCGTAATCGAACCCCTGGGCGGTGTCGTCACGCTGGTAATAGGAAGTGGGACCATAGAGGGTGCCAACACGGATCTCGCCCCGTTGGCGGATCTGCTCCAGCTGGCTGGAGGGGGAATAGAAGTCACAGCCGGCCAGGGCCAGTGTCAGCAACATCCCGATAAACAGTCGAAAAATGCAGCGCAAGTAGGTGAGTACCCTTGTTGAAAAAATCGGCATTTGTCAAAAGAGAGGCACCTTTATACCAGAGAGTGTGGAGGGAGTCACATCGTGGGAGATGAGAAAAACGTTTGTTCGCGGTGAGCCTGATCCCTATAATACGCGCGTCTCAAATCCCCCCACACTCTAAAACTTGGTGAGAAAGGTATATGGAAATCTTGCGTGGTGCCCCAGCACTGTCTGAGTTTCGTGTCCACAAGCTGCTGCAGAGCTGCGCACAGAGAGGAGTAGAGATAGCAGACGTCTATGCCGAATACGTGCACTTTGCCGAGCTTTCGAGCCCGCTCTCGCCCCCGGAGCGAGCGACCTTGGGCCAGCTTCTGCGCTACGGCCCGACCATCCCTGAACACACCCCCAGCGGTCAGCTGTTTCTCGTTACCCCCCGCCCCGGCACTATCTCCCCCTGGTCTTCCAAAGCAACCGACATCGCCCACAACTGCGGCCTGAACCAGGTCAAGCGGCTGGAGCGCGGCATTGCCTATTACGTGCAGGCCAAGGGCGAGCTGACCGCAGCCCAGCGTGGCGAGGTCGCGGCCCTGCTGCACGATCGCATGATGGAGGTGGTGTTCGATGAGCCGAGCCAGGCAGCCGCCCTGTTTGCCCATCACGAACCGCGCCCCTTCACCCAGGTGGATGTGCTGGGCGGTGGCCGCAGCGCCCTGGCCTCGGCCAACATCGAGCTGGGCCTGGCGCTGGCCGATGACGAAATAGACTACCTGGTGGAGAACTTCACCCGGCTTGGTCGCAATCCCAACGACATCGAGCTCTACATGTTCGCCCAGGCGAACTCCGAGCACTGCCGTCACAAGATCTTCAACGCCGACTGGACCATAGACGGTGAGCAGCAGCCCAAGTCGCTGTTCAAGATGATCAAGAACACCTTCGAGCAGACGCCGGATCATGTCCTGTCTGCCTATAAAGACAACGCCGCCGTGATGGAAGGCAGCCAGGGTGGCCGCTTCTTCCCGAGCCCCGCCAGCGGTGAATACCAGTATCACCAGGAGCGCGTCGACATCCTGATGAAGGTGGAGACCCATAACCACCCGACCGCCATCTCCCCCTTCCCGGGGGCGGCCACCGGCTCCGGCGGCGAAATTCGCGACGAGGGTGCGACCGGCCGTGGCGCCAAGCCCAAGGCGGGCCTGGTGGGCTTCTCCGTCTCCAACCTGCGCATCCCAGGTTTCGAGCAGCCCTGGGAGCAGGATTTCGGCAAGCCGAGCCGCATCGTCAGCGCCTTTGACATCATGCAGGAGGGGCCCCTCGGTGGCGCCGCCTTCAACAACGAATTCGGTCGTCCGGCCATCCTCGGCTATTTCCGTACCTTCGAAGAGCAGGTGCCGAGCCACAACGGCGTCGAAGTGCGCGGTTACCACAAGCCCATCATGCTGGCGGGCGGCATAGGCAACATCCGCAGCGAACACGTCCAGAAAGGGGAGATCCCGGTGGGGGCAGCCCTGATCGTGCTGGGCGGCCCGGCCATGAACATCGGTCTGGGGGGCGGCGCCGCCTCCTCCATGGCCTCCGGCCAGTCTGCCGAAGACCTCGATTTCGCCTCTGTGCAGCGGGACAACCCCGAGATGGAGCGCCGTTGCCAGGAGGTGATCGATCGCTGCTGGCAGCTCGGCGATGACAACCCCATCGTCTTCATCCACGACGTGGGGGCCGGTGGCCTCTCCAACGCCATGCCGGAGCTGGTGAACGACGGCGATCGGGGCGGTCGCTTCGACTTGCGCGCCATCGCCAGCGACGAGCCGGGCATGAGCCCGCTGGAGATCTGGTGCAACGAATCCCAGGAGCGTTACGTGCTGGCGGTCGCCCAGGAGAAGCTGCCCCTGTTCAAGGCCCTGTGCGAGCGCGAGCGCGCTCCCTATGCCGTGATCGGCACCGCCACCGAAGAGAAACACCTCACTCTCTCCGACAGCCATTTTGACAACCAGCCCATCGACCTGCCGCTGGACGTGCTGCTCGGCAAGGCGCCCAAGATGCACCGCGACGTGCAGACTCTGCCCGCCCAGGGTAAGGCGCTGCAACTGGACGGCATCACCCTCAGCGACGCCGCCGATCGGGTGCTGCGTCTGCCGACCGTGGCGGAGAAGTCCTTCCTCATCACCATCGGCGATCGCACCGTGACCGGTCTGGTCAACCGCGACCAGATGGTCGGCCCCTGGCAGATCCCGGTGGCCGATTGCGCCGTCACCGCCGCCACCTACGACAGCTATCACGGCGAAGCCATGTCCATGGGGGAGCGCACCCCGGTGGCGCTGCTGTCTCACGCTGCATCGGCCCGTATGGCGGTGGCCGAGGCCCTGACCAACCTGGCACCGGCTCATATCGGCTCCCTCAAGCGGGTCAAGCTCTCCGCCAACTGGATGTCCGCCGCCGGTCACCCGGGGGAAGATGCGGGCCTCTATGAAGCCGTGAAAGCGGTGGGCGAGGAGCTCTGCCCGGCCCTTGGCATCACCATCCCGGTGGGCAAGGACTCCATGTCCATGAAGACCCGCTGGCAGCAGGACGGCGAAGAGCGCAGCGTCACTTCGCCGCTCTCCCTGCTCATCTCCGCCTTTGCGCGGGTCGAGGACGTGCGCAATACCGTGACCCCACAACTGCGGACCGATCTCGGGGAGACCGACCTTATCCTGATTGACCTTGGCAACGGCAAACAGCGCCTCGGCGCCTCCGCCCTGGCCCAGGTCTATCGCCAGCTTGGGCAAAGCGCCCCGGATCTGGACAACCCGGTCCAGCTCAAGGGCTTCTTCAACGCCATCCAGGCGCTGGTGGCGGATCGCAAGCTGATTGCCTACCACGACCGCTCCGACGGCGGCCTCTTCGTCACCCTGACCGAGATGGCGTTTGCCGGTCACTGCGGCCTCGACATCCAGCTCGATCGCATCGGCGGCGACCTGCTGCCGGCCCTGTTCAACGAGGAGCTGGGGGCGGTCATCCAGGTGCGCCGCGACGACAAGGAAGCGGTGCTGACCCTGCTGGCCGGTCACGGTCTGGCGGCCTGCTCCCACGTGCTGGGCACGGTGCGTGAAGATGACCTCATCCTGTTCCAGCGCGCCGGCACCGAAGTGTACCGCTCCAGCCGCACTGCGCTTCGCACCCTCTGGGGCGAGACCAGCTGGCAGATGCAGCGCCTGCGGGACAACCCGGAGTGCGCGGATCAGGAGCATGCCGCCCGTCAGGACGCCACCGATCCGGGTCTGCAGGCCAGGTTGACCTACAACCCGTCCGAGGATGTGGCCGCCCCCTATATCGCCCGCGGGGTCTCCCCCCGTCTGGCGGTGCTGCGCGAGCAGGGGGTCAACTCCCACGTGGAGATGGCGGCAGCGTTCGATCGCGCCGGGTTCGCGGCGGTGGATGTGCATATGAGCGACATCCTGTCCGGTCGCATCAAGCTGGAGGAGTTCCAGACCCTGGTGGCCTGCGGCGGCTTCTCCTACGGTGACGTGCTGGGGGCGGGGGAAGGCTGGGCCAAGTCCATCCTGTTCAACGACGGGGCCCGTGAGCAGTTCCAGCGCTTCTTCGAGCGTGGCGATACCTTGTCGCTGGGCGTGTGCAACGGTTGCCAGATGATGTCCAACCTGCGCGACCTCATCCCGGGGGCCGATCTCTGGCCGCGCTTCGTGCGCAACCGCTCCGAGCGCTTCGAGGCGCGCTTCAGCCTGGTGGAAGTGCAGGAGTCTCCCTCCGCCTTCTTCGCCGGCATGGCGGGCTCGGTGATGCCCATCGCCGTCTCCCACGGGGAAGGGCGGGTGGAGGTGCGCGACGCCGCTCACCTTGCCGCGCTGCAACAGAGCGGCCTGGTGGGGCTGCGCTTCGTGGACAACCGCGGTCAGGTCACCGAGCAGTACCCGGCCAACCCGAACGGGGCTCCGGCGGGCATCACTGCGGTCACCACCACGGACGGCCGTGCCACCATCATGATGCCGCACCCGGAGCGGGTGTTCCGCACAGTGGCGAACTCCTGGCACCCGGACAACTGGGGCGAGGACGGCGCCTGGATGCGAATGTTCCGTAACGCTCGCGTGCGTCTGGGTTAATCCCGCGCTGACGTGGTAGAGAATCAGAAACCGGCCCCTGTGGCCGGTTTTTTTATGGGCGTTGATCTGACGATGGGGAGGGCAGGCAGAGACGAGCGCGATGGGAGGCGAGCGGGCCATCCCCGTACTCGCAGCTCCGTCAGCAGTCAGCTGGAGGATGAGGTGCCCCGGACCTGCATTGATTGAGGGACGCCGCTCTGGCGCCGCTTCTCAGACGGGCAAGCCGGTTTGGGGCTTGGTGGACATAAAAAAACCGGCCACGGGGGCCGGTTGTGTTGTGTGGAGTGAAGCTGAGGTTAGCGCAGCACCACGTGCTGGAAGCCCTGCACCAGGCTGATGACCGGTTGGGGATAGATGCCGAGCAGCACCACCAGGATGGCGGAGAGCAGCACCACAAGCCCGCCGGAGGAGAAGGCCCAGTCGGCCCTGGCATCGCGCAGCTGCATGCCGGGTTCGCGCAGGTAGAGGGTGACCATGACGCGCAGGTAGTAGTAGAGCCCCAGGGCACTGCCGAGCACTATGGCGCCGGAGAGCCACCACAGCTGCGCCTCGACGGTGACGCCGATGAGGTAGAACTTGCCGATGAAGCCCAGCGTCATGGGGATGCCCGCCAAGGAGAGCATCATCACCGTCATCACCGCCGTGAGATAAGGGCGCTTCCAGAACAGGCCGCGATAGCTGTGCAGGGAGTCCGCATCCTTGCCGCGATAGGGGCTGGACATCATGCTGATGACGCCGAAGGCCCCCAGGCTGGTGAAGAGGTACATCAGCAGGTAGACACCGGCCGCTTCCACCGGCATCTGGCCGAGGCGGCTCGCCACCACCACTGCCAGCAGATAGCCGAAGTGGGAGATGGAGGAGTAACCCATCATCCGCTTGATGTTGGTCTGGATCAGCGCCAGGAGGTTGCCGACCACGATGGAGATGACCGCCATGGCCGCCAGCAGCCAGTGGATCATGGGATCCGAGGTGGCCGGTACCGCCAGGTAGAAGCGCAGCAGCACGCAGAACACGGCTATCTTGCTCACGGTGGCGAGGAAGGTGGCCACAGGTGCAGGTGCCCCTTCGTAGACATCCGGGGTCCAGAGATGGAAGGGGGCCAAGGAGAGCTTGAAGGCGAAGCCCACCAGCATCAGGCCGAAGCCCCCCATCAGCAGCGGGTGGTGAGCCGGGCTCTGGGCCAGGGTCAGGCCGAGATCGCTGAAGCTCAGGCTGCCCGCCTGGGCATAGAGCAGTGCCATGCCGAACAGCAGGAAGGCGGTGGCGGCGGCGGAGAGCACCATGTACTTGATGCTGGCCTCCAGGGAGTGGCGCTCGCGGTAGGCATACCCCACCAGGCCGAACATGGGCAGGGTCAGCATCTCGATCCCGATGAACAGCGACGCGAGGTGACGGGAGCCCGCCAGCACCAGGCCGCCTGCGGTGGCGATGAGCAGCAGCAGGTAGAACTCTTCCCGGTTGTCTGGGTAGCCCTTGAGCCAGGAGCGACCGAAGGTACAGGTGGCCAGGGCACCGATGAGCACCAACCCCATGTAGAAGACCGCGTAGCTGTCCACTTGCAGCAGGGGAGTGACCCCCTGATCTCCCTGGGCCATGACGATGGGCAGGGAGAATAGCGCCAGGTTGAGACCTGTGATGGTCACCACGAAGGCGGTGTCATCGCAGCGCTTCCAGGCGATGGCGAGCATCAGGGCGACCATGGCCCCCGTGGTCAGCAACAGGGGCAGCAGGGCCAATAGTTGGGCGGCGGTAAACGTCATGACAAGGCTCCCGGCGTGGACAAGGAAAGGGAGAGAGAAGGAGAGGGCATCATTGCAGTGCTCCTGTGGCTGGCAGCGCGTACCAGTGCAGCACGCTCAGCAGGCTGCTGCTGGCGGTGTCGAGCACGGGTTGCGGGTAGAGACCGAGCAGCACCAGCAGGCCGGCTATGGTCAGCATCATGGCCAGCTCCCGTCTGTCCAGGCCCTTGAGGACGCTTTCGTCCTTGGGGGCACCGAAGCAGGCGCGCTGCAGCATGATGAGGGAGTAGACCGAGGCCAGCACCAGGCCGAAGGTGGCGATGATGGTGATGATGGGGGCCACCTGGAAGCTGCCGATGAGGATCAGGAACTCGCCGACGAAGTTGCCTGTCCCCGGCATGCCAAGGGAGGCCACCGAGAAGAACAGCATCACGCCGGGCAGGTAGCGCAGCCGACCCCAGAGGCCGCCCATCAGGCGCAGATCCCGGGTGTGCAGCCGCTCGTAGAGCTGGCCGCACAGGATGAAGAGACCGGCGGCGGAGAGGCCGTGGGCGATCATCTGCACCACGGCACCCTGCAGGGCCAGCTCGCTGCCCGAATAGATGGCGATCATCACGAAGCCCATGTGGGAGATGCTGGTGTAGGCCACCAGGCGCTTGATGTCGGTCTGGGCGAAGGCCAGCAGGGCGCCGTAGACGATGCCGAACAGGCCAAGGAGCATGGCGTAAGGGGCGAACTCGGCGGAGGCCTCCGGAAAGAGCGGCAGGGTGAAGCGCAGCAGGCCGTAGGCGGCGGTTTTGAGCAGGATCCCTGCCAAGTCCACTGAGCCCGCGGTCGGCGCCTGGCTGTGGGCGTCCGGCAACCAGCCGTGCAGGGGCACCAGGGGCATCTTGACCGCGAAGGCGATGAAGAAGCCCAGCATCAGCAGCCACTGTACGCCCTTGCTCATCGGAGTGTTGAGCAGGTCGAGGTAGTTGAAGGTGAAGACACCTGTGCTGGCGTGATGGGTCAGCACCAGCCCCAGGATGGCCACCAGCATGATGAGGCCGCTCGCCTGGGTGTAGATGAAGAACTTGGTGGCCGCGTTGATCCGGGATTTGCCGTCGGTAACCGAGTGGCCCCAGAGCGCGATCAGGAAGTACATGGGGACCAGCATCATCTCCCAGAAGAAGAAGAAGAGGAACAGGTCCACCGCCATGAAGACGCCGAGCACGCCCCCCAGGATCCACAGCAGGTTGAGGTGGAAGAAGCCGATGCGCTGCACGATTTCTTTCCAGGAGCAGAGGATGGCCAGCACGCCGATGAAGCTGGTGAGCATCACCATCAGGAGTGACAGGCCGTCTACCGCCAGGTGCAATGAGATGCCGAAGCGGGGGATCCAGGGTTGCTGCCACTCGGCCGCCCAGACGGGGAGGCCGGGGCTCGCGAGGGAGAAGTCACCCCCCAGCCAGATGGCACCGGAGAGCACCAGACAGGCGCTCATGGAGAGCAGGGCTACCCAGCGAACGAATTGTCCGCCGAGCCGCTCCATCTGCCAGCAGAGCAAGCCGCCGATAAAAGGAATTAACAAGATCCAGAGTAAGGTCACGATATCAGCTCTCGTCTAGGTTCTAGTCGGGCAGGCCCCGGGCCTGCCACACATATTGGGCTCATGGATCAGCCGAGCAGCAGCAGGGCCAGGATCAGGGCGGCGCCCATCCCCATGGAGGCGGCGTACCAGCGCAGCTTGCCGGAGACGGTCCAGGCCAGCAGCTGGTGACCCCCCTGGGCCAGCACGGCGGGCAGGTTCATCATCCGATCCAGCGGGTCCTTGCCGAGCAAGCGGGTCGTCAGCAGGTAGGGCTTGACCCAGATCCAGTCATAGAGCCAGTCAAAGCCCCAGGCATTGAACCAGAGGGTGCTGAGCGCGCGGCCGGCGGCACTCTCGGCGATCCCCTTCGCCAGGCGACGTTCGCCGAGGAAGAGGAAGGCGGCGAGCGCAATGCCTGCCACAGCGATGACGCCGGAGAGGATCTCGAGGCTGTGGCGTCCCTCTTCAATATGATCCCCCGGGCCTGCCGGCAGTACCCCGGCGAGCGGCGGCACTATCAATGCGCCAACCCCGGTGGAGAGCACCAGCAGCACCAGCAGCGGCAGCTGGTGGGCCAGGCCGTGGCCTGCGTGGGCCTCGGTCTGCGCCTTGCCGTGGAAGGCGATGAAGATGAGGCGGAAGGTGTAGAGGGAGGTCAGGAAGGCCCCACCCAGACCGGCCCACAGCAGGGCGCTCTGGCCACTGGCCTGCACCTGCCAGAGGATGGCGTCCTTGCTGTAGAAGCCGGCGGTGACCAGCGGCAGCGCGGCCAGGGCCGAGCCCCCCACCAGGAAGCAGGCATAGACCAGCGGCAGGCTCTTGCGCAGGCCCCCCATCTTGAAGATGTTCTGCTCGTGGTGGGTCGCGACTATCACGGCACCGGCGGAGAGGAACAAGAGCGCCTTGAAGAAGGCGTGGGTCATCAGGTGGAAGATGGCCCCTTCCCAGGCGCCGACCCCCAGGGCCAGGAACATGTAGCCAATCTGGCTCATGGTGGAGTAGGCCAAAATCCGCTTGATGTCGGTCTGGACCAGGGCGGCAAAGCCTGCCAGCACCAGGGTGATGGCACCGACCAGGGCCACCAGATGGAGGATCTCCGGGGCCAGCAGGAACAGACCGTGGGTGCGGGCGATGAGGTAGACACCGGCGGTCACCATGGTGGCCGCGTGGATCAGCGCCGAGACCGGGGTCGGGCCCGCCATGGCGTCTGCCAGCCAGGTCTGCAGCGGCAGCTGGGCGGACTTGCCGACCGCGCCGCCGAGCAGCATCAGGCAGGCGAACGACAGGGCAGGGGAGCCCTCGGCAAACATCGCGGGGGCGCGCACCAGCAGCTCGTGGATGTTGAGGGTGCCGAGCTCGCGGTAGAGCACGAAGAGCCCGATGGCGAGGAAGACGTCGCCGACCCGGGTCACCACGAAGGCCTTGAGGGCGGCTGCGCCGTTGGCCGGGTTGCGGTAGTAGAAGCCGATCAGCAGGTAGCTGCACAGCCCCACCCCTTCCCAGCCGAGGTAGACGAACAGCAGATCATCGGCCAGCACCAGGAACACCATGCTGGCGATGAAGAGGTTGGTGTAGGTGAAGAAGCGGGAGTAGCCCTCTTCCCCGCGCATGTACCAGGAGGCGAACAGGTGGATGAAGAAACCCACCCCGGTCACCACCCCGAGCATGGTCAGCGACAGCCCATCCAGCGCCAGACGGAAAGTGGGGGTGAAGCTGCCCACCGACATCCACTGCCACAGGGTCTGGGTATAGACGCCGCCCTCAGGGGGGTGATTGAGGAAGTCGAACCCGACCCAGAGGGTGGTCAGGGCCGACAGGCCTATGCTGCCGACACCGATGAGTGCCGCGCTGCGCTCGCCGAGACGGCCGATGGAGAAGGCCAGCAGCAGCCACCCCAGCAGGGGGAACAGGAAAGTCAGGTATAGGAGGCTCATCCGCGCATCTCGCTCACAGTGTCCACGTTCAGGGTGTGGTAACGACGATAGAGCAGCAGTAACAGGGCGAGGCCGATACTGGCCTCCGCTGCCGCCAGAGAAATCACCAGTATGTACATGATCTGGCCGTCGGCCTGGGCCCAGCGGCTACCCGCCACCACGAACGCCAGCGCGGACGCATTCATCATGATCTCGATACTCATGAGGATAAACAGCAGGTTGCGGCGGATCAGCAGACCGCACAAACCGATGCAGAACAGGATGGCGGCCAGCAGCAGACCGTGTTCCATTGGGATTCCATTCATGACTGACCTCCTTCCTGGGATGGGCGAGCTGTGGGTTTGGGGACGGAAAGCACCTCCCCGCTCTTGTCTTCACGACCAAGGTGATAGGCGGTGACCAGACCCGCCAGCAGCAGGATGGAGGCGAGCTCCACCGCCAGCACATAGGGGCCGAACAGGGCGATGCCGACCTCCTTGGCGCTGACGTCGGTCAGTCCGAGTTCACCGCCGGTGACCCCGAGAATGCCATGGGCCAGGAAGCCGAGCAGGATGAGGGAGAGCAGGGCAGGCCCACCCCAGGTCATGGGGGTGAGCCAGTTGCGCTCCTGATCCTGGGCGGACCCCAGGTTCAGCATCATCACCACAAACACGAACAGCACCATGATGGCGCCGGCGTAGACGATCACCTGCAGGGCGCCTGCGAAGGAGGCCCCCAGGCAGAAGAAGATCATGGCCACGGCGATGAGGGAGATGATGAGATTGAGCAGCGCATGCATGGGGTTGCTGGTGCTGATGACCCGCAGCGTGCTGTAAACGGCGACCAGGGCCGCGGCATAAAATGCCAGTTCCATGATTGACTCCTAGGGCAGCAGGCTCTTGACATCGATGGGCTTGGCTTCGTTCTCGGCATCCCCTTTGGGCTTGCCGTCGATGGCCATCCCGCTCATGCGGTAGAAGTTGTAGTCCGGGTATTTGCCGGGGCCGCTGATCAGCAGATCTTCCTTCTCGTACACCAGATCCTGGCGGCGATACTCCCCCATCTCGAAATCCGGCGTCAGCTGGATGGCGGTGGTGGGGCAGGCCTCTTCACACAGGCCGCAGAAGATGCAGCGGGAGAAGTTGATGCGGAAGAACTCCGGGTACCAGCGACCGTCGTCCCGCTCCGCTTTTTGCAGCGAGATGCAGCCGACCGGGCAGGCCACTGCGCACAGGTTGCACGCCACGCAGCGCTCGTCACCGTCCGGATCCCGGGTCAGTACGATGCGGCCACGGAAACGGGGGGCGGCATAGACCTGCTGCTCCGGGTAGTTCAGGGTCTCGCGGGGGCGCCAGGCATGGGAGAAAACCATCCCCAGACTGCGCAGTTGGGTGCCAACACCCTTGATAATGCTCGTAATTTTCATTGGTGCCTCACTGCACGTTCATAAGCACGACGGCGCCGGTTACCAGCATGTTGAGCAAGGTAAGCGGTAAGCAGACTTTCCAGCCAAAGGACATCACCTGGTCAAAGCGCGGGCGGGGCAGGGAGGCCCGCAGCAGGATGAAGAACACCATGAAACAGGCGGTCTTCAGGGCAAACCAGATGAAGGGCGGCAGCCAGGGGCCGTGCCAGCCACCGAAGAAGAGGGTCACGATGAGGGAGGAGATCAGCACTATGCCGATGTACTCGCCCACGAAGAACAGACCCCACTTCATGCCCGCGTACTCGATGTGATAGCCGTCGGCGAGCTCCTGCTCGGCCTCCGGCTGGTCAAACGGGTGGCGGTGGGTGACGGCAACCCCGGCAAACAGGAAGGTGATGAAGCCCAGGAACTGGGGGATCACGTTCCACAAACCGGCTTGCGCTTCCACTATATCCCGCAGGTTGAAGCTGCCGGTCTGGATGACGATGCCCATGAGCGACAGGCCGAGGAACACCTCGTAGGAGAGGGTCTGGGCCGAGGCGCGCAGGCTGCCGAGCAGGGAGTACTTGTTGTTGCTCGACCAGCCGGCGAACAGCACGGCATAGACAGCGAGCCCTGCGATGGCCAGGATGTAGAGCAGCCCCACGTTGAGATCCGCCACGCCCCAGGTGGGGGTGATGGGCACCACCGCAAACGCCAGGATGAAGGCGGTAAAGGCGATGATGGGGGCCAGCACGAAGATCCGGCGATCCGCGAACGGCGGTATCCAGTCCTCCTTGAAGAACATCTTGACCATGTCGGCCGCCAGTTGCAGCAGGCCGAATGGGCCCACCCGGTTGGGGCCGTACCTGTCTTGCCAGAGCGCCAGCAGACGGCGCTCGATGAAGCTCATGAAGGCGCCAGCCCCCACGATCCCCACCAGCACGATCAAGGCTTTGCCTACCTCCAGCAACAGATCGATCAGCTCATTGCTCATGCGATGGCCTCCTGCAAGTCAGTCACATAGGCCTGGTGCAGCGCAGTCGGCAGACCATGGGCCCCCAGGGGCAGGCCGAGCAGGCCTGGTGCCAGCCGCTCGCTGATCCGAAGGCGCAGCCGCCAGTGGTGACCCCCCCAGGAGAAGGCCACCAGATTGCCAGCATGAAGGGCCAAACGGGCGGCGTCGGCCGGGTTCAGCACCAGCTCGTGGTCCCCCATGCGGGCCTGGATGACGGGGCTGCGCGCAGAGAGCTCGTCGCCACCGAACAGCTGGTCATAACTGACTACTTGCAGGGCTGCCTCTGCCCTGAAGGGGGCGGGAATGGTGTCGAACCAGCCAAGGGACTCGCTGCCCGGCTCCAGCAGGCGACGACCGGGATCGCCGGCCCGCAGGTTGCCACCCACCTCGTCCTGGAACTTGTTCCAGGCTGAGGGGGAGTTCCAGCCCGGTGCCCAGGCGAACGGCACCTGTTGCAGGGGCTGGCGGGCGCCGGCATAGCCTTCCATGGAGAAGGCGAACGGGGAGTCGGGATCTTGCGCCACACGGGGCTCGCTCACGTTCTGATCCGCCAGCATGGAGGTGCGGCCGCTGTAGCGGTGCGGCTCGCGAGCGAGCTTCATGCCGCGGATGCGCAGCCCCGCGTTGGGGGCGGCTTCGCGCATGGTGACCAGCAGCGGGGCCGAGGCGGCGCAGGCTGCACTCACCTCGTCGAAGGTGCTCCAGCGCGGGGACTTGCCGTCCAGCATGCCTTGCAGCGCGGCCAGCCAGCGCCAGCCTTCGCGCACCTGGATGTCGGCGTCGTAGAAGGCGGGGGCATAGACCTGGAAGAAGCGTTGGGCGCGGCCTTCCATGTTCACCACAGTGCCATCGGCCTCCGCGAAGCTGGCGGCAGGCAGCACCAGGTGGGCCTGCCGGGCGGTGCCGGTGTCCTGATGATCCACCACCAGCAGATGCTGCAGGCGCTTGATGGCGCCATCGACCCGGTTGCGGGGGGCGCGGCGATAGAGATCGTTCTCCAGGGTGATCAGCGCAAGGGACTCGCTCCCTTCGATGCGCTCGAGGGCGGCTTCCAGCGGGGCGGCGTTGCCGGCCAGCATGGCCAGCCCCAGGCTGTTGGCCTCCTGGGCCACCAGCGCCAGCTCCACGGCCTGGCCGCGACCCTTGAGGGCGTGGGCTATGTTGCTGGCCGCCTCGATCAGCGCCTGGTTGCGGGCACCATTGCCTGCGATGATGAGGGGCTTCTTGGCATTGCCGAGCAGCTCGGCCCAGCGGCTGGCTTGGGCCAGCTGATCGGCGCCCAGATCCTGCGGGGCAGGGGCCAAGCCGTCGAGCAGGTGGGCGATGGCAAAGCCGAGGCGGGCCTGATCGGCGTGGGGGGCGTGCAGTGTATCGGCGGCCACGTCGTCGAGACGGGTCTGATCCAGGCTGGTGATGAGCAAGGGGTAGCGCTCATTCTGAGCCAGCGTCTGCACCGCGGCGACCTGCCAGAGATCCACCTTCAGCTTGCGGGCTATTTCGCGTCCCTTGCCCTTGACCGCCTGGCGCAGGGCCAGGGCGATGCGGGCGGCGGTCTGGGTGACATCTTCACCCAGCACCAGGACGGCGTCTGCCTCTTCCATGTCCCTAAGGCTGGGGGTACGTACCCCGCCCTGATGCAGCACATGCAGCATCTTCTGCAGGCAGGCCCATTCGCTCTGCTCGACGCCTGCGTAGAAGTTGGCGGCGCCCACCAGCTCGCGCAGGGCGAAGTTGCTCTCGAGCGAGGCGCGCGGCGAGCCGATGCCGATGATGCCGCTTGCGGTGCGCAGGGCATCGGCGGCGCGGTTGAGGGCGCCATCCACCGTGATGGCCAGCTTGTCATTGCCATCCTGCAGCAGGGGTTGGCGCGGGCGGTCGGCCTGGTTGACATAGCCGTAACCGAAGCGGCCACGATCACAGAGGAAGTAGTGGTTCAGGGCGCCGTGGAAGCGGTTCTCGATGCGGCGCAGCTCGCCGTAGCGCTCCCCCGGGCTGATGTTGCAGCCGACCGAGCACTGCTGGCAGATGCTGGGGGCGAACTGCATGTCCCACTTGCGGTTGTAGCGCTCGGAGTGGGTCTTGTCGGTGAAGACGCCGGTGGGGCAGACCTCCACCAGGTTGCCGGAGAACTCGCTCTCCAGGGTGCCATCCTCGACCCGGCCGAAGTAGACGTTGTCGTGGGCGCCGTAGACCCCCAGATCCTCGCCGCCGGCGTAATCCTTGTAGTAGCGCACGCAGCGATAGCAGGCGATGCAGCGGTTCATCTCGTGGTTGATGAAGGGGCCGAGATCCTGATTCTGGTGGGTGCGCTTGGTGAAGCGGTAGCGGCGGCTGTTGTGGCCCGTCATCACCGTCATGTCCTGCAGGTGGCAGGCGCCACCCTCTTCGCACACCGGGCAGTCGTGGGGGTGGTTGGTCATCTGCCACTCCACTACCGTCTTGCGAAACTCCTTCGCCTCTTCGTCCTCGATGGAGATATAGGTGCCATCGGTGGAGGGGGTCATGCAGGACATGACCAGGCGGCCGCGCTTGTCGTCGGCATTCTGGTACTGTTTGACCGCGCACTGGCGGCAGGCGCCGACGCTGCCGAGCGCCGGGTGCCAGCAAAAATAGGGGACGTCCAGACCCAGCGACAGACAGGCTTGCAGCAGGTTGTCTGCCCCGTCTACCTCGAACTCTTTACCGTCTACATGAATGGTTGCCATACAACTTCCCTGAAACCTGTTTTGTGAAATCGGCTATTGCCCGATGCGTCCTGGCGTATTACCAGCGCTCGCCCAGCAGATTGGGCTGGATGCCCTTGAACAGCTTGTGATTGTCATGGGGGGCCTTGACCCCGGCCTCGAACTCGGACCGGAAGTACTTCATGGCACTGCCAAGGGGCTCGACGGCGCCGGGGGCATGGGCACAGAAGGTCTTGCCTGGCCCCAGGAAGCTGACCAGCTGCTCCAGGGTGGCGAGATCCTCGGGTTGGCCTTCGCCTCGCTCCAGGGCCCGCAGGATCTTGACGCTCCAGGGCAGGCCGTCGCGGCAGGGGGTGCACCAGCCGCAGGATTCGCGGGCGAAGAACTCCTCCATGTTGCGCAAGAGTCCGACCATGTTGATGCTGTCATCCACCGCCATGGCGAGGCCGGTACCCATGCGGGTGCCCACCTTGCCGATGCCGCCTGCATACATCTGGGCATCCAGGTGCTCGGGCAGCAGGAAGCCGGTTCCGGCGCCGCCAGGTTGCCACGCCTTGAGGCGATAACCGCTCTTCATGCCGCCTGCGTACTCTTCGAACAGCTCGCGGGCGGTGATGCCGAACGGCAGCTCCCAGAGACCGGGGTTGTTCACCTTGCCGGAGAAGCCCATCAGCTTGGTGCCGTGATCTTCCGACCCCGGCAGCGCCAGTCCCTGATACCAGGGGACGCCGTTGCCGATGATGGCGGGCACGTTGCACAGGGTCTCGACGTTGTTGACGCAGGTGGGCTTGCCCCAGACGCCGGAAACGGCGGGGAAGGGGGGTTTGGCCCGCGGGTTGGCGCGCCGTCCTTCCAGGGAGTTGATGAGCGCCGTCTCTTCGCCACAGATGTAGCGGCCGGCGCCGGTGTGGACGAACAGCTCGAAGTCAAAACCCGAGCCCAGGATGTTCTTGCCAAGCAGCCCCGCGGCCTTGGCCTCTTCCACCGCGCGGCGCAAGTGAATGGCGGCATCCACGTACTCGCCGCGCAGGAAGATGTAGCCGCGATAGGCCTTGAGGGCCCGGGCACTGATGATCATCCCCTCGATCAGCAGGTGGGGCAGCTGCTCCATCAGCAGCCGATCCTTGTAGGTGTTCGGCTCCATCTCGTCGGCGTTGCAGAGCAGGTAACGGATGTTCATGCTCTCGTCCTTGGGCATCAGGCCCCACTTCACCCCGGTGGAGAAGCCGGCGCCGCCGCGCCCCTTGAGGCCGGCGTCCTTGACGGTGCTGACGATCTCATCCGGGCTCATCTGGCCCAGTGCCTTGCGGGCGGCCTCATAGCCTTGCTTGGCCTGATACTCCTCGAGCCACACCGGCTGGCCGTCATCCCGCAGCCGCCAGGTGAGGGGATGGGTCTCGGGGGCGCGGGCAATGCGGTTGGCGGTGCCGAGGGAGGCGAGTGTCTTGCCTGGCTGAATGCTCATGGGTAAGCCTCCAGGGTTTTCAGCAACGTCACAGGATCGAGTCCGCCATAGGTGTCGTCATCGATCATGATGGCCGGCCCCTTGTCGCAGTTGCCGAGGCAGCAGACCGGCAGCAGGGTGAAGCGGCCATCCGGGGAGGTCTGGCCGGGGGCCAGATTGACGACCTCTTTCAGACCGGCCAGCAGTTGCTCGTGGCCGTTGATGTAGCAGACCATGCTGTCGCAGACGCGGATGATGTGGCGACCCACCGGCTGGCGGAAGATCTGGCTGTAGAAGGTGGCGACCCCCTCCACGTCGCTGGCGGGGATGCCGAGTTCGGCGCCGATGGCGTGAATGGCGCCGTCGGGCACCCAGCCGCGGGCCTGCTGCACTATCTTGAGCGCTTCTATGCTGGCGGCACGGGGATCTTCGTAGTGGTGTTTCTCATGTTCGATGGCATCGCGCTCAGCCTGGCTCAGGACGAAATCGCCCTGTTTGCTGCTGCATGCCCCTTGCCCTTGGGGGATCTGGTTATTGTGACACTGACATTGGCTCATGACTTGACCTTTTGTGGCTTTTCCCTTTACTGCGCGTCTTGCCCTTCGCCCCGTCTGCCGGGGCGAGAGGACTCAACGATCCACATCTGACATAACGAAATCGATACTGCCCAGGTAGACGATGAGGTCCGACACCATCTGGCCGCGGATCACCGAGGGGATCTGCTGTAGGTGGGCAAAGCTCGGGGTCCGGATCCGGGTCCGGTAGCTCATGGTGGAGCCGTCGCTGGTCAGGTAGTAGCTGTTGATGCCCTTGGTCGCCTCTATCATCTGGAAGGACTCGGCGGCCGGCATCACCGGGCCCCATGACACTTGCAGGAAGTGGGTGATCAGGGTCTCGATGTCCTGCAGGGTGCGCTCTTTGGGGGGCGGCGTGGTGAGCGGGTGATCCGCCTTGAAGGGCCCCTCCGGCATGTTCTTCATGCACTGCTCTATGATGCGCATGCTCTGGCGGATCTCCTCGATGCGCACGGTGGCGCGGTCGTAGGCATCCCCGTTGCTGCCCACCGGCACCTCGAACTCGAACTGATCGTAGCCGGAATAAGGGCGCCATTTGCGCACGTCGAAGTTGAGGCCGGTGGCCCGCAGACCGCCCCCCGTGGTGCCCCAGGCGAGCGCCTGCGCCGTGTTGTAGGCGGCGACGCCAATGGTGCGGCCGCGCAGTATGCTGTTGCGCATGGCGGCCTTCTCATACTCCATCAAGCGTTTGGGCAGCCAGCTCAGCAGGTTGTCCTGGATGAGGCGGGCCCAGCCGGTGGGCAGATCGTGGGCCACGCCACCGATGCGGAACCAGGCCGGGTGCATGCGTGCGCCCGTGATGGCCTCGATGATGGTGTAGATCTTCTGCCGGTCGGTGAAGGTGAAGAAGACCGGCGTCATGGCCCCCACGTCCTGGATGTAGGTGCCAAGGAACAGCAGGTGGCTCTGGATGCGGAACAGCTCCGCCATCATCACCCGGATCATGTCGACCCGGTTGGGTACCTTGATCCCCGCCAGCTTCTCGACCGCTAGCACATAGGGCAGGTTGTTCATCACTCCCCCCAGGTACTCGACCCGGTCGGTGTAGGGGATGTAGCTGTGCCAGGACTGGCGCTCGCCCATCTTCTCGGCACCGCGGTGGTGATAGCCGATGTCGGGCACGCAGTCGCGGATCTCCTCCCCGTCGAGCTGCAGCACCAGACGGAAGGCGCCGTGGGCCGAGGGGTGGTTCGGGCCGAGGTTCAGGAACATGTAGTCCTCGTTCTCGTTGCCACGGGCCATGCCCCACTCTTCGGGCTTGAACAGCAGGTTGTCCTGCTCCTGATCCTGCTTGACCGCATCGAGCATGAAGGGATCGAACTCGGTGGCGCGGGCCGGGTAGTCCTTGCGCAGCGGGTGTCCCTGCCAGCTCTTGGGCATCATGATGCGGGTGAGATGGGGGTGACCGTCAAAGGTGATGCCCATCAGATCCCAGACTTCCCGCTCGTACCAGTTGGCGTTGGGGAAGTGGCGGCTGACGGTGGGCAGGTGCAGATCGCTCTCCATCAGCGGCACCTTCAGCATCACGTCGGCGTTACGGTCGATGGAGATGAGGTGATAGAAGACGGTGAAGTCGCTGCCCGGCAGGCCGTGACGGTGGCTGCGCATCCGCTCGTCGGTGGCGCTGAGATCAAACAGCATCACGAAGGGGGAGGGGAGCTTTTGCAAAAAGCCCATCACATCCAGCAGCAGATCGCGGGAGAGCCAGATCACCGGCACCCCGGTGCGGGTGCTCTGCACCGTGAAGCGCTCGGCACCGAAGTGGGCGAACAGCTCGCCGACCACCTGGGCATCGACGTGATCCGCCATCTGCCCCTGGGCCATGGTGTAGTTGCTTGGGAATTCTCGAGTCAGTTTCATGATCAGATCTCATCCGGCGTGCGCAGGTTGGTGACTTGGATGCGCTCTTCCCGCTTGCGATCCTTTTCGGCCTGCATCTGGGGACGGTAGATCCCCTGATCACCCACCACCCAGGAGAGGGGGCGGCGCTCCTTGCCGATGGAGTCCTGCAGCAGCATCAGGGCCTGCAGGAAGGCTTCGGGACGGGGCGGGCAGCCCGGGATGTAGACGTCGACCGGCAGGAACTTGTCCACCCCCTGCACCACGGAATAGATGTCATACATGCCGCCCGAGTTGGCACAGGCGCCCATGGAGATGACCCACTTGGGTTCGAGCAGCTGTTCATAGAGGCGCTGGATGACGGGGGCCATCTTGATGAAGGGGGTCCCGGCGATCACCATGAAATCCGCCTGACGGGGCGAAGCCCGGATGACTTCGGCGCCGAAGCGGGCCACGTCATGGGGGGAGGTGAAGGCGGTACACATCTCCACATAGCAGCAGGAGATGCCGAAGTTGTAGGGCCAGAGGGAGTTCTTGCGGCCCCAGTTGACGGTGTCTTGCAGCACCTCTTCGAGGCGCCCGATCATGATGCCGCGGGTCGCCTGCTGCGCCAGCGGGTCATCGACGGTCTGGCGCTGTTCCTGGGGGTAGCGCTCAACGGGCGCATCCGGGTCAATCCGGGTCAGGGTGTACTTCATGGTGCAACCTCAAAGGGATAATCGGTAAATCAGTCTGGCTTCTTGTCAGTCAGGACGCGTTTCTTCGGGGCCCAGTCGAGGGCACCGATGCGCCACAGGTAGATGAGGCCTACCAGCAGCAGGGTGATGAAGATGGTGGCTTCGATGAAACCGACCCAGCCGCTCTCCCGAACGGAGACGGACCAGGCGAAGAGATAGAGCGCCTCGACGTCGAAGATGACGAAGAACATGGCGACCAGGTAGAACTTGGCGGAGAAACGCAGACGGGCATTGCCGACGGAATCGATACCCGATTCGAAGGGCCTGTTCTTGGCACGGCCATAGGCTCGTCCCCCCAGCAAGGCCGCGACGCCTATCATGGTCAGGCAGATGCAGATGGCCCCAATGACGTAGACAGCAAAGGCCCAATGCTGGACAGCAATATCAGCAAACATAGGTGTTTTCCCTAACCGAATTAATCATGTGACTTAACAAGGATGCTACGTATTATGCCAGTTCCATACTGATTTACATGTCATTTCAAAGGATTAATTATTAATCAACGGGAGGAAAATCGCGTTTTGCTAGCGGGGTCAATTTTCTCATTTGAGAATCATTTTCAATTGCCTTTACCCGGCAGGGAAAACAGCCAATCTGCTTGAGAAATAAACTAATCGGCAAAACGAAAGACCCCGCATGGCGGGGTCTTTTCATCAGGGGGGGAGGAGGGGGAGGGCTTGTTCAGCCGCCTTGCCCTGGGAGAGCACTATCTCCACCCGACGGTTGGCCTGGCGATGGGCCGGGGTGTCGTTGGCAAAGCGGGGCTGGGTGTCCGCCACGCCCTGGGCGATGACGCGCCGCGAATCCAGCTTGGGGTTGGTGAGCAGGGTATGGACTATGGTGGCCGCCCGCAGCACCGACAGTTCCCAGTTGTTGCGATAGAGCTCCACCGGCGCCTGGGAGTTGTCGGTGTGGCCGGTGACCACCACCATGCCCGGAATATCGGCCAGCACGTCGGAGACCTTGTTGACCAGGGGAATGAACTGGGGCTGCAGGAAGGCCGAATCGGCCGGGAACAGGGTCTTCTCGCCGATGCGGATCACCAGCTGGCTGCCGAGCTGCTCCACCTCGATCTCCTTGGATTCAATCTGGCTCTTGAGCTGCTGATCCAGCTTTTGCTTGGTGACAGTGGCCCAATCCTGCTCCTTGGTCTTGTGGGGCCATGACTCGGTGGCGCTGGGTTTCTCCGAGGCGCCTATGGTCTCGTTGAAGGGATCGGCCGCGGCGGCCGGCGCCTGGGTGTCCAGTACCTCCTCCTTCTGGGAGGTGCCCGGCGTGGTCTTGGACTCCGGCTCCAGGATGCCGGTCCCCCCCTGCATCACGGGAGAGCCGGCGGGCAGAGAGATGAGGCCTATCTTGCCAAGAGACTCGATAAAGCCCTGGATCAGCACCCGGGTCTCCGATTGCTTGGCCATGGCGAAGGAGTAGAGCACCACGAACAGGGCAAACAGCAGGGTCATGAAGTCGGCATAGGAGACCAGCCAGCGCTCATGGTTCTCCGGTGCTTCAGCCTTTTTCTTTTTCGCCACCATGGCCTCCGAGGTAGGGTTCAAGGGTCACTTGCAGCCGCTGTTGTGACTCGCCGTCCACTATGCAGAGGATGCCGGTCAGGGTCATCTCCTTGTAGTGGCGGATCTGGTGGGCGAAGCCCTTGTAGCGGTTGCCAAAGGGCAGGAAGATCAGGTTGGCGGCGCCGACCCCGTAGATGGTGGCGATGAAGGCCACCGCGATGGCGCCACCGAGCTTGTCCGGCGCATCCAGCAACCCCATGGCGTGAATAAGGCCGAACACGGCACCGACTATCCCCATGGTCGGGCAGTAGCCCCCCATGGCTTCGTAGAATTTGACGGTCTGCTCGAGATCTTCCTGCTCGAACTCGATCTCGTTTTCCAGCACCTCGTGGATCTTGGTCTTCTCGTAGCCATCCACCATCATCTGTACCCCTTTTTTCAGGAAGGGATCCTTGATGTCATCGATCATCCCCTCCAGTGCCAGCATGCCGCTGCGCCGGGCGTTGCCTGCCAGGGTCTCCAGCAGCTGGGCCTGCTCCAGCATGTCGAGGCGCAGGGGAGAGATGAGCCACTTGAATCGCTTGAAGGTCTTGCCGACCACGGAGAAGGGGAATTGGGTCAGGGCGGCACCCACTGTGCCCCCGATCACGATGAGAAAGGCGGGGAGATCGAGCAGGGCGCTGGGGTGTCCCCCCTCGATGATGTTGCCACCCAGGATGGCAGCCAGGGCCAGCAGCAAACCAATAAGACTCATCTATCCATATCCCTATGCGTTGTGTGTGGCTAGTGTAGTCATTTAACTATCAGTTTTTCAAAATGAAATCCAATCGATGAGCAATATCGGACGGCTCGGAATCATGAACTTGTCCCTCCTGTTTCGGCCAGGATGGCGGGATCATGAGGACCTTGATGGGGCGAGCGGTAGTGTGCGTTTGATACCAGTCATTGAGGAAGAGGCCCTGATGGGAGATCGGGCCAAGGGGGAGAGGTTGAAATCCGGCGAGCGACCCGGTCAGCCTGGGAAGCCTGTCCGTGCCAGTGGATCCCCGAGGCCCCTTACGGCGCCGCGGGGATGACGCTGATCTCCTTCAATCAGCCTGGCTGGCCGCCTCCGCGATGAGGGAGGCTATCTCGTCCGCTCGCGAGGCGAGGGAGGCGTGGCTGGCCGCCAGCGTCACCGTCTTGCGCGGTGCGATGCGTGACGCCATTTTCTGCTGATTGTCCGGGTGGATCATGCGGTCTTCGCTGGATATCTGATACCAGCTTGGTTTTTTCTTCCAGGCCGGCGCCGTGATGTTGTTGCCAAAGGTGCCCCCCAGCGGCGCCTTCTGGGTCACCGCCATCACCAGGGCCTCCTCCGGGGTCAAGTCCTGGCAGAAACTCTCGTGAAACTTGTCCGCCACTATCCAAAGATAGCCGTCGCTGTCGGGCGCTATGTTGGCCATGGCTGCGGGCGGCAGGCTCTGGGTGAGGGCGCCCGGACTTTCACCGGCATCCGGGGCGAAGGCGGCGACATAGACCAGGCCGATCACGTTGGGCAGGTTGCCCGCCTCGGTGATGACGGCTCCACCGTAGGAGTGGCCGACGAGCAGCACGGGGCCGCTCTGCTGGGCCACCATCTTGCGGGTTCGCTCGGCGTCGTCGGCCAGGGAGGTGAGGGGCAGCTCAACCGCCTTCAGTTTGGTGAAGCCCCGCCGTGATAACGCCACTATGACCTTGCCCCAGTGCGCCGCGCCGCCCCAGAAGCCGTGCACCAGGACTATGGTGGGTTGCTCGCTCATCGCTTTATCTCCTGTTGAATAAAGATGTGATTGCCAGGAGCCAGCCGGGCTGATGCCGAAGGCTTCCCTCCATGGGCGACCAAAAGCATAGCTCCTGGACGAACCCCCATCGGCTTGCCTAAGGGGATCCACCACGGATGGCGTATTGGGAAGGCGGTTGGCTAAGGCAGAGAGAAGTAGAGAGCGGGCAGGGAAGAGGAGGGGAATACGAGCCGGGGAAGGTGTCGATGTCAGCGAACAGCCGGAAAGCAAAAAACCGACCCTGAGGTCGATTTTTTATAATTTGGCGGTGAGGGAGGGATTGACTCGCGCCATCCCTGGCGCTCACCCTGCGGGCAGCCTTCGGCTGTCCAAGCGGGCTGTCCTGCCCTCTTGTCGAACCAGGGTCCGAACCGAGCCGCCCATCACCGGATAAAGTAAAAGGGCCTGTCTTGCGACAGGCCCTTTTACTTTATTTGGCGGTGAGGGAGGGATTCGAACCCTCGATACGTTGCCGTATACACACTTTCCAGGCGTGCTCCTTCAGCCACTCGGACACCTCACCAAATTTTTACTTCTTTGAAGTTGCTTTCGGAGCACGCTGCGCGTGCTTACTTACCGACTTCGTCGGTGGGCAGCCTCTCGGACACCTCACCAAATTTTCGACTGCTGTTTAACGTGTTCAATCACCACGTCGTTCGCTGCGCCGTTGCGCTGGAACGGGGCGTAATTTAGGGGAAAGCTGACTCGGGGTCAAACACTTTTCCCCTTATTTTTCAGAATCTTTATCGAATGCCTATCCCTTGCACAGAATGCCGGTTTTTTAAGCCGGCTCAGGGTTTGTCCAAAATGATCAGGCTGTCGGGCAACTCGTTTTGATCCCGGGTCGCCGGAAACGCATCGGTCAGGATGGCGCTGGTACGCTCCACGCACTCGAGGAAACCCTGTTCCACCTCCTTGTTACGCACCCGCACCACGAAGTCGTCGATGATCTGCTGCCACAGCGCGTTGTCTATGTGCTGGGCGATGCCGTCATCCACCAGGATCTCCACATAGTGCTCCGCCACAGAGACGAAGATCAGCACCCCGAGCCGGTCGCGGGTACGGTGCAGTCCCTGCTCGACAAACTGCAGGCGGGCCATCAGTGCCGCCCTGTGCTGACACACTTTTTTCGGGATCAGCCGCATCTTGATGGGGGTCCAGTGGAACAGCAGGCTCAGCAGCAGCCAGACCGACCACTGCACCAGCAGGATCTCGTACCAGCCGAGCCAGAAGCCGAGCTGGAACACCAGTAGGGGAGTGAGCATGGCCAGCAGCGCGGCCCAGAGGGTCGGGATGTAGCGATAGCCATCACTGGCGGGGGCCAGCACTGTGACCAGCTCGGCGTCCGTGGCCTGCTCGGCTTGTCGTACCCTGGCCTGCAAGGTGTGATAGAACTGTTTTGAAATCATTGTCTTGTCTCTTGCTCCCTGATTACCAACCACCGGAGGCACCACCGCCCCCAAAACTGCCACCACCGCCACTGAAACCGCCGCCGCCCCCAAAGCCACCGCCGGAGCGTCCGGCGCCGAAACCGCCGGCCATGTAAGCGGCGCGGCGCCGGCCGCGACCACCGCCGCCACCGCCTCCCCGCAGGTGGTGCAGCACTAGCATCACGACCACCACCAGGATGAACAGCCAGGGGCCGCCGAGCTTGTCTTCCTTGCTGGCGTTGTCCACCGGTTGGTATTCCCCGGCCAGGGCCTGCATGATGCCCTGGCTGCCAGCCACCACGCCGGCCACCATGTCGCCGCGCTTGAAGGCGGGCAGGATCCGGGTCTGGATGATGTTGGCGGCGATGGCATCGGGCAGGGCGCCCTCCAGGCCATAGCCCACCTCGATGCGCACCTTGCGCTCATCCTGGGCGATCAGCAGCAGCACGCCGTTGTTCTTGTTCTTCTGGCCTATGCCCCAGTGGCGGCCGAGCTGGTAGCCGTACTCCTCTATGGTCTCCCCATCCAGGCTGTCGATGGAGACCACCACCAGCTGGATGCCGCTGCGTTTCTCGAAGGCGGCCAGTTGCTGGGTCAGCTGGTGGGCCTGCTTGCGTGACATCAGGGCCGCCTCATCCACCACACGTCCGCTCAGCGGCGGAAAAGCGGGGGCGGCGTGCAGCGCCGCCGTCCAGAGCAGCAGCAAGGGGAGCAGCGCGCGCAACATCATCGTCATTGGAAGCTGACCTTGGGCGCCTCATCGGCACCGGGCTTGGCGCTGAAGCTGGGTTTGGCCTCGAGATCCGAATAGAGCAGCTTGGACCAGATGACCCCCGGGAAGGTGCGGATCTCGGTATTGAACTGGCGTACCGCCTCTATGTAGTCGCGCCGCGCCACCGCGATGCGGTTCTCTGTGCCTTCCAGCTGGGCCTGCAGGGTCAGGAACTGCTGATCCGCCTTCAGATCCGGGTAGCGTTCCACCACCACCATCAGGCGGGAGAGGGCGCTGGAGAGCTGATCCTGGGCCGTTTCAAAGGCCTTGAGCTGGGAGGGATCGCTCACCTGCACGCTGCCGACCCGGGCGCGGGCATCGGTGACCGCTTTCAGGGTCTCCTGCTCGTGGCTGGCGTACCCCTTGACGGTGGCCACCAGGTTGGGAATGAGGTCGGCCCGGCGCTGGTACTGGTTCTCGACCTGCCCCCAGCTCGCCTTGACCTGCTCATCCAGGGTGGGAATGTTGTTCATGCCGCACCCGGTCAATCCCAGCAGCAGGGTGAAAGTCAGCAGGCACTGGGTGGCCCTGTGCCGGAGTGAAGTGGCCATCTTGTTGTTCTCCATTGAAATTTCTGACGGATATCGGCTCACCATAGCAGCTTGTGGTCAGCCCTCACAACGCTTCGGCAAGACGGGGGCTCGGTAGCTCATGGAGACCTTGGGCAACTGGGGCTTGTCCTTGAGCCAGGAGGCCAGCTCGGCATCGCAGCCATTGCCGGGGGGGATGGGGGCCTGGGGCTGGCAATCCGGGTTGTTCGCCGGGCAGCGCAACCTGACGTGGAAGTGGCTGAAGTGGCCGACCCAGGGGCGCAGCTTGGCGACCCAGGGTTCAGCGGCTGCCCGTTTGCACACCTCGGCCTTGATGACGGGGTTGACGAAGATGCGCGCCACCTCGGGCTTGTTGGCGGCGAGGCGCAGCAGATTGAGCTGCCGGGGGCCGAAGCGGCCGGGCAGCATACGGTAACTGGGCTCGTCGATCAGCGCCCACTCCTTGGGGGCATCCTGCTCCCACTTGCTGATGGGCCTGTCGGCCATCCGGAACCAGATGTCGGCATCGAGGCCGGTCTGGTGGCTGCGATGGCCAGAGGTGAAGGGGCCGCCCCGTGCCATGGCGAGATCGGCGATATAGAGATCCGGCATGCCGGCCAGCCTGGTCTGGTTGGCCAGGCCCTGCAGGTAGTGAATGAGATCGGGGTGACCGTAATAGCGCAGCCGCTTGCTGCGGATCACCTGATAGCCGGGCCCGGTCAGCGGCAGGGCCACGGCATTATTAAGGCAACCGGCCGCGTAGCCGCCGATGGCTTCTGCATAGAGGGCGCTGGTGGTGAGCAGCAGGGCAGTGGCAAACATGGGACTCCTGAAGATGGCGGGCTCAGACAGCCCCAAGCATATCAAGAGTGGCGGCCAGTCGTCATCCGCGCCGCCGCGCCGGTTGCAACCCATGGGCGGGCTCGCGCACAATGCGGGCCAACGCCGATGCGGCAGGGCCGTTTCCATCATGTGAGGAGGATGAAATGAGAGTCAGTGAACTGGCATCGCAGGGGGGAGTGAACTGGCTGATGCCCCCGGCGCGGCGCTTCTACGGGGTCATGATCTGCCTGTTGCTGGCGAGCCTGGGGACTGTGGTGGCCGCGCTCTTGCTGGGTTATCCCGAGATGGGGCTGCTGCCCTGGGTCGGTCTGGTGTTTGGCGGCATAGTGCTGGTGATGATGGTGTTGCCGCGCAACTGGCAGCGCTGGCGGTTGGCGGAGCTCGCCTGGGACGACCATCACCTCTATCTGCTCAACGGTGGCGAAGACAGGGCCCTGGCCCTGCCGAGGGCGGCACTGGTGGGCATTGAGCGGGATCGCAAGGTGGGACACGACGGTCAGTGGCTCGACTTCAGCCTGGATCTGGGGCTGGATGGGGAGGCCCTGGCCGACGCCACCGCCTTGCTGGGTCTGACCCGGGAAGGCACCCATGAGGTGGCCCCCGGGGTCTATCGCTTCGGTTTTAAACGGGCCTGGCACAGTCGCCGCGCCCTGAGCCGGTTGTTGGCCGCGCTGCAGCCAACCTGACTATTTTCTCGACAATCTATCACAAAGCTCAGATACTCCCTCTGATTCGAATTGATCTTTCCTGCTCCGATAGTCCAAGAGATCAACGACTTGGGCCTCGAGGCAGGGAGTGCCACGGCATGATGCCATGGCTGGTCCGGCAGGGGGGTTGTGCCCTTACTCCAGGTCGGTGGATGCATAGAGAAGGCACCTTGAATCGAGAGTGGATGGCATGAAGATTTACGTAGGTAATCTGTCGTACCGGATGACGGCCGACGAACTGACAACCGTGTTCAGCCAATTTGGGCAGGTAGACAAGGTCGATATCATCATCGATCGCGATACCGGTCAGTCCAAGGGGTTTGGCTTCATTGAAATGCCTGTCAACGGGGATGCCGAGAAGGCCATCGCCGAGTTGCATGGCACCGAAATAGGTGGCCGGACCATCACAGTCAACCAGGCCAAACCGAAGACAGATGCACCTCGTGGTCGCCCCCAGCGCCATCGTTGAATCGTCTCGATAACGAAAAACGGCATGGAGCAATCCATGCCGTTTTTGTTTGCCTCCCGCTCAGTGGCGGGCGGGATCAGGGCACATCGTAACCCAGGGCGGCCTTGCGGATGCGGAACCACTGCTGGCGGTTGAGCACGATGGACTCCGCCGCCACGGCGGCGGCGATCCGCTCCCGCTTGCCCGTGCCGATGAGCGGCAGCGGCTGGCTCGGCAGCATCATCACCCAGGCGTAGACCACCTGCTCCAGGTGCTGGGCCCCCAGCTCCTGGCGGATCTGCTCGAGCTCGGCCCGCAGCGGGGCATAGGCGGGATCGTTGAACAGCCGTCCGCCACCGAGGCAGGACCAGGCCATGGGCTTGATGCCCAGTTGCTGGCACTGATCCAGGGCGCCATCCAGCGTCCCTTCCTGATGCAGCGGCGAGATCTCCAGCTGGTTGGTGACCAGGGGGAAGGGCAGGCGCGATTGCAGCAGATTGAACTGGTGGGGAGTGAAGTTGGAGACGCCGGCGTGCTTGATCTTGCCCGCCTGCTTGAGGCTGATGAAGGCCTCGGCCACCTCGTCGGCATTCATCAGAGGGTCGGGGCGGTGGATCAGCAGCAGATCCAGGTGATCGGTGCCGAGCTTTTGCAAGGAGGCCTCGGCGCTGGCGACGATGTGGCCCTTGCTGGTGTTGTAGTGATTGAGGGCGTGTTCCGGCTTGGCGGTGAGGGCGATGCCGCACTTGCTGACAATCTCCATCCGGCTGCGCAGGGAGGGCTCCAGACGCAGGGCCTGGCCGAAGGCCTCCTCGCACTGGTAGCCGCCGTAGATGTCGGCGTGATCTATGGTGGTGACCCCGAGATCCAGGTGGTATTTCATCAGATCCAGCAGGGCGGCCGGGGAGAGTTGCCACTCCATCAGGCGCCAGTAGCCCATGATGAGGCGGGAGAAGGTGGGGCCTTGATGGTGCAGGGCAAGACGGGATACGGACATGGTGACTCCTCTACGGATAAAGAGACGGACAAAAAAAGGCAGAATCAATGCTGCCAGCATCTTGGTCTCTTCTGGCGGACAAGGCAATAATGCCCCCCTCGCGAATTCGAACTATGGTTCTGACCGACACAGGGGCCCGGGCGCAGAGGCGGGCCAGAAAGACGATGGAGAGGTGGTGATGGAAGGATTTGCCGCCAGGCTGCAGAGCCTGATCGGGGAGGGCAGCGTCAGCGCCTTCGCCCGCAAGGTGGGGCTGAGTGAGGCCCTGATCCGCAAGTATCTGAAAGGGGCCGAGCCCGGCCTTGGCAAGGCGAACCAGATCGCCATGGGGGCCAACTGCTCCCTGGAGTGGCTCGCCACCGGCTGCGGTTATCTCTACCGCCAGGCCGAGGTGGTGGACAGGGACGCGCTGGCGGCGGCGGGGGCGTTGGTGCAGGAGACGCTCCCCGGCCAGCCGCTGCCGGACGAGCCGCATCTGGTGACCCTGCTCGCCTACTACCAGTTCCTGCGCAGCCACAAGCAGGCGGACGGTTTCCTGGATCTGGCGCGGGCGCGGGAGTTCGGCCGTCATCTGGCAGAGGCCTGAGGCCGCAGGCCCCGGCAGGGCGCCATTCTTCTGATACCCTCTAAGCAATGGACAAATCCAAGGACACACAGATGAGTTATCTGATCCTGGGCAGTGGCGGGTTGGGGGGGGCCCTGGCCCATGAACTCGCCAGCCGTGGCGAAGAGTGGTTGCTGGCGGGCAGACAGTTGCCCAAAGGGCTGGATCCCGCCTGCTATTTCCCGTTGCAGGAGGTGGACCCGCTCTCCTTCGAGGCCCTGTTCACCCTCTATGACGCCACCACGCTGCCGACTGTGGTGATCAACACCATAGGCCTGCTGCACGATCTCAATCACATGCCGGAACGGCGGGTGGAGGAGGTAAGCCCCCAGTGGCTGGGGGAAAGCCTGCAGGCCAATGCCTGGCCCCACCTGGCCCTGGGGGCCAGCCTGAGCCGGCTCATGACCCCCGAGAGCGGGCTGTGGCTCTGCTCTCTCTCGGATCTGGCGGGCAGCCTGGGGACCGGCAATCTGGAAGCCGTCGGGCGCTACAGCTACCGGATGAGCAAGGCGGCCCTCAACATGGGGGCCAGGATCCTGGCCGCCGAGTGGGCCGAGCGCTTCCCCGGCGCCGGCGTCATCACGGTTCACCCCGGGCTCATGGACACCCCCATGCAGCAACCCTTCCGGCAGGGGCTTGACCCCGCCCTGTTGCAGGATCCCGCCCTGGTGGCGCCGCAGTTGCTGGATCTCCTGGCCTCGCTGACCCTGGCGCACTCCGGCCGCTTCGTGGACCTGCGCGGTCAGCCGCTGCCCTGGTGAGCCGCCGGGCTCACATTCCCGCCCCCCATCCCTTGCCAGCATGGTGCTGGCTGGTTAATGTCATGCTCCTGCATCAGGAGGATGACATGCGCTATATCGATTTACGAAGTGATACCGTGACCCAACCCACGGAAGCCATGCGCCAGAGCATGCTGCACGCCGAGGTGGGCGATGATGTCTACGGGGAAGATCCCAGCATCAATGCGCTGGAGCGTCGGGGTGCCGAGCTGCTGGGCAAAGAGGCGGCTCTGTTCGTGCCATCCGGCACCATGTCCAACCTGCTGGCGATGATGAGCCACTGCCAGCGCGGGGAGGGGGCCGTGCTGGGCTCCGCCTCCCACATCTATCGCTACGAGGCGCAGGGCTCTGCCGTGCTGGGCTCTGTGGCCCTGCAGTCTGTTCCCATGCAGGCCGACGGTACCCTGGCGCTGAGGGACGTGCGGGCCGCCATCGCCCCCGATGACGCCCACTTCGTCCAGACCCGGCTGGTGTGCCTTGAAAATACCCACAACGGTAAGGTGCTGCCGCTGTCCTACCTGCGCGAGATGCGCGATTTTGTGAATGAGCACGGCTTGCTGCTGCACCTGGACGGGGCCCGTCTGTTCAATGCGGTGGTGGCGAGCGGCGAGCCGGTCGCGGCCATAGCGGCCCCCTTCGACAGCATCTCCGTCTGTCTCTCCAAGGGGCTGGGGGCGCCGGTCGGTTCACTGCTGGTGGGCTCCCATGGCTTCATCGCGCGGGCCAGACGGCTGCGCAAGATGCTGGGGGGCGGCATGCGTCAGGGGGGGATCCTGGCCCAGGCCGCGCTGTTCGCCCTGGATCAGCACGTCACCCGGCTGGCGGACGATCATCGCCGTGCCAGGCGCCTGGCTGAGGGGCTGGCCTCCTTGCCCGGCATCGAGCTGGCGGTGGCCGAGGTGCAGACCAACATGGTGTTCCTGCGCTTGACCCAGGGGGATCCCGCCACCCTGCTCGGCTTCATGAAGGAGCGCGGCATCCTCTTCTCCGGCTACGGGGAGCTGAGGCTGGTGACCCATCTGCAAATCACCGATGACGACATCGACGAGGTGATAGATGCGTTCACCGAATTCCTGAACGGCTGAGGGTGATCGGCAAGCATAAAAAGAAGGGCGCCTGATGGCGCCCTTTTTGCGTCTCTGTGCCGAGGGATCATCCCTGACGCTGGCCCGTGATGAGCATGGCCTCGTCGGTGGCGTCGTAGATCATGATGGCCAGATGGGTGACCTCGCCGCCGAAATCGGCCAGGGGCACCAGGGTCAGGTTCTGGTACATGTGGGGGGCCGAGCCCGTGATGGGGCGATAGTTGGAGAAGCGCAGCAGATAGGGGCGCTGCTCCCAGGTGCTGAAGGCGCGGTTGTTGAGCTTGAACACCATGTTTGCCTTGCGCTCCAGCCAGGCGCGGTCCACGTCGGGGAAGAGGTCGAACAGCACCTGATCGCGCACCTCGCCGGCCAGCCGGCCGCTGTGGCTCTCCATGAAGCCGTTCCATACCTGTACCCGGTAGCCCTTGTCGAGCACGACCAGCCCCACGTCCAGGTTCTGGACTATGTTCATCAGCCAATGAAATTCCCGGATTTCCATGGTCACTCCTGGTGCCTGAGTCTGTGTTGTTGATGCTGGCGATGGGATCACACCACTAGCGCTAGAGCATATGCATGATCTTGTTGTTCATGGTGGCGATGGAGTCTTCGGTAAACAGCAGCAGCAGGTCGCACTGCACCGCATAGCCCTGCACCCGGTAGTTGATCTCGATGGCCAGGGTGCGGCGCCAGCGGCTCTGGTTGGTGCGAATGAGATCTCTAATGGGCCTGTGCTGACCGAGCACCACGGGATGGCCCTGGCTGAAGGGGGTGTCGAGCTGGTTGGCGTAGCCACGCAGGAAGGCCCCGATCAAGACGTTGGCGGTATCCATCAAGAGCTCCAGCTCGGCGTTGTGATCCAGCACCCCCTGATGGTTCATCAGGCGTGCCAGATCCTGGAAGCTGGCATCGTGAAACAGCAGCAGCGCCTCGCCGGCGATGCCGGCCCCGATGAAGCCCTGGCAGACGGCGGAGAGGGTGTCCGACTCGGCGGCGGCCGAGAGGGCCATGTGCAGCTCTGAGACCTCCAGCACGTTGACGTTGGGGATGGGCAGCACCACGAAGGCATCCAGCAGGCGAGCCAGCAGGTCGGCCCCCTGGCCCATGGCGACGTTGGCGAGCTCCTGATAGACATCCCTGAGCTCAGGGGTGAACTGAATGGTGCTCTCGAGGGGGGCGTGATCGGCGGTGGCAAGGGCGGGGGCGGCGGCCGGGTGGGGCGCCGCTTGCCACAAGCCGTGGCGGACTAGCAGGGCGAGCAGGCTCTCGGGCGAGGCCGGCTTCTTGATGAAATCGAGGGCCCCGAGGGCCATGACGCGGGCGTGGGCTTCCGGCTGGATGTCGCCGGAGACCACGATCACCTTGCTGCGCAGCCCCTCGCGCTTGAGGGTCTCCAGCACGCCATAGCCGTCCATTTGTGGCATGGTCAGATCGAGAAAGATCAGATCGCCGTGGCCCATCAGGATCTGCTCGACCCCTTCCAGGCCGTCTGCGGCCTGGTGCAGGGTGACATTCCAGCCGGCAGGCAGGGCGCGCATCAACTGCTTGCGAGCGAACCCCGAGTCATCACATATCAATACATTCATAGTGTTAGCCGACCTGTGCAACGAGGATTGCGCTAAGTGTGGGCGATCAACCGTCAGATGCAACGGGCAGCGGCATGGCCGGCAAAAATTGAACGTCCCGCTGATGATGGCGATAGCGTGCGGAGTATTTCTCGACGAAATCGGCAAACATCTTAACACGCAACGGCGTGAACTGGGGCTGGCATTGGAGCATGTAGAAGGGGCGCTTGCCCGACTGCCAGTCCGGCAGCACGGCGACCAGCTGCTCGTCCTGCAGGAAGGGATGCACATAGTGCAGGGGGGCATTGACGATGCCGAGGTGGCGCCGGGCCGCCCGCACCGCGGCCTGGGTCTGGTTGACGTTCAGGCGCGGTGTCCGCTTGATCTGCACCGTCTGCTGATCCCGCCCGCTCAGCTGCCAGTGCTGGTGGGGCCAGCAGTAGATGAGGTCGTGCTCTTCCAGCTGGGCCGGGTGGGAGGGGATGCCCATCTTCTCCAGATAGAGGGGGGAGGCAAACAGGCCGTACTCGATGTGGCCGAGGCAGAGGGCATTGGGCAGGGTCTGGGAGAGCTCGCCGTTGAAAAACACCAGATCCCTGTCCTGATCGCAGAGGGGGGCGTGGTCATTGGTCTGGCTGATGTCGAACTGCACCCCGGGATAGCGCAGACCGAAGTCCGCCAGCATGTCGACCAGGATGGTATTGGAGAGGGCGATGGGTGCGGCGAGGCGGATGAGGCCGCTGATGTCCCTCTCCTGGCCCTGGATCTCGCCGGTCGCCTGCTCGATTTCGGCTAGCGGCGTGCACAGGCGCTCGTAATAGCGCAGCCCCTCGTCGGTGAGGCGCAGCTTGCGGGTGGAGCGGTGCAGCAAGGCGCACCCGAGCTGTTCTTCCAGTTGTGAGATGCGTCGACTGATGGTGCCGGTCGGCATGCCCAGCGCGGCGGCGGCGTGGGAGAAACCGCCCTCTTGCACCACCTTGACGAACAGATAGAACTCTTCGATGTACTTCATAAGCGGCTTAGGGGGTGTTTGTAACAAGCCAGTGACCTTATGAAGAGTCGCCAGGCTTGGCAAGCGCAATCCGGCGTTTAATTGATCTGGATTAGATTCGACTCGCGCTGGTACTGATTGAGCAGATGGACGAAGTCGGCGGGGGGGCGATCCAGGCTGTTGTCCGGCACCAGCAGATCATAACCCAGCAGATCCCGCAGCCTGGCCATGCGGTTGCCCAGCATGGCGATCACCCCATCGTACTGCTGGCCAGAGGGGGAGCGAAAGCGGCTCTCCTCCAGCAGCCCCTCGCCCAGCAGACCGCTGCCGCAGCCTCCGGTGAGACAGTCGGGGCGCTCGCTGTTCATGGCCTGCAACAGCACGGCGCGCTGCTCGGTCAGCAGGCGAACGGCCAGCCTGGGTGTGATCAGCGTCAAGAAATCGTCGTAATCCTTAATCTTCAAACCAATGTAGGGCAGGGGCACCAGATCCCACCCTAAATGGATACGTGGCTGGTCAATTCGCTGAATATTTCTCCATTTCAGGATCCAGCCACCGTACTTATGGTGATATTGCAGACAATCCTGACACAGAGAGAGACTAAAATGAGGCTCAGCCAGTTTCAGCGCCCCGACAAGAATTGTCATCAGACCCGTCAGCAGGAGGAAGATGACCGGCATTAGTAGTTGTTCAGGAAAGAAAAAAAGTATAAAAATCATAGTAATGGTTATGACCATGCCCAACAGTACCAGTGTGAGCCCATTTCTTCTGACCATGGGGATCACATGTAGCGTTTTCATATGATTTCGGCCCTTTTTCACCTGCCTGTTTCCAGATTATGGGTCGGAACGGATTTTGTACCAGCACGGACGCGTTTGCCAAAGACGGATCCAGGCTGGTTCTGCCATGAGCTTTCAGCATGAATCATCACGCAACATGAATACGCTAGACGAACGCCTGCTTACCGCAATGGACGTGCTCCATACGCCCATCTGGGTCTATGACATCCAGCGTCACCACATTTACTGGGCCAATGGCTCCGCCCTGGGATTGTGGGAGGCGAGCTCCCTGGCCGAGCTGCAATCCCGCGACTTCTCGGCCGACATGGCCGCCGCCATCGATCTGCTGTTGCAGCGTTATCTCGGTGATTTTCAACAGGATCGCAGTTACAACGAGTGGTGGACCCTCTCCCCCAAGGGGGTCAAGAAGCAGGTCTATCTGCGCCTCTCCGGCATCCAGCTCGCCGGGCGCCAGATGATGATGACGGAGGCGGTCATCGATGCCGATACCCTCTATCAGGAGTCCTCCCTCGCCACCGGCGACACCCTGGCCTGCCTGTTTGACAACGAGGGGGGCCTCGAGAGCGGCAACCACCACTTCGACATGTGCTTTGGCACTGGCATCACCCGGCTTGCCCAGGTCTTCTCCGGTGACGACGAGGCCTTCTACACCCGGCTCTCCCGGGTGGGGGAGGTGGTAGCCGAGGGGGAGTGCCGGACCCGGAAGGGGATGCGCTGGTTCCAGTATCAGTTCCGCCACATCCAGCAGGGGGCCCGGATCCTGCTGACCATGCGGGACATCACGGATCGCAAGCTCGAGGAGCTGGAACACCGTCACCTGGCCTGGCACGACTCCCTCACCGGCCTGCTCAATCGCTACGGCCTGATGAAGTCCCTCGAGGCCTACTGCGGCCTTGGGGGGCGCTTCGCCCTGGTGTTCATGGATCTGGACAACTTCAAGCTGGTCAATGACAACTATGGCCACAAGGCGGGGGATCGCCTGCTGGAGCGGGTGGCCGGCCGGCTCAAGCAGATCTGCCCGCGGGACGTGGAGCTGGCGCGCCTCGGCGGGGACGAGTTCACCGCCCTGGTGCCCCTCGGTCAGGCCAGCGAGCGGGCGCAGGAGGTGGCGGATCTCATGCTCTCCCAGATGAGCAAGCCGCTGCAGCTGAGCGGGGTGCCCGAGGTCACCATAGGCGGCAGCATCGGCATCGCCATCTATCCGGACGATGCGGACGACGGGGACAACCTTATCACCCGCGCCGACATGGCCATGTACCAGGCCAAGCAGATGGGGCGCCTGCGCTGGCAGCGCTTCACCCCCAGCATGCAGCAGAGCCTGCACCGCAAGCTGACCCTGAAGCAGTTTCTGGCCAAGGCCGTCGGCCGGGGGGAGCTGAGCCTGCGCTATCAACCCCAGGTGGACGTGGCCCAGGGGAAGCTCATCGGTCTGGAGGCCCTGCTGCGCTGGTACAACCCCGTGCTCGGGCACGTCTCGCCGGCGGAGTTCATCCCGCTGGCCGAAGAGATGGGGCTTATCCGTGAAATCGGGAGCTGGGTGCTCGCCACCGCCTTGGCCCAGATGGGGGAGTGGCAGCGTCAATGGCAGGTGCGGGTGCCGGTCTCGGTCAACCTCTCCGGCTTCCAGCTCTCCGCCTCCCTGCCGGGGCAGGTGGCGCAGCAGCTCAGGGAGTCCAATGTCGAGGCGGGCCTGCTGACCCTGGAGCTGACCGAAACCGTGCTGATGCTGGACATGAAGGGCTGCATCGAGATCCTCGACGCCCTGAGCGAGCAGGGGATCAAGATCGCCATCGACGACTTCGGCACCGGCTACTCGTCGCTCGCCTACCTCAACCGTCTGCCCATCGACACCATCAAGCTGGACCGCTCCTTCGTGGTGGGGCTGAACCTGCCGGTGATCCGTGCCACCGTGGCCATGGCCACCAGCCTGGGGCTCGGGATCCTGGCGGAAGGAGTGGAGGACGAGCACGAGCTGGCGGCCCTGCGGGCCCAGGGCTGCCATGTCTTCCAGGGGTTCCTGTTCAGCACGCCCATGACCCCGGAGGAGGTGGCGGCGGCAGGCTTCGGGATCCGCTGCAAGCTTGGCCACTATCCGCTGATCGGCGCCTGATACCACAGCTGACAATGTGCGGCATGTCCCATTTCAGGAGCGTGGCATGCCAAATTAAACATAATTAATCGAATTTTTGTCTCATATCATGGGATTCATTAGACGTTATCGCTAGTATGCGCGCTCATTCCTTGGTAATGGAGTATCACCATAATGAGTCAAGCCGCAGTGAACGAGCGTCCGGCCAGTCCCAATGGCTGGTTGAACCGCTTCCTGAACGGGGTCGAGAAGGCGGGCAACAAGCTGCCGGATCCCGCCATGTTGTTCCTCTATGCCTTGCTGATCGTCTGGGTCGGCTCCTGGATAGGCTCCCAGTTCTCCTTCGATCTGGTCAATCCCCGCACCGGAGAGGCGGTGGTGGTCAACAATCTGTTGACCGGGGCAGGGCTGGCCGAGTTTCTCGCCAGCATGGTCACCACCTTCACCGGCTTTGCGCCCCTTGGCATAGTGCTGGTGGCCATGCTGGGGGTCGGGGTGGCCGAGCAGTCCGGCTTCATCAACACCGGCCTGAAGAAGTTGCTCAAGGTCACCCCGGCGCGCTTCCTGACCCCCATGCTGATCCTGGTGGCCATCGTCAGCCATACGGCGGCAGATGCGGGCTATGTGCTGGTGATCCCCATCGGTGGCATCATCTTCCATGCGGCGGGTCGTCACCCGCTGGCGGGCATAGCCGCGGCCTTTGCCGGGGTCTCCGGCGGCTTCGCCGCCAACTTCCTCCCCTCCGGCGGGGATGCCCTGCTCCAGGGGTTCACCCAGTCGGCGGCCCAGCTGCTCGATCCCGACTACATGGTCAACACCCTGTGCAACATCATCTTCACCGGCGCCTCCTCCCTGCTGATCATCTGCGTGGGCTGGTTTGTCACCGAGAAGATAGTGGAGCCGCGCCTCAAGCTGGTGCCCCTCAACAAGGATCTGGAGAGTGCCGACGAGATGGGGCGCTACAGCGCGCAGGAGAGCCGGGCCTTCAACTGGGCCGGGTTTGCCATGCTGGCGGCCGTGGTGCTGCTGGGGCTGGCCCTGTCCCCGGACGACTCGCCGATGCGGGCACCGGATGGATCGCTCACCACCTTCGCGGCACCCGTGATGAAGTCCATCGTGCCCCTCATCTTCCTGCTCTTCATCCTGCCCGGCATCGTCTACGGCTTCGTGGCGGGGAGCTTCAAGAGCGGCAAGGATGTGATCGATGCCATGTCGGCCACCATGAACAAGATGGGCTCCTACATGGTGATGGCCTTCTTCTGCGCCCTCTTCATCAAGGCGTTCGGTGACTCCAACCTGGGGACCCTGCTGGCCCTCTCCGGCGCCGAGGTGCTCCACGCCCTGGCGCTGCCGGGGGAGGTGACCATAGTCGGCATGATACTGCTCACCGCCAGCGTCAACCTGGTGGTGGGGTCGGCCTCGGCCAAGTGGGCGCTCATCAGCCCCATCCTGGTGCCCATGCTGATGGCGGTGGGGATCTCCCCCGAGCTGACCCAGGCCGCCTATCGGGTAGGGGATTCCGCCTCCAACATCATCACCCCGCTGATGGTCTTCTTCCCCCTGGTGGTGGTCTACTGCCAGCAGTATGTGAAGAGTACCGGCATCGGCACCCTGGTCTCCATGATGCTGCCCTACTCCCTGGCCTTCCTGGTGAGCTGGACCTGCTTCCTGCTGCTCTACTGGGCGCTGGGCTTCCCGCTCGGGCTGCAGGCCCCCTATGTCTATCCTGCCCCCTGAGGGTGACGAGGGGCCTTGGGCCCCTCGCTTTTTTTGGGTACAGTGTGGCCTTCATTTTGGAGGCACCATGAACCCGACCATAGATCTCATCCTTTCCCATCGCTCCATTCGTCAGTTCACCCCTGAGCCCATCAGCGCCTCGCAACTCGATCAGATACTGAGCGCCGCCCAGAGCGCCTCCAGCTCCAGCTTCCTGCAGGCAAACAGCCTCATCCGGGTGACCGACAAGGGGCTGCGTGCCACCCTGGCCGAGCTGGCCGGGCACCAGGCCTACGTGGCCGAGGCGGCGGAGTTCCTGCTGTTTTGCGCCGACTATCAGCGCCACAGCCAGATAGTGCCGGAGGCCCAGACCGGCTTCGTGGAGCAGCTCATGATAGGGGCCATCGACGGGGCCCTGATGGCCCAGAATGCCCTGCTGGCGGCCCAGTCCCTGGGCCTGGGGGGCGTCTACATCGGCGGCATTCGCAACAACCCGGCGGCGGTGAGCGAGCTGCTGGGGCTGCCCCATCAGGTGATCCCGCTGTTCGGTCTCTGTCTGGGTCATCCCGCCCAGCAGCCGGAGCAGAAGCCGCGGCTGCCCCGCGCGCTGGTGGTGCACGAGAACCGCTATCCAGAGACGCTCGATCGCGCCCTGCTGGCGCAATACGACAGTCAAATCCAAGACTACTACCTGGCCCGCAGCAGCAACAACAAGGTGCAGACCTGGAGCGGACAGATCAAGGCCATCCTCGGCAAGGAGGCGCGTCCCTTCATGCTGGGATTCCTCCAGTCGAAGGGGTTTTGCCTCAAGTAATGGGGGCGGCGGGCGATATGGAGCATGAGGCCCCGGGCATCGCCCTTGCCGCGGCTCCCTTGCGTTGTTGTGAGGCAAGGTGCGATCTGGGCGCTACCCTATGCGGGTAAGCTGTTGTAGGATCACGCAATTGGATTGGGACAGGAGTGTGAATACCCTATGATTTTAACCTTGATATTGCTGTCGATTGGCGCACTCCTGTTTCTGGTCATCGCCTATAACGTGGTGCAGCAATACAAACAGAAGGCGGAAGCCGACAAGCGCCAGGCCATCGCCCGCCACAAGGCGGTGGCGGACGAGACCGAAGAGGTGCTGCTGAACGTCAACCTGGTGCCCTTCTCCAAGAACATGGTGCTGCTGCTGCAACACCGGATCCTGGATGCCTACCGCGCCATAGTGCAGGTGATGCCGAACCCCCAGGTCAAGCAGCGCATCATCGACGTCCAGACCCAGATCAAGAACGTGCAGGAGAATTACAGCAGTCAGGATGAGGGGCACTTCAAGACCCCGGAGTCCGACCGTCAGGCGATCCAGATGCTGCAACTGGCCAAGAAGATGCGGGCCGTGCTGCGGGTCGAGCACAACAAGGGCAAGATAGATCCCCAGGGGTTCGCCCAGGAGGATCGCCGCCTCGAGCTGATGCAGCTCAAGATCAACATCGCCAACCTGATCAAGCGGGCCATGGATGCCCAGATCCAGGGGCAGTACGGCACCTGCCGCCAGCTCTATACCAAGGGGCTCGGCGCCCTGGCCAATGTCTCCGACAAGGACCCCTACCTGCTGGCACGGGAAGAGGACATGCGCCAGGGGATGCGCCAGCTGGAAGAGCATCTGCAGCAGCACAGCGAGAAGGAGCTGCAAAACATCAAGGACAAAGAAGCGGACGAGCTCGATGTCCTGTTCCAACCCAAGAAGAAATGGTGATCATGTCTCATCCACTGGATACCACGCTGGGGCCCATGGCCCCATTCGTTTGCCAACTGCTCACTGAAATGCACGCCCTCATGGGGGAGTGCGAAGCCCCCCAGGTGGATCATCTCTGCTACCGCGCCGCCACCCTGCCGGAATACCTCGCCCTGAAAGAGACGCTGGCGCGCCATGGGGTGCTGCTGGTGGAGGGGATGATAGGGGGCCGCCCCATCGCCACCTATCGCCTGCATCAACCCGTCTGCTGGCAGCAGGTCACGGTTCCCTGCATCGAGCTGGCCGCCCCCAAGGCGGGCCGCGCCCATCAGGCGGGGCTGGAGCACATAGAGCTGGTGGTGCCCTCGCTCACGGCTCTGGTGGCCGCCCATCCCGGGCTTGCGTTCAAGACGGCCAACATGGACGACGGGCGCAACCCGGATGTGGGGCTGATGTTGCCGTCGGGGCAGATCAAGTTTCATCTGCGCCCCTTGAGCGAGGTGATCGACGAGGAGCTGCACACAGGCGCCGTGGTGCCGGTGCCGGCGGACTATTACGACGGCCTGTGAGCTGCGGGCCCCGTCACTGGCGTGACGAGGCGTGACAGGAGAGGGGCGGCGCCGCGCGCCCCTTGAGATGACCGAGCCAGAGGCTCAAGGCGGCGGTGACGCACAAGACCAGCTCGATGCCGAGCACCAATCCCCAGAGCCCCCCCCGCTCCCAGAAGGGATGCAAGTAAAGCCCCCCCAGACTGGCCCCCAGATAATATCCCACCAGATAGAGCGACGAGGCGAGCGCCCTGTTGTGCTCCACATGCTGACCGACCCAGGCGCTGGCGCAGGCGTGGGCGAGGAAGAAGCCGAAGCTCGAGACCAGCAGACCCCCTATGATGGCGGCAAGAGTCCCCTGCAGCAGGGCGAGGCTGCCGAGCGCCATCAGAGTGATCCCCGCCAGCAGCAGGCGCTGCGCCCCAAAGCGATGGGCACAGCGGCCGCTCAGGGAGGAGGCGAGGGTGCCAGTGAGGTAGGTCAGAAACAGCATGCCGAGCCACTGGGTCGGCAGGGAGAAGGGGGCCTTGGCCAGCAGGAAGGTGAGGTAGCTGTACTGGTTCAGGAAGACCATGAAGTTGAGCCCGCCGATGAGATAGGCCCCCAGCAGCAAGGGATTGCCGAGGTGGCTCTGGATGGCGCGGCGCAGTTGCCCCGGGGCGGCCTCCACGGCCACGAAGCGGGTCTGGGCAGGCAGCAGCCAGATGACCAGCGGCAACAGGGCGAGACTGATGAGTCCGATGCCGAGGAAGGTATGCTGCCAGTCCCCGAACCAGCCAGCCAGCAGGCCGCCGACTACGCGACCCGCTATCCCACCGAGGGAGTTGGCGGCGATATAGACCCCCACCGCCGAGAGCAGGGCGCGCTTGCTGAACTCTTCTCCCATGTAGGCGATGGCGGTGGCAGGCAGCCCGGCCAGGAGCGCCCCCTGCAGCACGCGCAGGCACACCAGCAGATCGAAGCGGGTCACCCAGGGAATGCACAGGGAGAGCAGGATGGCGCAGGTCAGGGTCCACAGCATGATCCGCCGTCGTCCGAACCTGTCCGCCAGGCGGGCGCAGATGAGCAGGGATCCCGCGAGCCCCGCGGTGCAGCCCGCCAGGGTCCATCCTGCAGACAGGGAGCTGACGGAGAACACCTCCGCCAGCAGGGGCAGCAGGGGGTGGGTCTGATAGAGATTGAGAAATACCAGGAAGGATCCCAGGCTGAGGGCCAGGGTGGCGCGTATCCATTCGCGACTGCCGACTTCGATCATTTGGAGTTGTCCCGACGACTTTTGTGCAGAGTAGTGGGTCGCCTTATATAAATATAATATATTTAAGTTATCAGTCTGATAAATGGAATTGATATGGATCTGAAACAGCTCGGTTACCTGCTGGCGGTGCGGGACGCGGGCTCCTTTACCAAGGCCGCCCAGGGCCTGCACGTGGCGCAACCGGCCGTCAGCATGGCCATCGCCAAGCTGGAGCAACAACTCGATCTGCGCCTGTTCGACAGGCAGGATCGCAGCGTGCGGCTCACCCCGGAGGGAGAGGTGCTCTGCCGCCATGCCGAGCGGCTGCTGCTGCAGATGCACCAGGCAGAGGCGGAGATGGCCGAGCTCAAGGGACTGGAGCGAGGGGAGGTGCGCATCGGCATCCCCTACATGATGGGCTCCTATTACTTCCCGCCGATCCTGATGGCGTTCAAGCATCGCTACCCCGGTTTGAAGATCCGGGTGGAGGAGGCGGGCACCCGGGAACTGCTCAGTCGCATGGTGGACGGCAGCCTGGATCTGGCCATCCTCATCACCAGCGACTTGCCGCCTGCTCTCGAGGGGGCCCAGCTGCTGCGGGAAGAGATGCTGATGGTGGTGGGGGAGGAGCATCCCCTGCGGGGGGCCGGCGCTGTCTCGCTGCCCCAGTTCTTCAACCAGGAGCTCGCCATGTTCCGGCGGGGCTTCTACCACAGAGAGCACATGGAGGCGCTGGCACAAGGCCTGGGAATCGAGCCCAACATCGGCTTCGAGAGCAACCTCATCCCCCTGCTCAAGGCGGTGGTGAGACAAGGGTTCGCCGTGACCACCTTCCTGCGCATGGCGCTGGAGGAGGAGACGACTCTCAGCGGGATCCCCTTTGCTCCGCCCATCTTCCTCGATCTCTGCGTGGCCTGGCGGCGGGGGGATCCCCTCTCCATGGCCAACCGGGCGCTGCGGGATTTCCTGCTGGCACAGGCCAAGCCAGAGTCAACCCCGGATGGTGCCGTGGGGGACAACAACTTGGGGGACAACAGATAGGGCCGCAAGATCGCCAACAAAAACGCCTCCCGATGGAGGCGTTTTTCATGCCGGTGCCAGGCTGCGAGCCATCACTTCTTGAACAGGTGATCCAGCTTGTTGGCCTTGGTGGAGAGATAGAACTCGTTGTGGGGATTGCGACCCTCCTGCAGGGGGACGCGCTCGGCCACCGGAATGCCAAAGGATTCCATCGCCTTCAGCTTGCGCGGGTTGTTGGTCATCAGGCGCAGGCTCTTGACCTCCAAGGCCTTCAGCATGTCGGCACAGATGGTGTAATCGCGCATGTCGGCGGCAAAGCCCAGTGCCACGTTGGCTTCGACGGTGTCGGCGCCCTGATCCTGCAGATGATAGGCGCGGATCTTGTTGAGCAGGCCGATGCCACGGCCTTCCTGACGGACATACAGCAAGACGCCGCGACCGGCCTTGGCGATCTTCTCCATGGCGGCCTGCAGCTGGAAGCCGCAGTCGCAGCGAAGGCTGAACAGGGCATCCCCGGTCAGACACTCGGAATGAATTCGGCCCAGCACGGGCTCACCGTCCGCGATATCGCCCATCACCAGCGCGGCGTGATCCTTGCCTGTGCCGGTTTCCTGAAAGCCTACCAGCGTGAAGATACCCCAAGGGGTCGGCAACTTGGATTTGGCTACGAGAGTAATGCTGCTCATAGGGTTGCTCCTGACTACAGCTGCTTGAAAAAGGCGGCTAGTTTAACGTGCCTCACCCCTAACAACCATAAGAACAAAAGCTTGTATTCAGGAATGATCCACTCGATTGGTCATAATAGGCGCAATCGCGACGACTTTTGCGCAATTGTGCGCCTCGACAACTGCCAGCGCCGGTGCATTCGGGTATAATCGGCGCCCATTACCCCTCCCGACAGGGATGCGGGCAACCAGTCAACATGCCGAGTGCGCAGGAGAAAAGTTATGCCTCAGATGGCCCCCGTGATGACAATTGATGGCCCGAGTGGAGCCGGTAAAGGCACCCTGTGCCAGCTGTTGGCAGAGAAACTGGGTTGGCACCTGCTCGACTCCGGTGCCATCTACCGGGTACTGGCGCTGGCGGCCTTGCACCACGATGTGGAGCTCGACGCCGAAGCCGCGCTGGTGCCCCTGGCCGCCAATCTGGACGTGCAGTTCCAGGTTGACGGCGGACAGGTCAAGGTGGTGCTGGAAGGGGAGGATGTGTCCCGTACCATTCGCTCCCAGGAAGTGAGCGATGCCGCCAGCAAGGTCGCCGTCTTCCCCCGCGTGCGCGAGGCACTGCTGCGCCGCCAGCGAGCCTTCCGCCAGTTGCCGGGTCTCATTGCCGATGGCCGTGACATGGGCACAGTGGTTTTCCCCGAGGCCGAGGTGAAGATTTTCCTCGATGCCAGCGCGGAGGAGCGGGCGCAGCGCCGCTATAAGCAGTTGCAAGATAAGGGCTTTGATGTTAACTTTGAGCGTCTTTTAACCGAGATTCGGGAGCGTGACGACCGCGACAGAAATCGCGCCGTTGCCCCCCTGAAACCCGCGGAAGATGCTCTTGTGGTAGACTCAACGTCTATGACCATAGATGACGTACTGGCAACGGTGCTCGCCTATGCGGAGCAACAACTTGGTGATGTCAGCACCAGCTGATGTCAGTCGTCTGCACCATGGATGGCGCAGATAATTTAAAACAACCCCGCTTGTGCCGGATTGCGAGTGGATGTTTCATTTGTGACACAAACAATGATCGAATCTTTTGCTCAACTCTTTGAAGAGTCCCTGAACGCCGTTGAAACCCGTCAAGGTTCCATCGTCAAGGGCACCGTCGTTGCTATCGAGAACGGTTTCGTACTGGTTGACGCCGGTCTGAAATCCGAGTCTGCCATTCCTGCTGAAGAGTTCAAGAACGCCCTGGGCGAGCTGGAAATCAACGTAGGCGACACCGTTGACGTGGCTCTGGACTCTATCGAAGATGGTTTCGGCGAAACCAAGCTGTCCCGCGAAAAAGCCAAGCGCCACGAAGCCTGGCTGCAGCTTGAGAAGGCATACGAAGAGCAAGCTACCGTTATCGGTATCATCAACGGCAAGGTCAAGGGTGGTTTCACCGTTGAGCTGAACGGCATCCGTGCCTTCCTGCCGGGTTCTCTGGTTGACGTGCGTCCGATCCGTGACACCGCTCACCTGGAAAACAAAGAACTCGAGTTCAAGGTCATCAAGCTGGACCAGAAGCGCAACAACGTTGTCGTTTCCCGTCGTGCCGTGATCGAAACCGAGAATACCTCCGAGCGCGAAAGCCTGCTGGCCAACCTGCAAGAAGGTCAAGAAGTTAAGGGTATCGTCAAGAACCTGACCGACTACGGTGCATTCGTAGATCTGGGTGGCGTTGACGGCCTGCTGCACATCACCGACATGGCGTGGAAGCGCGTTAAGCATCCTTCCGAAATCGTCAACGTTGGCGACGAGATCGCAGTCAAGGTTCTGAAGTTCGACCGCGAGCGTACCCGTGTATCCCTGGGTCTGAAGCAGCTGGGCGAAGATCCCTGGGTTGCTATCGCCAAGCGTTACCCGGAGACCACCCGTCTGTCTGGCCGCGTGACCAACCTGACCGACTACGGCTGCTTCGTTGAAATCGAAGAAGGCGTTGAAGGCCTGGTACACGTATCCGAGATGGATTGGACCAACAAGAACATCCACCCGTCCAAGGTTGTCAACGTTGGCGACGTGGTTGACGTGATGGTTCTGGACATCGACGAAGAGCGTCGTCGTATCTCCCTGGGTCTGAAGCAGTGCAAATCCAACCCGTGGCAGCTGTTTGCCGAAACTCACGCCAAGGGCGACCGTGTTTCCGGCAAGATCAAGTCCATCACTGACTTCGGTATCTTCATCGGTCTGGACGGCGGCATCGACGGCCTGGTTCACCTGTCTGACATCTCCTGGAACAACCAGGGCGAAGAAGCAGTTCGTGAATTCAAGAAGGGCGACGAAATCGAAGCCGTTGTTCTGCAAGTGGACCCGGAGCGCGAGCGCATCTCCCTGGGCGTCAAGCAGATCGAAGAAGACCCGTTCAACAAGTACCTGTCTGACAACAAGAAAGGTGCTATCGTGAAGGGTAAGGTTACCGAGGTTGATGCCAAGGGTGCCGTGATCGAACTGGCTGACGGCGTGGAAGGCTACCTGCGTGCCTCCGACGCTGCTCGTGACCGTGTAGAAGACGCCACTCTGGTGCTGTCTGTTGGTGACGAAGTTGAAGCCAAATTCATGGGTGTTGATCGCAAGAACCGTACCGTAAGCCTGTCTGTCCGTGCCAAGGACGAGGCTGACGAGCGTGTTGCCATCGACAGCCTGAACCAACAAGAAGAAGTTGTGTTCAGCAATGCCATGATGGAAGCGTTCAAAGCCGCCAAGGGTGAGTAATCCTTGATGCAAGAAAAGGGCGGCTTCACGTCGCCCTTTTTTATCTTGGCATAATGAAAATTGCATGTGATCGGGGAAGGAGATTTAACCTTATGACCAAATCAGATCTCATCGAACAATTGGCTGCCAGCCGCATGCATATGCCGGCCAAAGATGTCGAAGCCGCCATCAAGGAGATCCTTGAGCAGATGGCATCGACCTTGCAAAACGGCGACCGGATTGAAATCCGCGGATTTGGAAGTTTCTCACTGCACTATCGTGCGCCCCGCGTGGGTCGCAACCCCAAGACTGGGGACAAGGTTGAACTGACCGGGAAATATGTCCCGCATTTCAAGCCTGGTAAAGAGTTACGCGAACGCGTGAACATCATCGAATAATGCAGAAAATGGCATACCTGGGTATGCCTTTTTTATTTTTACGTCTTTAGATATGTGATTTGTCAGGTTTCTCGCAGTCTTTTCCCATTCGCTCTAGAGTCTGCCTGTGATTTTAAGGATAATCAGTCTCTCATTAGCTACAGACAGGGAGATCTTATGAAGCGTATCTTGGCCCTCATCCCATTGGTGCTGGTGTTTGTACTGACCCTCGCCATCGGTTCGCAAAATGGCCAGCTGGTGCAGTTCAACTATCTCATCGCCCAGGGGGAGTTCTCTCTCTCCATGCTGCTGGGGTTCTTCTTTGCCGGTGGCTTCCTGTTGGGCTGGCTGGTGTTCGGTCTGCTTTTCCTGCGCTTGAAACTGCAAAACCGTACCCTCAGTCGCACCATGCGTCGTCAATCCCGTGAGTTGGAGCTAGCCCGGTCGCCAGCCAAGGAATAATGTCCCTCGATGCTTGAACTGCTTTTCCTGCTGTTGCCGATTGCCGCTGGTTATGGCTGGTACATGGGACGCAGGAGTGTTCGCCAGGACACCCAGCAACAGAGTAACCAGTTTTCCCGCCAGTACGTGGCGGGCCTCAACTATTTGCTGTCTGACGAGTCGGACAAGGCGGTGGATCTCTTTATCCAACTGCTGGAAGTCGACAGCGAAACCATCGAAACCCATCTCTCCCTCGGCAACCTGTTTCGTCAGCGGGGGGAGGTCGATCGTGCCATCAAGATCCACCAGAACCTGGTCGCCCGCCAGCTGACCCGGGAGCAGCGTCAGCTCGCGCTGCAGGAGCTGGCCCGGGATTTCCTGGCTGCCGGCCTGCTGGACCGGGCAGAAGCGCTCTGGAAGGAGCTGTGCGAAGACAGCGACTTTGAAGAGACGGCCCTGGCGCAGTTGCTCATCATCCATCAACAGCTGCGTGACTGGGACAAGGCCATCGAGGTCGCCATTCGCCTGCAGAAATTCCAGGGCAAGAAGCTGGCGGAGCCCATCTCCCATTTCTATTGCGAGCAGGCTGAGAACGCCTTGCGCGACGGTGACAAGGGGGCGGGGATCGCCAAGTTCAAGCGGGCGCTCGCAGCCCACCCAGCCTGTGCTCGGGCCAGCCTGCGACTGGCCGATCTGTCGATGGAGGAGGGCAAGTTCGAGGAGGCCAGCAAGGATCTGCTGCGGGTGTTCGAGCAGGACATGGATTTTGCCTCCGAGGCCATGCCCAGGCTGCTCGATTGCTATCAGCAGCTTGGCCGCACCCAGGAGCTGATCCCGCTGCTGGAGAAGGCGGTGGAGGACCATGCCGGTGTCAGCGTGACCCTGGCCCTGGCCAATCTGGTGGAGGCGCGCGACGGCCTGAGCCAGGCCCGCGCCCTGGTGCTGCGCCAGCTGCGGCGCCACCCCTCCATGAAGGGGTTTTACCAGCTGGTGGGCTTCCAGCTGGCGAGCGCCGAGGAGGGGCCCGCCAAGGAGAGTCTGGAGCTGCTGCAGCAGCTGGTCGGCGAGCAGATCAAGATAAAATCGACCCACAAGTGCCGCCAGTGCGGCTTTGCCACCCATTCGCTGTTCTGGCAGTGTCCCTCCTGCCGGCAGTGGGGCTCCATCAAGCCTATCCGTGGCCTGGATGGTGAATAGCCCTTAGTGACAAAAGGTTCGTCCCCGCGCGTCTCGAGCGGGGGCGGCAAGCCGAACCTGGCGCAAACCCGAGTGAGCAAGATGCCAGACTGCGACCGGCTCGCCGGCCGTGTCGAGTCTGGATGTGGCATAACAACCCATAGGAAGTGACATGCAAGACCCCAAAGTACTGGTCGCGCTGGATTATCAGCACGAAGCCGATGCCTTCGCCTTCATTGAACAGATCTCTCCGGCCGAGTGCCGCCTCAAGGTGGGCAAGGAGATGTTTACCCTGTTTGGCCCCCAGTTCGTGCGCCAGCTGGTGGCCAAGGGCTTCGAGGTGTTCCTGGATCTGAAGTTTCACGACATTCCCAATACGGTTGCCAAGGCCGTGGCGGCGAGTGCCGAGCTCGGGGTCTGGATGGTGAACGTCCATGCCAGCGGGGGAGAGCGCATGATGCGCGCCGCCAGGGAGGCGCTGCTGCCCTATGGCGACAAGGCGCCTTTGCTGATTGGTGTGACCGTGCTGACCAGCATGGAGCAGTCCGACATGGCGCCCCTGGGTCTGGATGTGAGTCCGGCCGAGCAGGTGATCCGGCTGGCCACCCTCGCCAAGACGGCAGGGCTGGACGGCGTGGTCTGCTCCGCCGAGGAGGCTCGCGAGTTGAAAGCCTTGCTCGGCTCTGACTTCAAGCTGGTGACCCCGGGCATTCGCCCGAGCGGATCGGCGGCCGGGGATCAACGCCGGGTCATGACGCCGCTGGCGGCGGTGGAGGCGGGGGCCGACTACCTGGTGATAGGCCGCCCCATTACCCAGGCGGCGGATCCGGCTGCCGTGCTGGGGGCGATCAACGCCGAGCTCTGCCGATAAGGGGCCGACCCCTTGATGACAACAGGCCGGATTGCAGATCCGGCCTGTTGCATTTTGGTGGGTGAGAACTGTTGCGAGCGGGTGGCCGCGCTTATCCGCAGGGGATCAGGACTTGACGGTCTGTACACCCAGGCCGATGGGGAAGAGGCCGAGCAGCAGGCCGGCGGCCGAGCCGATGAGGTGCGACTCTATGTGCACCCTGGCGCCAATGAGGGCAGAGACAGGGCTCTCTCCCGCACTGTAAAAATCCAGCCCGAGCTTGATGACGATGCCAAGCAGCATGAGCCAGCCCGAGTAGCGACGATAGCGGATATCCTGCATGGCCCCCCACACGAACAAGCCGTGCAGCAGGCCGGAGAGCCCCATGTACCATTGGGTCTGCGGGCACCACCACCAGATCCCGAGCCCGACGGCCGTCCCCAGCAGCAGGAGCAGCACGGGCAGGCGCCAGCCCGTCAGGTATTCGCGAAACAGGCTGTAGAGCACCGCAAGCCCGCTCAGGTTGAGCAGCAGGTGCCATCCGTTGGTGTGGGCCAGATTGCCTGTTATGATGCGCCACCCTTCGCCCTGGGCGATCAGGTCGCGATCGAAGGAGAGCAGGTGGTTAGGTACGGTGAAGAAGAGCAAGGCAGTGACGAGCGAAAGCGTGATGACCCAGAGCAGACCCGATTTTTCTGACAACATGAAACAACCCAACGACAGAGAGAGCCGATACTGTACACTCTGTGCCCGAGCCCTCAAAGCCTGCCTGTGTGAATATATCCGGCAGGTGCCCCACCTCGCACCGCTCCATATCCTGCAGCACCCCAAGGAGGTCGCCCACCCCAAGGGAACGGCCGCCCTGCTGGCCGCCTCCCTCAGCCATGCCCGCATTCACGTGGGGGAGCACTTCGCCGATGCCGACTGGCTCAATGCCCTGCTCGCCGACCCCAAGGTGCAGTGCTATCTGCTGTGGCCCGATGATGAGGCCCTGACCCTGGCGCAGGTGCGAGCGCACAGTGAGCAAGCCAGAGAGGTGCACTTCATCCTGCTCGATGGCACCTGGCGCAAGGCCTATCGCATGTTGCACAACAACCCGACCCTGCTGGGGTTGCCGAGGATCACCCTCGGTGCCATGGCGGGGCAATATTCCATTCGCAAGAAGCCGTTTCCCGAGGCGCTGTCGACCCTGGAGGCGGGCTACCATCTGTTATCCCAGTGGGAAGGGGAGCCCGAGCGCTTCGCCCCGCTGATGAACCTCTTTACCGAGTTGAACCGGCAGTGGCATGACTTTGCCCAAGGTCGCCGCGCCTGAATCTGAATTGCAAACAGGAGTGATGAACGTGAAAAAAGCCGTCGTGGTATTCAGTGGTGGTCAGGACAGTACCACCTGTCTGGTGCAGGCCCTGGCCCTCTATGATGAAGTGCACGCCATCACCTTCGACTATGGCCAGCGTCATCGGGAGGAGATCGAGACCGCTCGCCGTCTGGCCGGGCAGCTCGGGATTGCCGCCCACAAGGTGATGGATGTGACCATGCTGGGTGAGCTGGCCGTCTCGGCCCTGACCCGTGACGACATCCCGGTCAGCGGTGAGTTGCAGGACAACGGCCTGCCCAACACCTTCGTGCCGGGTCGCAACATACTGTTTCTGACCCTGGCGGCCATCTATGCCTACCAGGTCGGCGCCGACACCCTGATCACCGGGGTGTGCGAGACCGACTTCTCCGGTTATCCCGATTGCCGCGACGACTTCGTCAAGGCCCTCAATCAGGCGGTGTCGCTGGGGCTGGATCGCGCCATTCGCTTCGAGACCCCCCTGATGTGGCTCGACAAGGCGGAAACCTGGGCCCTGGCGGATCACTATGGCCACCTCGAGACGGTGCGCCAGCAGACGCTCACCTGCTACAACGGCATCCAGGGGGATGGCTGTGGCACTTGCCCTGCCTGCGAGCTGCGCAGCCGCGGCCTGCAGCGCTATCTGGACGACAAGGCGGGCATCATGGCCAGCTTGCGCGAGAAAACCGGATTGTGATCCTGCCTCTTTCGCCGGTTTGGGGTATAATCCGCGCCTTTTGCAGCAAGCCGTGACCGAGATGCACTACCCAATCAACGAGATCTTCCAGACCATCCAGGGGGAGGGCGTCTTTACCGGCGTGCCCGCCATCTTCGTTCGCCTGCAAGGCTGCCCTGTGGGCTGCCCCTGGTGCGATACCCGCCATACCTGGGTGGTGGATCCTGCCCGTGAGGTGGGCAGCCGCGAGGTGCTCGACCGATCCAACGAGTCCGACGGCTGGAGCAAGATGAGCACGGGCGAGATCCTGGGAAGCTTCGAGACCCTGGGTTACCGGGCGCGTCATGTGGTGCTGACCGGTGGCGAGCCCTGTCTCTACGATCTGCACGAACTCTCGTCGGCCCTGCTGGCGGCGGGATATCAGGTGCAGATCGAAACCAGTGGTACCAGCGAGATCCTGACCCACGCGCAGACCTGGGTCACCGTCTCCCCCAAGATCGGCATGAAGGGGGGCTTGCCTGTGCTGGTATCGGCTCTGGAGCGGGCCAACGAGATCAAGCATCCGGTGGCCACCGAGCGTCACATCGAGGAGCTCGATGCCCTGCTGGCCACGGCCAGCCTGCGTCCCGACGTGGTGATCGCATTGCAGCCCATCAGCCAGAAGCCCAGGGCCACCGAGCTGGCCATGGCGACCTGCATCGCCCGTAATTGGCGGCTCTCCATCCAGACCCATAAATATCTGAATATCGATTGATATGGACAGACTCTCCGATGAGCGGGTATTGCTTACCCTGGCGGGCAAGATGCCCTACGGTAAATATCAGGGGCGACGCATCATAGATATTCCAGAGCCCTATCTGGTATGGATGGCGCGCAGCGGTTTTCCGGCTGGTGCGCTGGGCCAAACCCTGGCACTGGCGTACGAGATAAAACTCAATGGACTGGAGTCCATGATTATTCCCATTATTAACAGGATGTCAGAATGAGAATATATACCCGGCAAGGGGACAAGGGCCTCACGCGGCTGGCTGATGGCTCCTCCCTGGCAAAAGATGACCGGCGGGTCGAGACCTATGGCGCCATTGACGAGCTCAATTCCCAGATAGGTCTGCTGATGGCCGAAATACCCGAGAATGAGCCGGCATTATTGGCTCAACTCATATTGCTGCAGCAGGAGCTGTTTGATTTGGGTGGGGAGCTGGCGTTTTCCAGCGAGGCGCAAAATGCCTCCCTGTGGCAGGTCAATGAGACCTGGACGGCGCGGCTGGAGCAACAGATTGACGCCTACAGCGCCCAGTTGCCGGTATTGCGCAATTTCATTCTGCCGAGCGGTTCGCGGGCGGCAGCGCAGGCCCATGTGGTGCGCACCCTGACCCGTCGCTGCGAGCGGCTGCTGCTCGGCCTGAGCCGGGAAGAGCAGGTGAACCCGGCGATCCTGCCCTATCTGAATCGGCTAAGTGACTGGTTTTTCACGGTGGCCAGATACTTGCTGGTCTCTGCCGGTACCCCGGAAGTGCTCTGGGTCAAGGCGGCAGACAGGCGCTGAGGCGCCCGGCATGGAAACAATAAAAAACCTCGCATGGCGAGGTTTTTTATTGGGCGGTACCCTGCTCTTGATCAGATGGCAAAGTCTTCCACGGATTTGCCTTCGGCCACGGCCTTGGCAATGGCGGAGGGCATGCGGCCCTGGCCGGTCCAGGTTTTTTCCACGCCATTGTCCAGATAACGATATTTGGCGGGGCGGGGGGCACGTTTGCCTTTGCTGGCCTTGGTGCTTTCGGTGGCAACTGTGCCCACCAATTCAGCAGGATCTATCCCTGCAGCTTTCAACATTTCGGCGTATTCGGCAATTTTCTTCTGATGTTCTTCACGGGCCTGGCGTTCGGCAGATTCATCCTGCTGGCGCTCGGCGACCACCTCGGACAATTTCTGCAGTCCCTCTTCCAGTTGCTCCAGGGACAAATCGCGGCAGGCTGCGCGCAGACTACGGATATTCAGCAGAATTTTCAGAAATTCGTTCATATTGGCTACCACGCGAGCAGAAATATTAATGGGAAGGGCTGGTTTTTCGATAATTTATAGGGGGGGTTGGCACCAAGTCAAGTCTGCCAAAATAATTAATTAGGCAGATAAATAAAGTCCGGCAATTATTTACACTGCCTGCTTTATTCTCTTTGCAGGAGTTTCATTTCCGAATGAGTGCTGAGTAGATGAAAATATCGACCATGTCGTATTTTATGAACCATTTGACTACCATTTTTCCGCTTTTCGCCACACAAGCCTTGAAATTTAATCAAAAAACTTGCTATCACCCGGTGGCTCGATAAAATGTGCCGCGAATACCTTTAAGTAGAGGCGCGCTGCCTATGAGTAACCGAGCGGAGGGTGATGCCTGCGATGCTCGATGAAAGGAGTCGGCGCCGAAGTGACCAGGCCATCATACCGGGTTGCTGGTTCTGCATCGAACAGGTGCAGGACTGCCATAGTCATCCACTATGGAGCGCTACCTGAAGGGGCTGAGGAGTATGCCCGCCCTGGGTTTTGTTTCTTTGATCCTCTCGGTAGATCTCCACCTGTTGTCTTTAGGTGCAAAGAGATCATGGACATCGTTCATTACGCCGACTCCGGTTGGTCCGTCGTTCCCCCCCTGTTGGCCGTCGCCCTTGCGATCATCACCCGCCGCGTCCTGGTGTCGCTGGGGGTGGGCATAGTCGCAGGCAGTCTGCTGCTCAACCAGTTCTCCCCCCTCGAATCCCTGCATTACATGCTGAACACCGTGCTCAAGATCTTCTGGGTCGACGGTGCGCTCAACCGGGACAACGTCAACATGATCCTGTTCATGTTGCTGTTGGGGGGCCTCATCAGCCTGATGAGCGTATCCGGGGCGACCCGGGCCTTCGCCGAGTGGGCCGCGCGCCGCGCCAAGACCCGCAAGGGGGCCAAGGCCCTTACCGGCATGATGGTGTTCGCCTTCTTCATCGATGACTTCTTCCACAGCCTGTCGGTGGGGGCCATCTGCCGCCCGGTTACCGATCGCTTCCAGATCTCCCGCGCCAAGCTGGCCTATCTGCTGGACTCCACCGCGGCGCCGGTCTGCGTGCTGATGCCCATCTCCTCCTGGGGCGCCTACATCATCGCCCTGGTGGGCGGCATAATGGCGGCCCATGGTCTGACCGATCAGAGCCCCATCTCCGCCTTCGTCGAGATGATCCCGATGAACCTCTATGCGGTCTTCACCCTGATCATGGTGCTGGTGGTGATCGCCTTCCAGCTCGACATCGGCGCCATGCGTCAACACGAGCAGTGGGCGCTTGAGGGCAAGCTGTGGGATGAGTCCAAGGGCCGTCCCATCGGCCTGGACATGGAGTCTCCCGAGGAGAGCAATGGCGGCATGATCGACATGGTGCTGCCGATCCTGACCCTGACTCTGGCGACCGTCTATTTCATGATAGATTCCGGCGCCGCCGTGCTGGCCGACAAAGGCCTGCCGTTCAGCGTGCTCGGCTCGTTCGAGAACACCAACGTCGGCTCCTCCCTGGTCTATGGCGCCCTGTGCAGCCTGGTGGTCTCCATCGGTCTGGCCATGCGTCTCAAGCTGGGTGCCAGCAACTGGATGAAGGCGGCCCCCCAGGGGATCATGGCCATGCTGCCCGCCATCAACATCCTGCTGTTTGCCTGGACCATAGGCGCCGTGGTGCGCGACGTGGAGACCGGCAAGTACCTGGCTTCCATGGCCAATGGCAACCTGCCGATCGAAGTGCTGCCGGCTGTGGTCTTCGTGCTCTCCTGCGCCATGGCCTTTGCCACCGGTACCAGCTGGGGCACCTTCGGCATCATGCTGCCGCTGGCCGGCGACATGGCGGCCGCCAGCGACATCAGCCTGATGCTGCCGATGCTGGCTGCCGTATTGGCGGGCTCCGTGTTCGGTGATCACAGCTCCCCCATCTCCAGCACCAGCATACTGTCTGCCACCGGCGCCGGCTGCCATCACATCGATCACGTGATGACCCAGCTGCCCTATGCGCTGGCCATCGCCTTCGGTGCCGCGCTCGGTTACCTGGTGATGGGGCTGATGCACTCGGTGCTGGCTGGCTTCACGGTCAGCGCGCTCTGGTTCCTGATCTTCTCCGGTTACCATTTGCGCAAGGCTCGGATGCACCGCGCCCTGGCCGTCGCATAAAGAGAACAAGGGGCCCACGGGCCCCTTGGTTTTGGCAGGGGCTTTGGTTAGCATGCCCCCCATCAATCCCGTTTCGGAACCCCATCATGGCTTCATTGCACTACAAATTCGCCACCATGAACTCGGGCAAGTCGACCCAGCTCATCCAGGCCCACTTCAACTATCTGGAGCGTGGCATGGTTCCGCTGGCCATGACCCCCGCCATCGATGACCGCTTCGGTGCCGGGATCATCAGCGCCAGGGTCGGGCTGGAGCTGAAGGTGGAGGTCTTCAGTGACAGCTGCGATCTGTTCGAGATGGTCAAGGCGCGCCATGCAAATCGCCATATCGATGTGTTCATCGTCGACGAGGCGCAGTTCCTGACCCGGGAGCAGGTGTATCAGCTCGCCCGCATCGTCGATGAGCAGGACATACCGGTGATCGCCTACGGCCTCAAGACCGATTTTCGCGGCGAGCTGTTTCCCGGCTCCTACCACCTGCTCTGTCTGGCGGACAAGTTCGAGGAGCTCAAAAGCATCTGCTGGTGCGGCAACAAGGCGCACATGAACTCTCGCGTCAACGAGGCGGGGCAGGTGATGCGCGACGGCGAACAGGTGGAGATAGGGGGGAACGATCGCTATGTGTCGCTCTGCCGCAAGCACTATCTGGAAGGACGGGCTTACAGGTAAGCCACAGAATGAAAAAGGGCGCCTCGGGGGCGCCCTTTTTTGTCGACGAGCGGTTCAGTCTATCTCTATGTCCACCGGCGCTATGATGGGGTCGGCCACCGGCAGGCGGTGGAACAGTTGGCGAAAATGCTGCTGTACCCGGCCTATGTCCACCAGGGACATGCCGGAGGCGAAGCCGAACCAGACATAGAGGCCGGTGAGATCGCGAAACATGGGGGGCAGGTAGCGGGGGGCATCGATGAGCCCCTCCAGATAGTGCTGATAGAGCACAGGGATGTCATCCAGGGTCACCTTGCCGACGAACAGCATGGGCAGGATCTCCGGCACCCCTTCCAGCACGGCGCTGCGGATGAAGTTGACCGTCTCCACATAGCCCTTCACATAGGAGAGATCCTTGGTGAAGCAGGCGCCTCCCTCGACCATGCCGCCCCTAAACACCCGCTGGGTGATCTTGTAGGCATCGTGCTCGCTGGCCCCCTTCTCGAAGAAGTGGCGGAACACCTCGATGAAGTCGGCGCCGCGCTCCGCCATGTCGATGGCCATCACCCGATCCGAGATGCGCTTGGCCCTGTCCGGGAAGGAGCTGAAGGTGAGGGTCTCGATGAGCACGGCCAGCCCCTCCTGGCAGGCGGTGATGCGCGGCGAGCCGGCCCCCAGCCAGGTGGCATAGGATTGCTGGCGGCCGTTGAGGGTGGTGCCCACGTGCACCCAGCCCTCGTGCACCTCCAATACCTGCAAGTCCAGCTCGGAGAAGCGGGCGTGGGAGCTCAGCTTGATGTAATCCCCCCCGGCGGCTGCATCGGAGACGATGCCATCGCTCAGCTTGACCTGCACTGTGCCGTCGCTGAAGTAGTTCGACAGCTTGCCCTGCAACCTGGCCACCGCCGCTTCCCCCTCGAACTCCTTGGGGTAGGGGCGCACCAGGTGGCGGGCGCCTGGCAGGGAGAAGATGTCGCACAGGCGGGCTCCCAGCTCCTTTAACGTCTTGCGATCCCCGCGCAGATGATCGCTCGCCGAGCCGTACAGCAACTGGCTGTAGCGCTGGAAGTCCGGCTGTCCGCGCTGGCGCAGCATCTCTATCACCACCATGTACTGATCCACCGTCTCTTGCAGGATCCGGCCGAGATCATCCTGCGGCCCCAATTTTCTGCGGATCCTGTCCCTCAGCTCCTTGAGCTCCAGGTATTTGTTGCGGGGATCGAAATCGAGGGGGAGGGCCTGATAGAAGTCGGCATCGATGGCGGGCAGCACTCGTCCGCCCTTGGCGAGAAACTCGGTCTGCAGGTGGCGGGGCCACTTGATGGCATCCAGGATGCGAATGGGTTTTTGCAGGGCGAGCAGTTCATCCGAGAGGGATTTGAGGTGCAGGCGATACTTTTCTTGGATGGTCATCGGGCCTTCTGTGGAGGCGAGTGCGGTACGAGAATGGCTGAGTATATGCATAGCGCTTGCCAAAAAGAAGCGAGAGCGGGGGTGATCCCGCCTGTGCGCTTTTGGTTGTCGGAAAATTGGTTTAGACTGCGCCCCTTGATCCTTATTGTGTTCGTGAAAATGATGAATATCCCCAGCTCTGAAATGATAATGCGTTGGCTGCAGCAGGCCCGGATCGAGCACTATGTGTGCGATCAGTGCCACGGCATCCACATGGTCTCCCTGCAGTCCGTCGAGGGCATCCAGGAGAGCCGGATCTTCGTGGAAGAGGAAGGGTTGCTGTTTTCATCCGAACTGGAAGTGCGCCCCTCATCCCTGCTGCCCCTGGTGGCCGAGCTGGGTCGTCTCAACATGCAATACCCGTCCCTCAAGGTGTTCCTCGACATCATAGATGACAACCTGCCGCGCCTCGTCGTGGGTCACACCGTCTTCACCAAGGCGGGTCTCTCCGTCGAGCAGTTCCTGCTGTTTGTCGAAAGCACCACGGCGGCGACCCATGAAGTGGTGTCCGAATGTGAACGCCTCGGCTTCCTCAATCTGCCGGAGATCCAGGTCGCACCGGAATCTGTGCACTGAGTTGCGCGTTTAATGTGCGAACGGTTCGCGGCAGCCAAAAAGCCGTTGACGCCGGCGGGGATTTCCCCTAAATTACGCCCCGTTCCGGCGCAACAGTGCAGAACATCACGTGGAGATTGAACACGTTAAACGACAGTCGAAAATTTGGTGAGGTGTCCGAGTGGCTGAAGGAGCACGCCTGGAAAGTGTGTATACGGCAACGTATCGAGGGTTCGAATCCCTCCCTCACCGCCAAATTATAAAAAACCGACCTCAGGGTCGGTTTTTTGCATCTGGTGGCATAAGAACGCCTGATGCCGATGGCGCTCGGTTTGAACCCCGGTTCGACAAGGGGCAGGGCAGTCCGGGTCAATCCAGACCCGCCGCCAATATAAAAACCCGACCTTATGGTCGGGTTTTTATATTGTGGTGCCCGGTCATCTCTCATGCATGTCCCTTGATACAGGCCCGGTGGCATGCAGAGAGTGCGGGTCAGGCGAGATCGAAGCGATCCAGGTTCATCACCTTGGTCCAGGCCGCCACGAAGTCCTTCACGAACTTCTCCTTCCCGTCCGCACTGGCATAGACCTCGGCCAGGGCCCGCAACTGGGAGTTCGAGCCGAACACCAGATCGACGCGGGTGCCGGTCCACTTCACCTTGCCTGTCTTGCGATCATTCCCCTCGTAGATGCCCTTGGCTCCTGCTGCCGGTTTCCACTCCGTGCCCATGTCGAGCAGGTTGACGAAGAAGTCGTTGGAGAGGGTGCCGGGGGCAGAGGTAAAGACCCCGTGGCAGTTGCCGGCGTTGGTGCCGAGCACCCGCATGCCGCCCACCAGTACCGTCATCTCGGGGGCACTCAGGGTGAGCAACTGCGCCTTGTCGATCAGCATGGTCTCCGCGAAGGCGGCGCACTCGCCCCCGTAGTTGCGGAACCCGTCGGCGAGGGGCTCGAGCACGGCAAAGGAGTCCACATCGGTCTGGGCCTGGGAGGCATCCATGCGACCCGGCGTGAAGGGCACTGTCACTGTGACTCCCCCCAGCTTGGCCGCCTGTTCGACACCGACGCCGCCGGCCAGCACGATGAGATCGGCGAGGGATACCCGTTTGCCACCGGTGGCCGAGGCGTTGAACCCCTGCTGGATGCCTTCGAGGGTCTTGAGCACCTTGGCCAGCTGTGCCGGTTGGTTGACTGCCCAATCCTTTTGCGGGGCCAGGCGGATGCGGGCACCGTTGGCACCGCCGCGTTTGTCAGAGCCGCGGAAGGTGGCTGCCGAGGCCCAGGCGGTGGATGCCAGCTCGGCGACGGTCAGGGAGGCCGCCAGGATCTTCTCCTTGAGGGCGGCCACGTCCTTCTCATCGACCAGGGGGTGATTGACGGCGGGGATGGGGTCCTGCCAGATCAGCTCCTCCTTGGGCACTTCCGGCCCCAGATAGCGTGCGATGGGGCCCATGTCCCTGTGGGTCAGCTTGTACCAGGCGCGGGCAAAGGCATCGGCGAAGGCCTGGGGATCCTCGTAGAAGTGGCGGGAGATCTTGCCAAACTCGGGGTCAAAGCGCAGGGTCAGGTCGGTGGTCAGCATGGTCGGCTTGTGGAACTTGCCCGGGATATGCGCATCGGGAATGATCTCCGGCGCATCCTTGGCCACCCACTGCTTGGCGCCTGCCGGCGACTTGGTCAGCTCCCACTCGAAGTTGAACAGGTTCTCGAAGAAGTTGTTGCTCCACAGGGCCGGGGTCTTGGTCCAGGTCACCTCGAGGCCGCTCGAGACGGTATCCTTGCCATGGCCGCTGCCGTAGTCGCTCATCCAGCCCAGGCCCTGGGCTTCCAGGGGGGCGGCTTCCGGCTCGGGCCCCTTGTGGGATTCGGGGGCGGCGCCGTGGGCCTTGCCGAAGGTGTGGCCACCGGCAATGAGGGCGACTGTCTCTTCGTCATTCATGGCCATGCGGCCGAAGGTGGAGCGGATGTCCTTGGCCGCCTCCATGTAGTCACCGCTGGCATTGGGGCCTTCGGGGTTGACGTAGATGAGGCCCATGTGGGTGGCGCCAAAGGGGGCCGTGAGCTCGCGGTCACCCTTGACCCGGTCGGGGTCGACCCCGAGCCAGGCGATCTCGTCACCCCAGTTGACGTCCTGATCCGGCTCCCACACATCGGGGCGGCCGCCACCAAATCCGAAGGTTCTAAAGCCCATGGTCTCCAGCGCGACGTTGCCGGCGAGGATCAGCAGATCGGCCCAGGAGATCTTGTTGCCGTACTTCTGCTTGATTGGCCAGAGCAGGCGGCGGGACTTGTCGATGTTGACGTTGTCGGGCCAGCTGTTGAGGGGAGCGAAGCGTTGCTGGCCGCGGCCACCGCCGCCACGGCCATCCGTGATGCGATAGGTGCCTGCGGCGTGCCAGGTCATGCGGATGAACTGGGGACCATAGTGGCCGAAGTCCGCCGGCCACCACTCCTGGGAATCTGTCATCAGCTTGACCAGGTCTTTCTTGAGTGCCTTGTAGTCGAGGCTGTTGAATGCCTCGGCATAGTTGAAATCGTTGTCCATGGGATCGGAGCTGGGGGAATGCTGGTGCAGCAGATCCAGCCGCAACTGATTCGGCCACCAATCACGGTTGGTTCTGCCGACGCCGGCGGTGTGGTTGAAGGGGCATTTGCTTTCTTCACTCATCTCAGTCTCTCCTTGGAGGGCATCTACATTGCTGACACTTAGTATGGGAAGATTTCCACTGCGCTGTGTGGGGTCATGGCAGGGGATCTGTCTGTTGTTGTGCGGCTAGCTTTCAATTACTCCTTTTTTTTCAATATATTGCGTTATTGTGCAGTGAATGGATTACGAAAAGATGAATCACGACCATCTAGTTTAACAATCTATTTACGTTCTGCCCGTCTTCCCCTCGCATCAGGCGCGGCGGCAACCTGTGATGCGCTGCCTGGGCGCAAGTGGTGGCTCGCCCTTATGAGGGAAGCAGACAAGGCATTTGCCTGGTTTTTATCCATATCACTGTCATCGGCATGGAAGCTTGCGCTGCGTCATGGGAAGCAGGGATAACCCGGGGCCGTCATGACTCCGATCATGGCTGTGATCCGGCCTGGCGAGGGGCAGCACCAGGCGGTGACATTGACCGACCAGCACAGGGACAAGCGTGAGAGAGCAAGGGGGAGGGGCAAAGCGCATAAAGAGGGAGCGGAGCGCTCGGGACAGGCGGCGAGGCTGGGGCGCAGGCACAAAAAAACCGGCGCAAGGCCGGTTTTGATGAGGGCATCAGATGCCCGGTTCATGGCAAGTCAGGCTTGCCTCTGTCGGCTTGATTCAGCACGAACAGCTAATAATGGGGTGGCTGATGGGGCTCGAACCCACGACAACCGGAATCACAATCCGGGACTCTACCAACTGAGCTACAGCCACCACTGAAATCTGCCTTCGATGTCGCTCTTCGAGGGAAGAGTCACATCAATGGCGCGCCCTGCAGGATTCGAACCTGCGACCCACGGCTTAGAAGGCCGTTGCTCTATCCGACTGAGCTAAGGGCGCGTTGTATCAAGAAATCCGAAGGACTTCCCGATGAACCTGGTCGGTGATAAAGGATTCGAACCTTTGACCCTCTGGTCCCAAACCAGATGCGCTACCGGGCTGCGCTAATCACCGAAATCTCATCGTCCAGCATACCGGGGGCGGTACGACTGGGCAACGGGCGGGCATCATACCCAAGCGTCAAAGTCAGCGTCAACGACTTTTTCCGCCAGTAAATTCAAATGCCTACTTATTGCCCGCCAGGCGAGAGCCGCTAACACCCGCGCCAAAAAAATGCGACAATGCGCGGCAGTTGAACACATGGTGAGTGAAGAACGATGTCTGCCAAAATCATTGATGGAAAACAGGTTGCGCAAACGATTCGCAATCAGGTCGCCGAACAAGTCCAACAGCGGTTGGCTCTGGGCAAGCGGGCACCGGGTCTGGCGGTGATCCTGGTGGGGCTGGATCCGGCGTCCCAGGTCTATGTGGGCAGCAAGCGTCGTGCCTGTGAAGAGGTGGGGTTTGTCTCCCGCTCCTATGATCTCAGCGCCAATGCGACCCAGGAAGAGTTGCTGGCCCTGATCGACCGGCTCAATGAGGATGCGGAGGTGGACGGCATCCTGGTGCAGCTGCCCCTGCCGGCTCATTGCGACACCACCCAGGTGCTGGAGCGCATTCGTCCCGACAAGGACGTGGATGGTTTCCACCCCTACAACGTGGGCCGTCTGGCCCAGCGCATCCCGGCGCTGCGTCCCTGCACCCCCAAGGGGATCATGACCCTGATCGAGGCGACCGGTGTCAAGACCCACGGTCTGCATGCGGTAGTGGTCGGTGCCTCCAACATCGTCGGTCGCCCGATGACGCTGGAGCTGCTGCTGGCGGGTTGCACCACCACCACCTGTCACCGCTTCACCCAGGATCTGGAGGCCCAGGTGCGCCGTGCCGATCTGCTGGTGGTGGCGGTGGGCAAGCCGAACTTCATCCCGGGGGAGTGGGTCAAGCCGGGGGCTCTGGTGATCGACGTGGGGATCAACCGCCTGGCCGACGGCTCCCTGGTGGGGGACGTGGAGTTTGAAACGGCGCGCAATCACGCCGCCTTCATCACCCCTGTACCCGGTGGCGTGGGGCCCATGACGGTGGCCAGCCTGATGGAGAACACCCTGAGCGCCTGCCAGGATTATCACGACGCCTGAGCAGGGCTCCTTCCCGCACTAGGGAAGGGATGAGAGAAAGGGAAGGCCTGGCCTTCCCTTTTTTATTGCGCGTGGCGCCGGTCGTGCATGGCGGCTTAGGGTCAGATCAGGGCCAGCGCCGCCGCCAGATCGGCAATGAGATCGTCGGCGTCTTCCACCCCGATGCTGAAGCGAATGAGATCGTCATTGACCCCGGCGGCGAGACGGCTCGCCTCGTCCATGGCGGCGTGGGTGGTGCTGGCCGGATGGCAGGCCAGGCTCTCGAGATCGCCGAGGCTCACCGCCTGCACGAACAGCTGCAGGTTGTCGAGCAGGGTGGCGCAGCGCGCAAAGCCTCCCTCCAGCTCTATGCTCACCATGCCGCCAAAGCCGCTGGCGAAGGCGCCGAGGGCGTCGTGGCCCGGGTGGCTGGCAAGGCCCGGGTAGATCACCTTCTTCACCGCAGGGTGGGCGGCGAGGAAGTCGGCCACCTTCTGGGCATTGTGCAGGTGGGCATCCATGCGCAGGGGCAGGGTCTTGACCCCGCGCTGCAGCAGGTAGGCCTCCTGCGGGCCTATGGGGGAGCCGATGTGCTTGAGGGCCACGGTGCGGATCGACTTCATCAGCGCGTGGGAGCCTGCCACCACCCCGGCGATGATATCGCCGTGACCGCCCAGGTACTTGGTGCCGCTGTGCATCACCACGTCGATGCCGAGCTCCAGCGGGCGCAGCAGGTAGGGGGTGAGGAAGGTGTTGTCACACACGCTGATGGCGCCCACCTTGCGGGCCGCTTCCACCACCACCCGGGGATCCACCACCTTGAGGGTGGGGTTGGTCAGGGTCTCGAACAGGATCACCCTGGTGGCGGGGCTGATGTTGGCCAGCAGATCCTGATCGCTGTCGTAACCCGTGATGGTGATGCCGGCCCGGCTGAAGGTCTGTTTCAAGAACGCCTCGGTGCCGCCGTAGAGGGGGCCGACATAGGCCACTTCATCCCCGCTGCTGGCCAGGGCATAGAGGATGGCGCTCACCGCCGCCATGCCGCTCGCCACCACCAGCGCTTCGTCGGCGCCCTCGAGGGCCGCCAGTTTCAGCTCCAGCTCGGCTGTGGTGGGGTTGCCGAAGCGGCTGTAGATAAAGCCCGGGGCCTGGCCTGCGAAGCGCTCCTTGCCCGCCTGGGCGTTGACGTAGCTGAAGGTGCTGCTCTGGTAGAGCGGGGTGGTGAGGGCGCCGGTCTGGGGATCGATCCGCTGGCCGCTGTGCACGCTCATGGTCTTGAATTTCATCGTTTTGCTCCGTGGTTGCCAGGCTATGGCGTTGTTGTTCTGGTGTGAGAATCGGTGGACGGGGCCACACTGGCGACCCTCTCCTGTGGTCGGGATGGCGGTCTGTCGCCCCCCTCTTGATGGCGTCAGGCCGGTATCGGCTCCTGCGCTACCCTGTGTTGCCGAGCATAGTGGCGCGCCGCCACATCCGGGTGGGAGCGCAGCCTCCCCTTGAGCACGTTCTCCCCCACCTGATAGAAGAGGGGGTTGGCCGGGTCGCTCTCTGGCCCTTGTGCCTGCGCCGCGAGCTCAGGGGAGAGGGTGAGCAGCGGCACTGTGGCATCGAGTCTCGCCGCCATGAAGAAGGCGCAGGAGAGACGGGAGACCCCGGGGGGCGGGCTCTGCACCCGGTGCAGGGTCGCCTTGAGGTAGCCGTTGGAGGCGAGCTCCAGCAACTCGCCGATATTGACCACCAGGGCGCCGGGCAGGGGGGGCGCGGAAATCCAGCCGTGCGCCGTCTCCACCTCGAGGCCGGAGTGATCGTCCTGCATCACCAGGGTCAGGTAGCCGGGATCCTTGTGGGCGCCGACCCCCTGGCCGCTGCCCCCCGCTTCCCGTCCCGGGTAGTGAATGAGCTTCATGTGCTGATAGGGGGCGCCCTGGATGCTCTCATCGAACACCCCGGCCGGTTGCTCCAGTACCTCGGCAAAGGCGGCAAGCAGGGTGAGGGTGATGTCGCTCAGCCGCGCCTGCCACGCCAGCAGTTGTGTCTTCATCCCGGGCAGGGCTGCGGGCCACTGGTTGGGGCCTGTGAGCCGCTGCCAGGGGTGGCTGGCCTGCGCCAGGGGGAGGGCCTGCTCCTCGTTCATGATGTCGAACTGCTCCCGCCGGTCCGGCCGCTCCCGGGTGAGCTCGGCCCCCACCAGGTTGTAGCCACGAAAGTGGGGGGAGTGCACCATCTGCACCGCCAGCTTCTCCTGCAGGGGCAGGGCGAAGAAGCGGGCCGCCAGCGCCAGGGTTTCCCGTTGCTGCGTTTCGCTCAGACCATGGCCTGTCAGATAGAAGAAGCCGATGTCGCGGGCCGCCCGGCCAAGCTTGGCCAGCATCTGGCGGCGCTCCTCGGGGGCACCAGTGATCGCGGCATAGTCGATGATGGGCAGTGATGAATGTTCCATGTGCATCTCCTCAGGTGTCGGATGTCGGGTGCAGTCCCGAGGATCCGCGACAAAGACGGCGGTGTGGCGAGTGGCAGGACGCGGGTCCGTGGCTCACGATGGCACCGTTTGGGTTTAAGGGGATGCTACTGTTCGGAGTTATAAGGTGGAAGCAACAAAATATTCTTAGTTATATACAAAAGTCGAAATAGGATTCGATCCCTTTGGGGAAATTTGTCGATTGCACGGAGAAAATGCGACCCAGCCGATCGCCTTGCCCATGAATCTGCCTGGGGCCAGGGAAGGCGCTGTGCCAGTGGGAGGCGAATGAACAAAGGGGAGGCATCAGCCCCCCCTTGGGTAGTGTGGCGCAGAGGTTAGAGGGTGAGCGCCCGCCTAGCGCGCCTAGATCACTCTCTTTAGTAACCCAGGGTGAAGCGCTGGCGCAGGTGGGCCGGTTGTTCCGCTTCGTTAAGCACGGCATCCGCCAGATCCCCGACTGTGATCCCGGCAGGCTTGTCGCCGTCAAAGAGCACCTGATCGCCCCCGAGACGGTAGCCGCCGCGCTTCTCGCCGGGTTCGAGGAACACCGGCGGGGAGACGAAGCGCCAGTCGAGGGTCGTTTCGCGGCGAAGGGCCGTGAGACCGTCGCGGGCCGCCAGGGCACCCTGCTTCCACTCGGCCGGGAAGTCCGGGGTATCCACCAGTTGCACGCCGGGGGCTATCTCCAGACTGCCGGCACCGCCGACCACCAGCAGCCAGCTGTGGGCGGCGTTGGCTGCCTCGACGATGGCGCTGGCGCCCTTGAGGTACTGATCATGGATATCCGGGGCACTCCAGCCCGGGTTGTAGGCGCTGATCACCCTATCGTGCCCCTTGAGCACCTCGGCCAGCGCCTGTGGGTTCTGGGCATCTACCGCCACGGCGGTGACCTGCGGGTGGGCAGCGACCTTGCTCACGTCACGGACGATGGCGGTGACGCTGTGGCCACGGCTGACGGCCTCATTGAGGATGGCTGAACCGACAAAACCGCTGGCACCTATGAGGGCAATTTTCATGGATATCTCTCCTTCACTGTGGGAATGAGGCTATCCTACGCCCCCGAATGTGATTTAATAATCCTCTGTAAATTGCATTCACTTGTAAGCTGGATTTAATAATGGATCAGCTCAGACGTTACGCCATCTTCGCCGCCGTGGTGGAGGCGGGCACCATGACGGGGGCCGCCAAGGCCCTCGGCATGACCCCCTCCGCCGTCAGCCAGCACATCGGCCAGCTGGAGAGCCTGCTCGGCCTGCCTCTGCTCCATCGCTCCACCCGTCGCCTCAGCCTGACGGAGGCGGGGGAGGTGGTGTGGCAGGGGTGCCAGGCCCTGCAACAGACCCTCAACCAGACCGAGCTGCGCCTCTCGGAAGTGCGCGACAGCCTGCTCGGGGAGGTGCGGATCACCGCCCCCGTGGGCATGGCGGGCCAGCCGCTGGCGCTGGCCTTGTCGCCCCTGTTGCAGGCCCACCCGGGCCTGTGCATCCAGATCATCGCCGACGACGAGAAGCGGGATCTCATTGCCGAGCGCATCGACGTGGCGCTGCGGGTCGGCTCCCTGCCGGACTCCACCCTGGTGGCCCGCAAGCTGGGCCAGACCCGGATGCTGCTGTGCGCCGCCCCCGCCTACCTGGCGCGCAAGGGGACGCCGCGCACCCCGGCAGATCTGGCCGCGCACGACTGGCTCTGCGGCGACATGCTGGGGAGCGGCTTGCTGCTCCTTGACGAGCGGGGGGGCGAGCACAGGGTGAGGTGCAAACCCAGGGTGCAATGCAACAACGTGCTGCCCCTGCGCCAGTTTGCCCTGGCGGGGCAGGGGATCTCCCTGCAACCCGAGGGGGAAGTTGCTGAGGATCTCGCCCAGGGCCGCCTGCTCGCCTTGCTGCCAGGCTTTCGGGTGCCGCCCATGGAGATCCACGCCATCACCCCCCAGCGGGAGATCCCGGAGAAGGTGCGCCGGGTGATCACCGCCCTGCGCAGCCATTTCGCCGAACCCGGGGGGACGGCGCGCCCCTTGTAGCGCCGACCAAAAGCAGAGGGCAGCCCGTTGGCTGCCCCCTGTGGATCCCGCTTGCCCCGGTGCTACTTCATATAGAGGCCGCCGTTGATGGCCAGGGTCTCCCCCGTGATATAGGCCCCTGCTTCGCTGGCGAGGAAGGCCACGGCGGCGGCTATCTCCTCCGGCTTGGCGAGGCGGCGCATGGGAATGTCGGCCTTGATGCTGTCGAGGATGTCGGTGCGGATCGCCGCCACCATGGGGGTGGCGGTGTAGCCGGGGGCGATGGCGTTGACCGTGACCCCGAAGCGGGCCCCCTCCGCCGCCAGCGCCTTGGTGAAGCCCAGCATGCCCGCCTTGGCCGCCGAGTAGTTGACCTGACCGAACTGCCCCTTCTGGCCGTTGACCGAGGAGATGTTGATGATGCGGGCATCGCGTTGCTCGCACATGGCATCGAACAGCGGCTGGGTCACGTTGTAGAGGCTGCACAGGTTGGTGTGGATCACCTCGAACCACTGATCCGGCGCCATCCGCTTGAAGGCCCCATCCCGGGTGATGCCGGCGTTGTTGACCAGCACGTCCACCCGGCCCTCCTCCTGCAGCAGGCGGCCCAGGGTCTCGCGGCACATGGCGGTGTCGGCCACATCCAGCGCCAGCAGCCGCACCCGATCCGGCTGATACCCCTGCTCCTGGTACCACTCCCGTGCAGCGACGGCATTGACGCTGGAGTGGGTGGCGATGATGCGATACCCCTGGGCCAGCAAGGCGGTGGTGATGGCGGACCCTATGCCGCCCCGGGCTCCGGTGATCAAGGCAATCTTCTTCATCTTGGCTCTCCCTGCATGTCACGAGTTGAATGGTGCCCCTGGGGCAATTGACAACCTTGTCTGCAAACAATGTGGCAGGGAAAGGCGTCATTTTTGTGACAGAGGAGCGTCTGGGGGAGGGGGCATGCTTGCGAGGGGGCGCCTGGGCCGCACAAGGCTTGCCCCCGGCACGGCGGCCATGTTTAATGTGGCCACTTGGGCGAATGCGCCCCTTCGCCGGCACAGAGCCCGACCACAGCATGACAAGCTTCCCCGCTTTCCCAGACCCGGCGCCACAGACGCGCCCCCATTTCACCCGCATCGAGCGGGTGCTCGACTACATTCACACCCACCTGGATCAGCCCCTGTCGCTGGAGCAACTGGCCGAGCAGAGCTGCTGGTCGCGCTGGCAGTTGCAGCGGGTCTTCCTGCACGAGACCGGCCAGACGGTGGCCCACTATGTGCGCGAGCTGAAGCTGAGCCAGGCGGCGGAGGCGCTGCTCTCGAGCCGTCAGCGGGTGCTGGATCTGGCGCTGAACCACGGTTTTGGCTCGGAAGTCAGCTTCAGCCGGGCCTTCAAACAGCACTTTGGCTGCTCCCCCCTGGCCTATCGCAAGCGGGGCCTGCGGCTGGGGCTGCGTACTCCCCTGGTGCGGGCCCCCATGCCCCTGGCCAGCCCTCCCAGGCTGGTGCAGGTGCGGGTGGAGAGCCGGCCGGGGTTCACCCTGCACGGCGTCAGGGGGGAGATCCGGGGCCTCTTTGCGAAGGCGCCGGACTTTCAGCAGACGGTGCCCGCCATCTGGGGTGCCTGGCGCGAGGCGGGAGGGCGCCTGTCGTCCAGCGAGCTGCTGGGGGTGGTGGACGTCTCGGGGGCGGGGGAGCGGCTGCCTTACTGGGCCGGGGTGGCGGCAGAGGAGGGGAGTGAGCCCGGCCCCGGGCTGGCGCGCCTTCGGGTTCCCTCCCAGGAGTATGCGGTGCTGGGCCACCTGGGCCCCATCAGCCAGCTGGGGCAGAGCCTCAACTGGTTTATCCTGCACTGGCTGCCCTCCTCCGGCTATCGCGGGCTGGATGGCTTCGAGCTGGAGCGCTATGCCCCGGGCTTTGACGGCCAGCAGCCCGATGCCTCCATGGAGTACTGGCTGCCCATAGCGCCCCGCTAGGCTCGGCAACGGGGCCCTTCATACCGCCCGTATGACGCCAGATAACCAGCCCCGTCAGTCTGCCGGGTGAACCCGGTTCTTGCCCGCCTCCTTGGCCTGATAGAGTGCCCGATCGACCCTTGCTATCAGGTGCGCGGCCGATTCATGGCGCCACTGCCCCAGCCCCGCCGAGAAGGTCACCACCAGCCCGGCCTCTCGCCATTGACGTTGCAGGACCCGTTGGCGCCAGCGCTCCAGCAGGGCCAGTGTCTGGGCTTCGTCCTCCCCGGGGATCAGGATGGCCAGCTCCTCCCCGCCGTAGCGGTAGAGCCTGGCCAGGCCGTCGGCCACCGTCACCCCTTCCTGCGCCACGGCCTGGAGGACGCGGTCGCCCACCAGGTGTCCCAGCTGATCGTTGATGGCCTTGAAGTTGTCCAGATCTATCATGCCGAGGGAGAAGGGGCGGCCGTCGGCCAGATGGCTGGCCAGATCCTGATCGAAGCTGCGGCGATTGAAGAGGCCGGTCAGGGCATCCGTGTTGGAGGCGGCGACCGCCTCCTGCATCTGGTGATGGGCGCTCTGGATCTCCTGGCGCAGCAGCTCTCCGGGCTTGCTCATGTCGATGCGGCCGACGCGCATCAGGGCGATGATCTCGACGATCATCTTGTTGATGGCATGGCGCAGGGATCCCCAGCAGAGCAGGCAGATCAGCAGGCAACCCGCCACGGCGATCTGCAACTGATAGGATTCGCTGTGGCTGGCCTCCTTGAATTCGGCGTCGCTGACGGTGTAGATGGCGAACCAGTCCGGGTTGGAGAAGGCGTAGTAGTAGACATGGGTCTGGTGCTCGGCGTCATAGAGATGGTCGGCCCCGTTGGTCATCTGCGCGATGAGCTGCGGCGCCAGCTGGCGGCGAAACAGGTTGCCCACGTTGGCGTGCAGCAGGGTGTCGCCGCTGCGGGAGATAAGATAGAACTCCCCCTTGAGGGGGCTCTTGAGCAGGCGCAGGGGATGGCTCATCTGCTCGAGATCGAGCTCCATGGCCAGGGTGCCGAGGGGAAAGCCCTCCTTGTCGACGATGGGCCGGGAGACGGAGACGGTCCGCTGCTGGTCGATTCTGCTGGCGTAGTGGTCCGTGTAGCTGACGAAGAGGGTGCGGGAGGCGGCGGACTTGAACCAGGGCCGCTCCCTGGCATCAAAGCCCGCCTCGACCGGCAGGTGGGGGACAGAGTTGAAGCGCCCCTGCTGATCGGAGACCAGGATGCTTTTCACATAGGGGGTGAGGGACAACGTTTGCATCAGGGTCATGCGAAGGGGGGCGTGCCCGTCGCCGAGGAAGGCCTGCAGGGCGGGCTTGTCGATGAAGCTGCCGGTCTCGTTGAGGACATGCTCCAGCGGCTTGAATTGCAACGCGATGAACTGGGTCGCCATGTTGTGCACGAACATGGCGGCCACCTTGTGATACTTCACTTCGGCCGCCCGCTGGATGCTGCAGCTGACCCCCACCAGGGCGGTGAGCAGGGTCAGCACTATCACCGCGAAGGAGACGTGGAGCTGGGTGTGGCAGTGCAGATCTTTATTGATGGTGTCATTCATTGGGGTGATCGTATGGCCTCGTATCGTCTCAAACAGGACAGATAAAAGGGGCCGCATACTATCGCCATCCCTGTCAGCAGGGCTTGACCCGGATCAAGGGTGTGGATGAAAAAGGAGCAACTGCTCTAAAGCGAAGGCCGGATACGGGCGCTGATCAGGCCCGGTTCGGCCGGCAGGGCCTTGAGGCCACCCCGGCGAAAGCGCGTCTCGACCAGCCCCAGGCCGCAGCCCCTCCATTTGGCTTCCCCTGCACTCTGTTTCACTCGTCACGCAGTCAGATGGCGCTCTTCTTCCCCCCTTTCTTTGTCACTGACCCGCCAACATGCCCCAAATTGTTAATTCCGCGGCAAATTAGAACAATAAAATGCAAATGATATTTGTTACTATTCACATGCAGTAGGCAGTCGAGGATCAGATGCAACTTGTTCACCCCCCATTGACCGTGGTCGCCGCGACCATCTCCACCCTGTTGGCAGGCTCTGTGCTGGCCGCCGCGCCCGGCAGCCAGGACGCGGCGCTGGCCGACGAGACCCTGACCGTGCTGGGTCAGACCTATCGCAACACGGCGACCAAGACCCGGCTTGACCCCATAGAGACGCCCCAGGCGATCTCGGTCGTGGAGAGCGAGACTCTGGAACAGCGCGGCGTCAGCTCGGTGAGCGAGGCGCTGCGTTACGTGCCCGGGGTCAATACCGAGCTGCGGGGCGGGGCGGTCAACCGGCTGGATCTGTTCAACATCCGCGGCTTTGACAACTACCAGAACTTCTATGACGGCCTCTTGCTGCAATACAACGAGTGGAACCTGCAACCCCAGATAGATCCTGTGGCCATCGAGCAACTGGAGGTGTTCAAGGGGCCGACCTCGGTGCTCTATGGCAGCATGCCCCCCGGCGGCATGGTCAACCTCATTGCCAAGCGCCCCCAGCGGGAAGCCAAGCATAACGTCAGCGTGGCGACGGGGACGGGCACCCTCAAGGAGATGACCCTCGACAGCACAGGTGCCATCAACGAGCAGCTCGCCTATCGGGTGGTGGGGCTGGCCCGCCAGAAAGAGGGCCAGGCGGTGACCTCCGAAGAGGAGCGCTACGTCTTTGCGCCCTCCCTGGACTGGCAGTTGAGCGACCGCACCCTGCTGAACCTCAACCTCTACTACCAGAAGGATCCGCAAGCCGGCATCTACACCACTGTGCCCGCCAGCGGCTCGGTCAAGTCCAACCCCCTGGGGCAGCTTGGCAGCGACACCTTCCTCGGCGACGAGAACTGGAACGAGTACAACCGGGATGTGACCCTGCTCGGCTACAAGCTGAGCCACGACTTCAACGCCAACTGGCAGGTGCTGCAGAATGCCCGCTACATGGATGCCTCCGCCTATCAGCGCAACACCTACAACGCGGCCCTGGCGGCGGACAACCGCACCCTGGCCCGCAACGCCTATCTCACCGATGAGGCGTCCCGCGGTTTTGTCATCGACAATCAGCTGGCGGGCAAGGTGCAGACCGGCGGTGCCCAGCACAACCTGCTGCTCGGGGTCGATTATCAATATCTGGACGCGCGCATCCTCTATCAGGACACCCTCGACTACTCGGCGCCCAGCATCGACATCTTCAACCCGGACCACAACCAGATCCGGCCGGATGCCCTGACCTTCTCCTATGAGGATCGCAAGACCATTCGCCAGTCCCAGACCGGCGTCTATCTGCAGGATCAGGTGCGCCTCGACCGGCTGGTGGCCATAGGCGGCGCCCGCTACGACAGCTACCGGATGGACACCGACAGCCGCGGCCTCTACCTGGGAGCCGCCAACCAGTCCCTGGCCCAGATCGATCAGGACAATCTCTCCTTCCGCCTCGGCGCCCTCTATGAGCTGGACTATGGCTTGTCCCCCTATGTGAGCTATGCCGAGAGTTTCGAGCCGGTGCCGGGGGCGGACAAGAGCGGCAAGGCGTTCGATCCCGCTACCGGCCACCAGTGGGAGGGGGGGCTCAAGTTCCTCTCCGAGGACATGAGCAAGACGGCCACGATCTCGGCGTTCCACATCACCAAGGAGAACGCCCTGGTGACGGATCCGGACAACGTCTACGGGCCCAAGCTGCAGACCGGCGAAATCGTCTCCAGGGGGATAGAGCTGGAGGGGCGCGCGGATCTCACCAGCCGGCTGGATCTGGCGCTGAGCTATACCCTTCAGGACATGGAGATCACCAAGGACACCACCGACTTGCAGGGCAAGACCCCGGTCTGGGTGCCCAGGCAGATGGCCTCCTTGTGGAGCAACTACCTGCCGGGCGGCAGCCTGGAGGGAATGCGGGTCGGCGCCGGCCTGCGCTACGTGGGGGAGGCCGAGATGGATGCCGCCAACACCGACACAGTGCCGGATTATCTGCTGATGGACATGTCCGCCTCCTATGATCTCGCCGCCCTCAGCGCGAGCATGAAGGGGATGGGGGTATCGCTTAGCGCCAGCAACCTGCTGAACAAGACCTACTACTCCTGCTACGACCAGAACAACTGCTGGTTCGGGGCTGAGCGCAATGTGGAGGCTCGACTCAAATACGCATTCTGACCTTGCGCCCCGGACCTGCGCCGGGGCACGCCCTGCCTCGCGGCCCAGGCGCCCTGGCGGTGAACACCGAACATGTCCTGCCTCGTGGACTCGGCGCTCTGGCGGTGCACAGCCAGCATAGCCTGCTGGCGGATCACGACGCCCTGTTTGCGGCGGCGGCCGGGCTTATCCCCTCTCTCAAGGGGCGGCTGGCGGGGGAGAGCCCCGCTCTGCTGACGGCCCCCCCTCATGGTGCCCCGAACGAGGTGGCGGCTGCCCTGCATGGCCACTGGCAGCAGGCGCACCCGGAGGCGGGGGCGGCCTACTGGCTGACCCGCAGCTGGGGCATGCTCTGCTGGCAGTCCATCTACCTCGCCATGGTGGCCGTCTATCGGGTGGGTGCCGTACCCGCCCTGGATCGCATGGGGCAGGGCTATCAGGAGGGGCTGGTGTCCGGCTTCAGCCTGCCGGCGGAGCCCATGATCAAGGGGGAGGTGAAGACCCTGATCAAGGCGGCGGGGGAACGGCTCCAGGCCCACTGGCAGGCATTGTTCGCGCTGCTTGGGGAGGTGCAGCGGCTGCGCCCCGGTTTCGTGCGCCCGCTCCTGGCGGACGATCTGCTGGCGGCCCTGGTGCGGGTGCCGGATTTCTTCGACGAGGTGAGCCCGGCGGTGGTCGAAGCCCATGCGCCGCTCTGGCTCGCCGCCTGCGGCCTGCCCGCCGGGCATCTGGCGGGCTGGCGCCCGGCCTCGCTCCCCCGGGATGAGGCCTTCCCTGGCTATGTGCGCCAGCGCTGCTGCCTGCACTACAGGCGAGGGGATGGGGAGCTTTGCGGCAACTGCCCGAGACGGCAGGGGGCCGCCAGCTGCGGCGAGGGATCCTGAGGCGTCAGAGAGCAGGTCCATGGAAAAGAGAGCGTGAACGCCGCCCCTGGGGCGGCGTTTTCATACCCTCTCATTGCTCGGCCATCTGGGTGCGAATGCGCTCGAACAGGCTCTGCAGGCAGGGCTGATCCCGATCCGCAGCCCGCACGGCCCCGTACATATGGCGGCGGATCCCGGTGCCCAGGGGACGCGCCTCGAGCAGGCCCTGGCGCACGAACTCCTCGCTGGCCCAGCGCGGCAGGGCGGCGACACCGAGCCCGGCGGCGGCCATCTGCAGCATGACCGAGGTGTTGTCCACCGGCTTGCAGCGGGCGGGCTCCACCCCGGCGGGTTGCAGGAAGCGGCTGAACACGTCCATGCGGGCCCGCTCCACCGGGTAGACCAGCAGTACCTCGGGTCGCAGATCGTCCGGGGCTATCCGGCCCTGCTGACAGAGGGGGTGATCCGGCGCCATCACCAGGGTGAGATCGAAGGCGAACAGGGGCTCGAAGTGGAGATCCCCGCGCGCCTGCACGTCCGAGGTGAGCAGCAGATCGAGCTGGCCGCCGAGCAGGGCGCTGATGGCATCGAAGCCGGGCACGGACTCCACCTCAAGGGCCACGCCGGGCCACTGGCGGCGAAAGCCCGGCAACAGCGGCAGCAGCCACTGGATGCAGCTGTGGCAATCCAGCGCCAGATGCAGCCTGCCCGCATCCCCGCTGTGCAGGGCCAGCAGCTGGCGCTCGGTCTGGGCCAGGGCGGGCAGCACCTGACGAGCCAGGGCCAGCAGATGCTGGCCGGCCGCCGTCAGCACCAGGGGGCGGCTCTTGCGAAGAAACAGCTCCAGATTGAGGCGGGTCTCCAGCTCTTTGAGCTGGTGGGAGAGGGCGGACTGGGTGAGGTTGAGGCTGAGGGCCGCCCCCGCCAGGGAACCCTGTTCGGCCAGGGCACTGATGGTCTTCAGGTGCTTGAGATCGATGCCCGCGTTGGTGTTCTGATGGCTGGTCGACTGGTTGGGCACACCCATGGCACTGCTCCTTTGTGCGTCAGTTGAGGATTTCTTGAGAGCCAGTTGAAGAGGATTCAATAGCCAAGGTCACCTTATCTCGTCACTCTAGATGTGTAAACATCTGGATGGCTAAATCATCCAGTTTCCCATCAGATGAATGAGCATAAGGAATTGGACCTATGACACGAGCACACACCCTGGGCTTCCCCCGCATCGGCGCCAAGCGCGAGTTGAAATTTGCCCTGGAATCCTACTGGCGTGGCGAGACCACCCAGGCCGAGCTGGTCGCCGTGGGCAAGAGCCTGCGTGAGCGCCACTGGCAGGCCCAGCGCACCGCCGGGGTCAACCTGCTGCCGGTGGGCGACTTCGCCTGGTACGATCAGGTGCTCGGCACCAGCCTGCTGGTGGACGCCGTGCCTGCCCGTCACCGCCACGGCGACACCGATCTCGACACCCTGTTCCGGGTGGCCCGTGGCCGTGCGCCGACCGGCCCGGCTGCCGCCGCCGCCGAGATGACCAAGTGGTTCAACACCAACTATCACTACCTGGTGCCCGAGTTCAGCCGCGACCAGCGCTTCAAGCTGGGCTGGAGCCAACTGTTTGACGAGGTGGAAGAGGCCAAGGCGCTGGGGCTGCCGGTCAAGGCGGTGCTGCTGGGTCCTGTTTCCTACCTCTGGCTCGGCAAGGAGAAAGAGAGCGGTTTCTCTCGTCTCGAACTGCTCGACCGCCTGCTCATCGTCTACCAGGAGATCCTGGCGAAGCTGGCCGCGCAAGGGGTGGAGTGGGTACAGATAGACGAGCCTGCCCTGGCGCTTGACCTGCCGGACGAGTGGCGTCTGGCCTATCTCAACGCTTACGAGCGTCTGGCCGGTCCCTGCAAGCTGCTGCTCACCACCTATTTCGGCTCGGTCGCCCATCAGCGCGACATCATCACCAGCCTCAAGGTGGATGGCCTGCACCTGGATCTGGTGGCCGCCCCCGAGCAGTTGGAGACGCTCGTGCCGCACCTGCCGGCTCAGTGGGTCCTCTCGGCTGGGGTCATCAACGGCCGCAACGTCTGGCGTGCCAACCTGGGCAAGCTGGCACCGACCCTCAAGGCATTGAAAGAGAAGCTTGGCGAGCGCCTCTGGGTCGCCTCCTCCTGCTCATTGCTGCACAGCCCGGTGGATTTGACCCTGGAACACGAGCTGGATCCCCAGACCCGCAGCTGGTTCGCCTTCGCCCTGCAAAAGTGCTACGAGCTGGGGCTGCTGGCGGACTATCTCGACGGGGGCGATCTGGGCAAGATCGAGGCCTACAGCCAGCCCATCGTGGATCGGGAGTCCGACAGCCGGGTCCACAAGAAAGCGGTGCAGTCGCGGCTCGCCAGCCTCACCAACAGCGACTTCGATCGCCAGAGCGCCTACCCGGTACGGGCGCAGGCGCAGCGCTCGGATCTCAAGCTGCCGCTGCTGCCCACCACCACCATAGGCTCCTTCCCGCAGACCTCCGACATCCGGGTGCTGCGCCAGGAGTGGCGTGCCGGTCGCATCGACGATAGCGCCTACGAGGCGGGCATCCAGGCCCAGATCAAGGATGCAATTGAGCGCCAGGAGGCCATCGGGCTGGACGTGCTGGTGCACGGCGAAGCCGAGCGCAACGACATGGTGGAGTATTTCGGGGAGCTGCTGGACGGCTTTGCCATCACCCGCTTTGGCTGGGTGCAGAGCTATGGCTCCCGCTGCGTCAAGCCGCCGGTGATCACCCGCGACATCGACAGACCCACCCCCATGACGCTCGAATGGACGAAGTTTGCCCAGAGCCTGACCGACAAGCCGGTGAAGGGGATGCTGACCGGGCCCGTGACCATACTCTGCTGGTCCTTCCCCCGGGAAGACGTGAGCCGCGAGCAGTCCGCCCTGCAGATTGGTCTCGCCATTCGCGACGAGGTGGCTGACTTGGAAGCCGCTGGCATCAAGATCATCCAGATCGACGAACCGGCGATCCGCGAAGGGCTGCCCCTGCGCAAGCAGGATCACCAGGCTTATCTCGACTGGGCGGTGCGCGCCTTCCGTCTGAGCGCCAGCCCAGTGGTGGACAGCACCCAGATCCACACCCACATGTGCTACAGCGACTTCAACCTCATCATAGAGGCGGTGGCGGCGCTGGATGCGGACGTGATTACCATAGAGACGAGCCGCAGCCAGATGCAGCTGCTCGAAGCGTTCGAGCGCTTCAACTACCCCAACGAGATCGGCCCTGGGGTCTACGACATCCACTCCCCGAACGTGCCGAGCCAGGGCTGGATTGAGGACCTCATCCGCAAGGCGGCCAAGCAGATCCCGGCCGACAGGCTCTGGGTCAACCCGGACTGCGGCCTCAAGACCCGCGGCTGGGAAGAGACCGAGGCTGCCCTCAAGGTGATGGTCGATGCCACCAAGGCGCTGCGGGCCGAACTGGCCTGAGCTGCCCATCCAGCTAGCTCGGCAGACAAGGCAAGAGCACTGAGATAACGAGAGAGGGAAGGCGAAAGCCTTCCCTCTTTTTTGCATGATGATCTTAAGCCCCTCAGAGCCGCAGGGGAGGGCCGGTTGGCGAGCAGGGTGCCGGGCTTTGCGCCCGCTGCCAATCCCGCGTCGACGCCTCAGCCAGCCTGCACAGGTCGAGGGGGATGGCATTGCGATCCCCGATCACCGGATTGAGGTGAGCCGCGCCCGGGATCCAGAGGCCGCGATGACACTCGTGTTGGTACTGGACGGGGGAACTGGCTAGAATTGCGCATTTGAAATAAATGTTATCGTCTTCGGGAGCAGGATGCAGTTCAGGGATTTTTTGCCGGTATCGACCAATACCAGCCTCAAAGAGAGTTGTTACGGCGCCCTCGGCGCCTTCGTCGGCTTGCTGGGCACCGCCCTGCTCTGCCAGTGGGGGCTGGGGCTCGAGGTACACTGGCTGATCGCCCCCATGGGGGCCTCCGCCGTGCTGCTGTTTGCCGCCCCGGCGAGCCCCCTGGCCCAGCCCTGGTCCATCCTGGTGGGCAACGGGGTCTCGGCCCTGATGGGGGTGCTGAGTGCCAGCCTGGTGCCGGACATGGCCCTTGCCTCGGCGCTGGCGGTGATGCTGGCCATCGCCGCCATGTTCCTCACCCGCAGCCTGCACCCGCCCGGCGGCGCCGTGGCCCTGACCGCCGTCATCGGCGGCGAGGGGATCCGGGCGCTGGGGGTCGGCTATGTGCTGCTGCCGGTGCTGCTCAACTCCCTGCTGTTGCTGAGCCTGGGGCTGCTCTACAACCGCGCCCTGGGGCGCCGTTATCCCAATGGCGGCAAGGTGGCGCCCAATCGTCACCAGACGGCGGATCCCCAGCCGAGCGCGCGGCTCGCCACCCAGGACATCGACTTTGCCCTGGACAAGCACGGGGAGCTGCTCGACATCAGCCGCCAGGATCTGCAGGAGCTGCTGCAGGAGGCCCAGTTGCACGCCCTGCGGGGGCGAGTGGGCACGGTGCGCTGCCAGGAGGTGATGTCGCGGGATCTGGTGGTCAGCTTCCCAGAGGCGTCCGCCATGACGGCCTGGGAGCTGCTCTCTCGCCATCAGATCAAGGCGCTACCGGTGGCGGACGAGGGGGGCCGATTGGCGGGCATCATCACCCTGCATGATCTGATGATCGACAGGGAGAGCCGCCTGCCCAGGGGGCGGGAGGCGCTCGAGCAATTGCGGGTGGCGGATCTGATGACCCGGGAGGTGCAGACGGCGCGACGCTACCAGCCCCTCTACGATCTGGTGGAAGCCTTCTCCGACGGGGGCCTGCACCACATGCCAGTGGTGGAAGGGGAGCAACTGGTGGGCATCATCACTCAGTCCGACATGGTGGCGGCGCTCTTCACCCTGGCCCTGCAACCCGGGCAGGCGGAGGAGTCGCCCGTCTGTGAGCCATAAGAATGAGCCATAAGAGTGAGCCATAAGAAGCGGGCCCCTTGTGGGGCCCGTGTCGTTCAGGGTTTGCGGTAGACGGTCTCCCCCATGAAGACCGTCTGCTCGACCCGGGTCTGGGCGATCTGCTCCGGCGTGCCGGCCTTGACCAGGGCGAACAGGTCCCGGTCCAGCACGATGAAGTCCGCCGACTTGCCCGCCTCGATGGAGCCGGTGATGTCGCCCTGACGCACCGCCCTGGCGCCATTGATGGTATAGGCGGCCAGCATCTCGGCCAGGGAAGTGCGCTGACTGGCCCTGAAGTCGTCGCCGCTGCCGGCCGCCTTCACTATGCCGGCGGCCATGTTCTCGAACGGGCGCGGATCCCGGCTGTCCACCGGGGCGTCGCTGCCCGCCACCAGCACGGCGCCGGCCTGGCGCGAACTCTCGACCGGGTAGAGAGCGTCATGGAGATAGCCCATGGGGTCGTAGATGGCCTCGCTCAGGGACTGTCCCACCCTGGTTGGCTGGATGAAGGGGCTGACCAGCATGTCGTAGGCAAGCTGGGGCGTGGTCCAGGCATAGGTGAAGGTGAGGTAGAGGCCAAGCTCGCCGAGGCGTTTCTGATCGTCCGGGTGCACCACCTGCAGGTGGGCCAGGGTGTGGGGGATGCCGCTGTTCCCGTTGCTGGCGCGGGCCGCCTCCAGGGCATCGAGGGCCACCCGGGTGCTGCGATCGCCGATGCTGTGCATGTGGATGCCAAATCCGGCCCCATCCAGCGCCGTGACGTAACGCGCCAGATCCGCCTCCTTGTAGTTGACTATGCCGTTGCTGCCCGCATCCTCGCTGTCTGCAGTGATGCTCACCTCGCCGCTGTCGGGATCCAGGGCCAGATGGGGATGATGGTAGTTCCCCAGCATGCCGGCATTGGGCAGGAAGGGGGGACTGGTGAAGGGATCCCCCTCCAGCACGCCGTCGAGGAAGATCTTGACCGCATCGGCCTTGATGAGGGGGTTGCCGGCGAAGGCGTCGCGCACCTGGTTCGCCTTGGCCAGGTGCCCGTCGATGTCCAGCTTGCCGCTGTAGTCATCCTGGTTGAAGCAGGTGGCGGCGGTGACGCGCATGTGCAGCAGATCCTGATCCTGCATCTTGAGCAGCTGCCCCCGGATAAAGTCGTTGGCGCAGGCATCCTGCACCCCGGTGATGCCGCGGGAGGCCATCAGTGTCGAGATGGCGGGGAGAATTTTGTCATACTGCGCCTGTGCCTGTTCACCCTCCGCGCTCAGCACCCCGGTGTCGGGGACCGCAATGGCGCTGCGGGCCGCGTCCCGGACCACGCCGGTTGCGAGATCCACATAGGGGATGAAGGCCTCGAACACGCCGCCCGGTGCCAGGGTGGTGGCATTGAAGCCGACCACATTGCCGTCTTCGTCCTGTGCCTGCGCCAGCGCCTGGGAGTTGTAGCCGCCCGCATGGCCGTCGACCCCGGCCAGCATCACGGGGTTGTTCGGCGCCGCCGCATCCAGGGCCGCCAGCAGGGTGGCATGGGTGGCGGTGGGGGTGTTGCCGTCATAAGGTGACCACTGGTTGACCACTAGCCACTCCCCGGGGGCCGGGGCGTAGCGGGGCAGGCACTCGCCGATCTTGGCCGCGAGCTGATCCAGGTTGACGCTCTGGCCGTCCAGATCGCACATGTCGAGCGCCACAGTGCCGAGCAGGTGGATGTGGTTGTCGTGCAGCCCAGGCAGCACCATTCTCCCTTGCAGATCCACCACCTGGGTCGCACTGTTTTGCAAGGCCTCGGCCCCAGCGCGGGAGCCCACGTAGGTGAACTTGCCCCCTTGCACCACCATGGCCTCGGCCTGGCTGCGTTGCCCATCCTGGGTGTGGATCTTGCCGTTGAGATAGAGGGTGTTGCCGGGGGGCGGTTCACTGCTGTCTTGCTGGCAGCCGAGCAGGCCGCTCACCAGCAGGGCGATGGCGCCCAGCCTGAGACGGGGGTGTTTGCTATCCATAGCGCGCTCTCCTTGGGTTAATTGCAGTTTTTACTGCAGATATGAGCACTTATGGTTATCGCAGCTATTCTGAAAAATGCCAGTGATTGCTGCACTTTTTTTGACTTGTGTTTACCTTGTCTCATCATGTAGTTATGACAACCAGTCGCCCCCTGGGGCGGATACTGCATCGGGGGAAGAGAATGTCACAACACGTGCTGCCAGCCGAACTTTGCATGCGGCGCCAACCCAGGCAGCTGCGCAGCCAGGAGGTGGCGAGCCGCATCGAGCAGGCCACCCTGGCCCTGTTGCAGGAGCAGGGGTTTGCGGCCCTCAACACCAATGCCATCGCCGCCCGCGCCGGGGTGGGCATCAAATCGCTCTACCATCTGTTTCCCAACAAGGAGGCCATCATCTGCCGGTTGGCCCTGGCCTGGCTTTCGGCGGTGTGCGAGGCGCAGGAGATCATCCGCGAGCAGGCCGACAGCTGGCCACAGACCCTGCTGATGCTGGACGAGGCGCTGGAGGCGCTGGATGAGCGCTTCGTCGGGTACGGGGCGCTGTGGCAGGCGATGGATCTCATTCCCGCCCTGCACGGGGTCGAGCAGGAGCACGAGGAGCGACAGGTCACCTTCTGGTCCGAGCGGCTGCGCCACTTTGGCTGCCGCTGGCCCGAGCCCGAGCTCACCACCCTGGTGCGCTATTTCTACCGGACCGCGGACGTGGCCAAGCAGTGCACCAAGGGGCAGGGGGAGGCGGGGGCGCAGCTGTGGCTGCTGCACAGACGCTGGAGCGAGCAGCTGATGATGGCGGCCATCGAAGAGCCGGATCCCGCCCGGGTCTGGCAGTCGATGCCGGGGCTGGCGCCGGGTGGCCCAGTCCCTGCGAAGGGGGACGAATAAAGAGAGGGAGTGCCAGGCACTCCCTCTGTTGCATCTGGCATTGCGCCCTGAGGGCTAGCCGTAGCGGGCCAGGGTGAGCCCCTCGTCGCTGATGGCGGGGGCGCTGCCCGAGATGAGATCGGCCAGCAAGCGGCCCGAGCCTGCCGCCATGGTCCAGCCCAGGGTGCCGTGGCCGGTGTTGAGCCAGAGCCCGGGGATGGGGCTGGGGCCCACCAGGGGCGTGCCGTCCGGGGTCATGGGGCGCAGCCCGGTCCAGAACTCGGCCCGGGGGAGATCTCCCCCCTCGGGGAAGAGATCCCTCACCACCATGGCCAGGGTGTCGTGGCGTCTGGGGTTGAGCGCCAGATTGAAGCCGCTGAGCTCGGCCATGCCGCCGACCCTGATCCGCTCGTCGAAGCGGGTGATGGCCACCTTGTAGGTTTCGTCGAGCACAGTGCTGCGCGGCGCCCCGGCGGCGTCCGTCATCGGCAGGGTGAGGGAGTAGCCCTTGACCGGGTAGACGGGGAGCTCTATCCCGAGTGGGCGCAGGAAGCCGGTGCCATAGCTGCCCAGGGCGCAGACGATGGCATCGGCCTGCCAGCGCCGCTCACCGGCACGGACCGCCACGGCGCGTCCCTGGGCGAGTTCTACCTCGTCGATGGGGCAGTCGAAGACGAACTCCACCCCGAGGCGCGCCGCCTCCGCCGCCAGGGCCTGGGTGAAGCGGAAGCAGTCCCCCGTCTCGTCCCCCGGCAGGCGCAGGCCCCCCACTATCTTGCCGCGTACCCGGGCCAGGGCGGGCTCCACCTCTTCACAGCCGCTGGCATCCAGCGCCTCATAGGGCACGCCGTACTCTTCCAGCACCTCGATATCCCGCTTGCTGGCCTCACACTGGGCCGTGCTTCGAAACAGCTGCAGGGTGCCAAGCTGGCGGCCTTCGTAATCCAGTGCCAGCTCGTCGCGCAGCAACTTCATGCAGTCCCGGCTGTATTCGGCCAGACGCACCATGCGCCCCTTGTTGGTGGCATAGGCCGCCGGGGTGCAGTTGGCGAACATCTTCAGCATCCAGCGCAGCTGGAAGGGATCCGAGGTGGGGCGTACCGTGAAGGGGGCGTGCTTTTGCAGCAGCCATTTGGCCGCCTTGAGCGGGATGCCCGGGGCCGCCCAGGGGGAGGCATAGCCGGGGGAGATCTGACCCGCATTGGCATGGCTGGTCTCCAGTGCCACCCCGCCGCGTCGCTCCAGCAGGGTCACCTGATGGCCCGCCTTGGCCAGATACCAGGCGCTGGCCACCCCTATCACCCCCCCCCCCAATACGACTATCTTCATCACGTCATCCTTGCCATTTAACATACCAGATTGAATCCTTCGGCAACCCGGGTCCAGCCGACCGGGGTTGCGGGCTGGGCATCACGTTATCATCGGCAGCGGGATCAGCAAATCCGCTTGCTTGAAAATGTGATTTATCACTGCGTTAACATTTATCGCCAGTGTTTCATCATCGTTTTTCATGCCTTGCTGATGTTTGCTGCTGGGAATGGAAGGGGCGATCCTTGCCATTGGCGCAAGGGCCAGGGGAGGGGCAGGAGCCAGGAGGTCGGCCACAAAAAAACCGCAGGCGAGCGGCCTGCGGTCCGGGGAGATCCGCTTATTGCGCCGAGAAGAGCTTGGGGCGCGGGGTGGACTGGGCGGTCAGGGTCATGCGGCCCGAGGTTTCCAGCCAGGTTCTGATCTTCTTGGCGTCGGCCACCCGCTCATCCGTGGTATTGGCGTGAAGCAGCACCATGACCACAGGTTCATTGTTGACCCGGGTGTCCATCACCAGGCAGCGACCCGCCTCGCGGATGTAGCCGGTCTTGGAGACCATGATGGGCCAGCTCCCTTCCCGCACCAGGCGGTTGGAGTTGTGGTACTGCATCTGGCGTTTGCCGTTGCGCACCAGTCTGTGCTCTGTGGTGGAGTACTGGCGGATCAGCGGGTAGCTGGAGGCGCTGGCCACCAGCTTGGCGAGATCGTGGGCGCTGGAGACATTGCGGGGGTTGAGCCCGGTACTGTCGGCGAAATGGGTGCTCCACATGCCGAGCATGCGGGCCTTGGCGTTCATCGCCTCGATGAAGGCGCGGCGGCCGCCGGGGTAGTGTCTCGCCAGGGCCGAGGCGGCCCGGTTTTCCGACGACATCAGGGCGATGTGCAGCATGTCGGCGCGACTGAGGCGGGAGCCTATGGCCAGGCGGGAGCCGGTGCCCTTGATCCTGTCCACATCGTCCATGGTGACGGTGAGCATCTCGTTGAGGCGCTGGTTGCCATCCAGCACCACCAGCGCCGTCATCAGCTTGGTGATAGAGGCGATCGCCATCACCCGGTTGGCGTTGCGTTCAGCCAGGATCTCCCCGGTTCTGGGATTGGCAACCACGAAGGCATCGGATCCCAGGGCGAGATTGGTGCGTGGTGCTATCAGGCTGTTGGTGGAGGAGGAGGTCGCAGAAAACGGGTTGGCATGGGCGCTTTCCATGCTGGCGGGAAGGAGGAAGGCGCCGAGCAGCAGGGGAAGAAAAGGACGAAGGTTCATGGTTTGGCTCTACTACGACTGACAGGGACATTTGGCTAAGTTATATGACGGTAATTGACGCTTCACAACGTCTGACGGCCCGATATTTCCATTTTATGGGATGGCTCACCTTGAAATAGCCGAATTCACGGCTATGGCGCCCTCTCACGGGATTCATAATGAGCCACACCTGGCGCGTACATTGGCCGGGTTCTGCCCGTCATGGGGCGCACTATATGCCCTTTCTGGCCCATCATTGCTACTCTTTTTGCGCCTTCCGGGGCGGCATCGGGTCGAACGCACCATTAATCCTCTTTGTGAAGGTGAAGAGGGGCGCCGGCAGGAGCTGCGAGGGAGCGGTCAGCCGACCCGGATCAGCGCAGCGCCACCCTCATCAGCGGCGAGGGGCGGCGCGCCACAAAATGGTGCCAGACATGGTCATAGAGCGCCTGCTGCCCGGGAAAGCTCACCAGCGCCTTGGCCTCGGTGAGCGAACACCAGCGATACTCGGTGTGCTCGTCGTTGAGAGTGACCGCTTGATTGGGCGGGCAATAGACCACAAATACCGGCACTACCTCCACCGTATTTGAAGCGCTTTCGTAAAATTGTTCCAGATAATGGGCTGTGTATAACTCGCAAACCGTGATACCCGTCTCCTCGCTAAACTCGCGCACTATGGTCTGCCAGCCGGTTTCACCCGCCTCGACCGTGCCCGCCACATGACACCAGAAGCTGCCCTTGACCCGTTTCATCACCAGCAGTTTTGTTTCGCCATCGACAGTGGAAAGGGCAACGCCGGAGACGGCCTTGCAACGAATGGGGATCATGGGAGAGGCTCCAGAAATAGGTTCAATAGACACCTATTGTTCTGCTGTCTACGGGAGGTTGGCAAGTGATTTCCTCGTCGGCGGCGCCTGTGCGGGCCAAACGTGACAGGGGCGGTCAGCCCTCATCATGAGTGCTGTCAGCCCCCCATTATTCTTGCCGTCTGGATCGCCTCAATCAGCGCGGCCCGGTTGATGCGGGGGCGCTCGCTGTCGAGCAGCTGCTGCCACAGGGCTATCGCCTGGGAGTAGCGGCCGTGCAGGAAGTGATCGGAGGCGAGCAGCATCAGGGCGCTCACTTCCCCCTTGTCCTGCTTGAGGGCGCTGCCCAGCAGGCGCTTGGCCTCGGGGGTGAGCCGCTGACCCGCCTGGTAGTAGAGCACTGTGGCTTGCGCGGCCTGGGTCGCCGCGCTGGCGCCCCCCTCCAGCAGGGCCAGACGCTGGTAGGCGAGCAGGGCGTTGTCGTACTCGTCCCGATAGAGATAGAGCTGGCCGAGCTCGGCCCAGCCGTCGAGATCGGCGGGGTTGGCTTGCAGGCGCTGGTGCAGGGCGCCGAGCGCCTTGTCCTGCAGATCCCGCGGGCTCAATCCTGCCAGCGGATCGGGGCGGGATTGATAGGCCTGCCACGCCTGGTAGCGGCCGCTGGCGGCATAAATGCCAGCCACAACGCCTAGCGCCACTATCCCGAGCAGCAACAGGGCGCGCGCGTGCCGCCCGCTGCGGCCGGGGGCCTGGGTCAGCCGCTCGCGCAGGGCCAGCTCGGCGACAGGCGTGGCATGGACAAGGTGGGCGGCGGCCAGCTCCCGATAGAGGGGATCATGGGGAGGGAGGCCAGCCTGCTCCCTTGCCATGATGAGGCGATTCAATGCGCTGCGGGGGTCTCTCTCACTCAGACTGACCCTGCCATCGGGCGGAGCGGCCTGCTCCCCTCTGGCCTTCAGGCGGCGACGAAGGAGTCTCAGCGCCAGCCCCAGCAGCAGCAGGGGCCCTCCCCACAGCAGTACCGTGCTGCCCTTGAAGGGGGGATCGTAGCGCACGAAATCGCCGAAGCGCTCCGTCATGCGGGCGATCACCTGCTCATCGCTCTGCCCTTCGTCCACCCAGCGGTAGACCTCGAGGCGCAGATCCCGGGCTATGGGGGAGTTGGACTCCACCAGGTTCTGGTTCTGGCACTGGGGGCAGCGCAGGGCGCGGGCGAGATCCTGGGCCCGGGCTTGCAACTCGGGGTGCTGGAACTGATAGGTGTCGACTCCGCTGGCAAAGGCCCCGAGGCTCAATGCCAGCAAGAGCGGCGCGATCAGGGCGTGGCCGAGACGGCTCATGGTTTACTCTCCCGTACTTGCTCCAGGCTAGGGGTTTTGCTGCGAGCCTCTGCAAGCAGGGGCGCAAACTGGCGCTGCCAGACCTCCTTGGTGAGCTCCCCCGTGTGGCGGCTGAGCAGGGTGCCATCGGCGGCAAAGAGATAGGTCTCCGGCGTGCCGTAGACGCCGAGCTCCATCGCCAGCTTGCCGTCGGGGTCGGCCAGCACGGCGCGATAAGGGTTGCCCGCCTGCGTGAGCCAGGCGCGGGCGGCATCCCCCTTGTCTCTGTAGTTGAGGCCGTAGAGGGGCACGGAGCTTGCCAGCTCACTGAGCAGCGGGTGCTCGGCGCGGCAGCTCGGGCACCAGCTGGCCCAGATGTTAAGCACGAAGGGCTCCCCCTTGAGGCTGGCGGTATGGATAAGGCCCCCATCCAGCAGGTTGTCGCTCTGCCAGGTGGGCAGGGTGCGCCCCAGGGTCGCCTCGTCCTGGCGGTAAGGATCCTTGCCAAGGCCGAGCCAGAGCAGAGCGCCGAGGCCCAGGGTGACTATCAGGGGGAGGAAGAGACGCAGGCGCGGGCTCATGGTGCCTCCTGTTGGCGCAGGGACTGCGGGATCCTGGCTGGACGGGATGCCAGCAACGGCTTGCGCCCCAGCAAACGCAGGGCGCCGCCCGCCATCATCAGCAGGCCACCGAGCCAGATCCAGCGCACCAGCGGTTTATGGTGCAGCCGCATGGCATAGGCCTCCGGCCCCATCTTCTCGCCAAGCACCACGTAGAGATCGCCAAAGAGCCCCCAGGCAATGCCGGGCTCGTTCATGTTCATGGTGCGCACGCTGTAGTGGCGTCGCTCGGGGGCCAGCCTCGCGACTTCTTTTCCCTCCTTGTACACGCTGAGAGTGATGCGCTCGGCGGTGTAGTTGGGGCCGAGCAGGGGCTCGCTCCCCTCGTAACGAAATTCATAGGCACCGAGGCGATAGGGGCGCTCAGCAGAGAGCACAGTACCTCCCTCCTGGCTGTGGTGGCTCACCTGCGCGATGCCGAGGGCGCAGACCGCCACCCCGAGGTGGGCCAGCAGGCTCCCTAGCCGGCAGGCGCTCAGGTCGCGAGTCTTGAATGAGAAATTGAGCAACAGGCTGGCAATCAGCCAGAGGCTCGCCATATTGGCGAGGATGCCGCTCCAGCCCATGGATCCCTGTTCGCGATAGCCGAGGCTGAGCAGGCCGCCCCCCAGCAGGCCGAGCAGGGGCGGGAGCAGTGTCCCAAGGGGGGAGACCCTGGCAAGGCGCTGCCAGCGCAGGCGCGGGATCTGGGTCATCAGCCCCATCAGACAGAGCGCCAGCGGCACGAAAACAGCATTGAAGTAGGGGGCACCCACCGAGAGCGACCCCAGATGGAGTGACTGGAACACCATGGGGTAGAAAGTGCCGAGCAGCACGCAGGCGCAGGCCACGCTGAGCAGCAGGATGGCAGCGCCGAGCAGCCCCTCCTTTGACCAGAAACCGAAGCGGGCATAGGGGGCGCGAATGTCCGCCCGCAGGGCAAACAGGGTGAGTGCCGTGGTCAATAGCAAACCGAGCAGCAACAAGAGGGTGAGGCCGCGGTTGGGATCCACCGCAAAGGCGTGCACCGAGGTGAGCACCCCGGAGCGCACCACGAAGGTGCCGAGCAGGCTCAGCGAAAAGGTAAAGATGGAGAGCAGCAGCACGGCGTGGCCGTAGGCGCCGCGCTTCTCGCACACCACCAGGGCGTGCAGCAGGGCGGTGCCGAGCAGCCAGGGCAGCAGGGAGGCATTCTCCACCGGATCCCAGAACCACCAGCCGCCCCAGCCCAGTTCGTAATAGGCCCACCAGGAGCCCAGCACGATACCTGCGGTGAGAAAGACCCAGGAGCCGAGCGCCCAGGGGCGGCTCCAGTGGGCCACGGCGCCATCGAGCCGGCCCGAGTGCAGCGCCGCCATGGCGAAGGCGAAGTTGACCGCAAAGCCGACATAACCGAGATAGAGCAGGGGTGGGTGGATGATGAGGCCGATGTCCTGCAGCATGGGGTTGAGATCGCGCCCCTCCAGCGGCCCCGGGAACTGGCGGTCAAAGGGGCTGGAGAAGATCAGGGTATAGAGGCCGAACAGCCCGACGATCAGCCCCATGATGGCCAATACCCGGGTGCGGATCAGCGGATCGACCCGCTTGGAGCAAAGGGCCACCAGGGCGCCCCACAGCCCCAGCGCAAAGACGAAGAAGAGCATGGAGCCCTCGTGGCCGCCCCACACGGCCGCCAGCTTGAAGCCCGTGGGCAGGGCGCTGTTGGCGTGCTGGGCCACATAGACCAGGGTGAAGTCATCGAGGCCAAAACAGCTGGCGAGCAGCAGCAGGGCGGCCCCGAGCAGGAGCGCGACCAGGAGGGCCAGCGGCTTTGCGCAGCCGAGCAGCGGGCGTGAGGCGAGCCGCAATCCCAGCCAGGGCAGCAGCCCTTGCAGCAGGGCGAGCCCGGTCGCCAGCAACAGTGAGAGATAGCCGAGCTCCGCCAGCACACAACCTCCGGTTCAATCTTTGATCTCATTCATGTCATGCCACACAGGCCGCATCGTCTCCCTTTGGCGGAGAACATTGCCAAGCAACGGGTGTGGCATCACCAGAAATTCATTGGGCCAGCAACAAGCCAGCGCCAGTCACCCGAGGGCGGCTGGCGCTGGTGTTCATACCTTTAAACCACCGTCATCTGGCCGGCATACGAGGATGACGCAGCATCAGACAGCAGCATATCCATCAGGGTCATGCTGCAAGCCGACATCGTATGGTCGCTTTTGTTACAAATCATGCACTTCCCCTCATACCACTGTCATCTGGCCGGCATAGAGCACGAAGTAGCGCAGCAGCAGTATCCCCACCAGGGTCAGGCTGCAGACCAGCACCAGATAGCCGTTTTTGGCCCGCAGCGGCGCCGGGGCCAGCAGGGCCAGCAGCTGGGGCAGCAGCATGCCGATCCCCACCACCCCGAGCCAGAACACCTGGGCCCAGAAGCCGCCGCCGATGGCGGCCCACATGGCCATCTCCTTCTGGCCGCCACCGAAGTAGAGGCCGGTAAAGAAGCAGACCAGCAGCAGCACCTCCACCGCCAGCACCGGCCGCTCGAAGCGGTGGACAAAGCTCACCCCCTGGCTGTGATGGTTCTCCTTGAACAGGGTCACCGCCAGCAAGATGGTGGAGGCGATGCCGGAGCTGACGCCGGAGACGAGGAACAGCACCGGCAGTACAGGGTTGTTCAAGAGCGGATAGGTCTTGAGCGCCGAGAGCAGAAAGCCGGTGTAGGCCCCCAGCAGCACGGCGAGCAGCAGCAGGAGCGGCGCCAGCAGGCGCTCGAAACGAGCCAGCAGGCCTATCAGCCCATCCACAAAGGCGAACTTCTCTTTCAGCAACCGGCTACGCAGGGTCTCGATCTCGGCCCGAAATACCACCCCTAGCCAGGCGAACAGCACCGCCATATAGACCTGGAACAGCATGACCCCCATGGACATCACGGAGTCGAACTGGTAGTGGAACATCAGCTTCCAGAAGGTCCAGGGGCGGGCCAGATGGAAGATGAGGATGAGTAACCCCAGGATCACGCTCGCGGGCGCCAGCAGGGCTGTCGCCTTGATAATGCCGCTCTCGCTGCCGGCCCCCTGGCGGCGCAACAGCACCGAGAGGGTGGTGGCCCCGGCGGAGATGCCGAGCAGGAACAGGTAGATGGCGATGGGCCAGTCCCACACCAGCGAGGGAAAGTGAAATGCGTCATACCACATGATCCATTCCTCCTTCTGTTACTGCAGTAGATGGCGATGGGGCAAATCCCCAGACAAGGGAGGGGAAGTGAAATGCCGCTTGCATGGTCATGACGTTATCTCCCCTTTGGGCACGCGGTACATCTTGGGCGAGGTGCCGAGCGCCTGCTTGTAGCGATAGGTGGTCTCCTTCACCAGCCGTTTGGCGATGGGGCTGTCCGGGTCATCCAGATTGCCGAACACCAGCGCTTTGGTGGGGCAGGAGGCCACGCAGGCCGGCTCCTTGCCCGCCGCCAGGTTGGTCTTGCGGCAAAAGTCGCACTTGTCGGCAACCTTGGTCACAGGGTTGATAAAGCGCACCTGATAGGGGCAGGCGGCCAGACAATACATGCAGCCGACGCAGAGATCCGGGTTGACGTCGACGATGCCATCCTCCTTGCGGATATGGGAGGCACCGGTCGGGCAGACGTGCACGCAGGGGGCGTTGTCGCAGTGCTGGCAGGACTTGCGAAAGAAGCGGTAGTCGGCATCGGGAAATTCTCCGATGGGGCCGGAGCGGATGATTTCGAGGCGCGAGACCCCTTCCGGCACCTTGTTCACCTCCCGGCAGGCATCCATGCAGGCGGTGCAGCCGATGCAGGCCGTCTCGTCATGGAGCATGCCGTAGCGCACCCCGTCTATGGTCTGGCTGTGGGCGAGGCTGGCAGCGCCGGCGCGCACCGGGCCCGTCATCATGATGAGGGCCCCCGCGCCCATCCCCGCCATGAAGTCACGACGAGAGCAGCTCATGGTGCCTCCTTGCCCGCATTGACCTGCAGGCCGACCGCCTTGGCTTGATGCTGCTTGCTGTGGCAGTCGACGCAGAGCTTGATGCGGGACTTCTCCGGAATCGCCACCATGGGTTCCCTGGCCGGGTGTAGCTGGTGGCAGCTGGTGCAGCTGAGTTTGGTGGCGTGCACGTCGTGGGCCCAGAGCGCCTCGCGCAGGGGCCCCGGCTCGTGACAGCTCATGCAGACCCCGTTCTGCTCGGCGATGGGGTAGCTCTCGGTGCTCTGCTTGTTGTTGAAGCTGTCGCTAAAGCGCATCACGTCCTTGACCCCTTCCCGGTGCTGGGGGGAGGGCTGGCCATGGCAGTTGGTGCAGGTCACCGGTGCCAGGTTGTTGGGATTGGTCGCCTGGCCATGCTTGCCGTGCATCCCCTCGCTCTGCTCCTTGTGGCAGTCGGTACAGGCCTTGTCGGGGCTGCGCAAGAACGCCACGTCATGTGTCGCGGGCAGGGCCGCAGGGGCGCTCGTCGCCTCGGCGGCCTGGCCCTGCAGGCTGGTGAGCAGCATGGCTGCCATCAGCATCAGTCGTAAGAAATCCATCGTTAAATCACCCATAGGAAGCCTCCATCCATTGCGAGCCCGGCTAGGCCGGGCTCGCAGGCGCCATTACTGTGCCAGCCGTCCGGCCGCTTTGGCCTCGGCATCCCAGGCGGGGACTGTGGTCTTGAGGAACTGGGCCTTGTCGCTGTTCATCTGTTTCATGTCCATGCCAAGGGCGGCCTGGGCCTTCTCCTTGCTGGAGATGTCAGGAATGGCGATCTCGTGGCTGATCCCTTTGGCCGCCAGCAGGCGAGCCAGCCTGGTGCGGGCGTCGGCGGCCTTGTCCAGGGCGGTACCCAGCATGCGCAGCGCCACTTCCGGTGCGTGCATCTGCACCCCGTGGGAGGCGATGGAGAAGTCCCAGCGCCATTGGGCGTGGCGGATGTCCTGCTGAATGTCCTTCATCTCGGCTTCGGTGGCGCCGGCATCCCAGGCCGCCTTGGCTTCAAAGTGGGCGTGCACCAGCTGCTTCTCGACTCTGAGCTTGAGATCGTGAACCGCATCCTTGCGCTGCTGGACTATGCCTTGCAGCATCTCCTTGCTCTGGGTGTGGCAGTTGCGGCAGGTCTGATCGAAGCGATCGAAGGGGTTGCCCACCTTGTGATCCGTGTAGACCTTGCCCTGCTCGTTCTGCACCTTGGGCATGTGGCAGTCGACGCAGGCGACGTTGTTCTGGCCGTGGATGCCGGCGCGCCAGGTCTCATATTCCGGATGCTGGGCTTTGAGCATGGGGGTCTTGGAGAGGGCGTGGGTCCAGTCGGCGAAACCGATCTCGTCGTAGTACTCTTCCATCTGCTCAACAGTCGTGCCCTTGTCCCAGGGGAATTTCACCGCCTTGGTGGGGCCGCTGAAGTAGTACTCCACGTGGCACTGGCCGCACACCTGGGACTGCTGATCGAAACGCCCCTGCTCCTTGAACGGCTTGCCGATGGCGGTCATGGCGCGGTCGGCATAGGGACGGGAGAGGTGCAGGGCAGGTTTCCCTTCCTTGAATTCTTTCGAGGCGGTGTCGTGGCAGTCGGCGCAGCCTATGGTGTTGACTATCTCGGGTCCGCCTTTTGCCCACATCCCCTTGAAGTAGCCATCCTCGCCTTTTTCATTGATGACGCGGGCCACGTCCGGGCCCTTGCAGCTCCAGCAGGCCATGGGTAGGGGGCCATCCTCGGCGCTCTTGGGAGCGCCGGTGCGCAGGGTTTCCCGCACGTCGGTCAGCGCATAGAAGTGACCGCGCGGCTTGTTGTAATCCTTGGAGAAGGGGTAGCCGGCCCAGAGCACCACCATCTGCGGATCGTCCGCCAGGGCGTCGGTGCGCTCCTTGCTCTCGCTGGTGCCTTTCCAGCTGCTGAACTGATCGGCGTGATCCTTGGCGAACAGCTCGCTGCGCGCCTCTATCTTGCCCTCGGGGGCGGCCTCGTCTGCCTGCGCCAGCATGCTGGTGCCGAGCAGGGCCGTCAGCAGCAGGGTGGCCAGACCCGGCCGAAATGGCTTGTTATGTGAACCCACGGTCATCACTCCCAGATAAAATGTCCATGCCGAGCCTGACCGTTCCATCTTGGTGCGTGGACATCTGTGCCCATGGTTATGGGCATGGCAGGCCGATTAATTGTTATGACTGCATATAAAATGTTTTTTATGCATTTGCTCGTGGGGATAATACCAAATGGGTAAAATGGATAATCATTTATCCCTGTGGGAGTTGCGCTAGATCAATTGGCATGGGTGGCTAATGCAAAAAGTGAGATCCAGGTTGAATTATTAAGCCCAATCTGGTGGTTATCCCCGTCACCTCTCCATGGTGATCTGCTGCGGCTGGCCGGCGCCTCGGGGAAGCAGGGGCGTGCCAGAGGGTGTAAGGGCGGGGGAATGGCCTCTTTTGCCTGAGCTGCCGCCAAGCTATATTGAATATTTATTCATCACTCCTGCAGGGGATGGAGGACTCGCCTTCCCCTGGTGAAATAGTGGGAAAGCCTGGCCGGGGGCGGGCAGGTCAGGAGTTGTCGTATGGATGGGTACCAGGAGAGCCATGTTTTTCATCTGGGGCGTGAAAAAGGGTGTCTATCCCGAGATATCCCGTGAATGGCAGCACTTTATTGAATTTAATAGGAAGGTTTACGGCATTTACTTTCGATATTTTCGAAAATGGCGAAGGGATCTGGGTCGGCAGAGGCGGTAAAATAGCCGCCTGTCACGGTGACGTCCTGTACCCTTGTGGGTCTGGGCTGTCTGTGTTTACCCGTTGGAGGATGTATGGCTGAGCTGCGAATAGAGAAACCGACTCTTGTTACCCAGGTGGAGGGCACCGTGCTGGTGATGGATGCCGATGGCTCCTTGCACCGCGCCACTCTGGGGATGCAGCTGCTGCCGGGCATGCGCCTGCTCACCGAAGGGGACGGGCGCTTCGAGCTGGCCGATCCCGCGAAGACCCCGGACGCCGACCAGTCTCTGGCGCAGGCAGAACCGAACGTGGCCATGGATCCCGAGCTGGCCAGCCTGCAGGAGGCCATCCGTCAGGGGGCCGACCCGACCGAGCTGTTTGAGGAGACCGCGGCCGGTAACGCAGCAGCCGCCACGGGTGGCGGTGTGGTCGGCTCCAGTGCCGGCGGCTTCGTGGTGGTGGATCTCAACAGCGAATATACCCTGGCGGAGTCCGGCTTTGACACCGACCATCAGGGTGCCCAGCCAGGGGACGAGCTGCTCTATTCGGAAGATCAGGATCTCCTGGCGGCCATCACCATCACCGAGCCCCAGACCGACGACAACATCATCAACGCCGACGAGGCGGCCGGCGTCATCATTCGCGGCTTTGTCGAGGACGTCGAGGTGGGTCAGACGGTGACCGTCACCCTGATCGATCAGGATGGCAATCGCCTGACCACCACCACAGTGGTGCTGCCGGGCTTCGTCTGGGAGGCAAACTTCGGCGACGTCACCGGCAAGCTGGTGGACGGCCCGCTCACCATAGTGGCCGATACCCAGGATGCGGCCGGCAACCGTGCCAGCGACACCGGTCAGACCCTGCTCGACACCATCACCACCATCACGCTGGATCTCACCGACGAGAGCGACACCGGCGCCAGCCAGGTGGACGATCTGACCCGCGACACCACGCCGCTGCTGCAAGGGAAGGGAGAGCCCGGTGCCACCGTCACCCTGAGCCTCGGCGGCAATGTGCTGACCGTGCTCACCGTGGATGGCAATGGCAACTGGCAATACCAGATCCCCACTACCCTGGCCGATGGTGCCTATGATTTTCGCGTCGATTCTGTGGACATCGCCGGCAACCGGGCCAGCGACACCCTGACCGTCACCGTCGACACCCGTGCCGGCATCGACATCGACGATCTCGACACCCAGAGCCTGCTGGGCCAGGGCAATGTCACCCTGAGCGGCAGCACCACAGAGGTGGAAGCTGGCCAGCGCGTCACCATCACCCTCATCGGCCAGAACGGCCAGACCCTCTATAGCGGCAGCGCCCTGGTGGAGAGCGACGGCCGCTGGCAGCTCAATGGCCTGGATCTCTCCGGCATTCAAGGCCCCTTCGAGGTACGCGCCGAGGTGACGGATCTGGCGGGGAACCGGGTGATCGACGGTGCCCCCCTCATCGGCCAGAGCGATACCCTGACCCTGTCCGAGGCGGATCTGGCCAAGGGCCCGGTGAGCGCCACCGGCTCCCTGCACACGGGGGCGGGTCTGGATGGCAACCTGCAGGTGAGTTTCGGCGCCGATCAGAGCGCCCTCGAGCAGCTCGGCCTCACCAGCCAGGGCGCGGCCCTCGGCTACCAGATCAGCGGCCAGACCCTGACCGCGAGCGCGGGGGGCGTCACCGTCTTCACCCTGACCCTGGCTAATGACGGCAGCTATCGCATCGTCTGGAACCAGAGTCTGGATCACGGCCAGGACAGCCAGAGCCTGCCGTTCTCCCTCGAATACCGCGACAGCGACGGGGATCTGGTGAGTGCCAATCTCACCGTCAAGCTGGTGGACAGCACGCCGCCGGACTTCACCATAGCCCCCATCTCGCTCACGGAAGACGGCTTCACCCAGCAGGCCGCCGTGGTGGGTCAGAGCGAGTTCGTGGTGGGCCATCAGGCCGATCCCCTGCTGGCGGACTCCCTTGCCTTTGCCGATCAGGCCGCGACGCTCACTCGTCTGAACGGCAGCGGGCTTAGCAGCGACGGCCATGTGCTCAGCTTCGAGTTCGGCAGCGATCGCCTGCTCACCGGCTTTTACATCGATGATCAGGGCAGTCGCATTGACGTGATCAAGGCCGAGCTGAGTGCCAGCCAGTCTGGCAGCGACATCGACGGCAAGGTGACCGTTTCCCTCAATGGGCCTCTGGATCACCAGGGCAGCGACAACCTGTCCCTGGGGCTCACCGTCTCGGCCAAGGAGATCGACGGTGACGAGACCCGTGCCGATCTGGTGGTCTCCATCAACGACGGCGTGGACCCGAGCCTTGGCATCGACAGCGGCATCAGCCTGCAAGAAGGGGGCGCCAGCCACTCCCTGGATGGTCAGCTGCCGGTCAATGTGGGGAGCGATCGCCTGGTGTCCCTCAATTTCGAGGGGAACCAGCCTGCCCTGGATGGTCTCACCAGCGGCGGCAAGCCGACCAGCTATCAGGTCAATGGCAATGTCATCACCCTGCTGGATGCGAGTGGCAAGACGGTGCTGACCGTGACCCTGGATCTGGACGGCAAGTACCATGTGAAGCTCGATGGCGTGCTGGATCAACCTGTGGGCACCAACAGCGTCAACCTGGGACTGCAGGTGCAGGGCAGCGACTTTGACGGCGACAAGAGCAACCTCGGCACCCTCAATATCCAGATCACCGACGGCGCCTTGCCCCAGGTCGATCCCGTTTCTCTCACCCTGGTGGAAGACAGCGACTGGACGGCTGGTCAGACCCTGACCGGGGATCTCGATATCACCGCCGGCAGCGATCCCCTTGCCAGCATCAGCTTCGATGCCAGCCAGCCGGGCCTGCAGGGGCTCACCAGCGGCGGCCAACCCGTTGTCATCACCATCGGCGGCAACAGCATCAGCGGCGCGGTCAACGGCCAGAATGTGTTCACTCTGACGCTAGATCAGCAAGGTCACTACGTCTTCACCCTGAACCAGCCGCTGGATCAGGGCAGTGCGGACAGCCTGCTGAAGGCGGGCTACACCCTCACCGATAGCGATGGGGACAGAGTCTCCTCCACCCTGAGCGTCACCATTGGAGATGGGGCCAATCCGGTGATCAGCGCCGTGACCGGCACCGCTATGACGGAGGCCAACCAAGGGGCCAAGGATGTGGTCAGCCACATGAGCTTCACCGTGAGCCACGGCTCCGATGCCCTGGCCCCCGACAGCCTCAAGTTCGATATCAACGCCATCCAGCAGAGCCTGGACGGCAAATACAGCAGCCACGGCAGCCCGGTGACCTTCACCCTGGATGCCAATGGAGATCTGGTGGGCACCAGCGCGGATGGCCGCGAGGTGCTGCGCGCCGAGATTGATCTGGTGGACAACAACGGCAACTGGAGCGTCAGCGCCAAGGTTGTCCTGAGCGCCGAGCTGGATCACCAGAGTAGCGAGTCTCTGGAGCTGCCGCTCACCGTGACCCTGACCGACAAGGACGGGGACAGGGTCTCCACCGACTTGCCGCTCACCATCAAGGATGGCAATGCGCCCGGCTTTGTGGCTGGCCCTGGCGTCAATCTGGATGAGCGTGGGCTCGATGGCAGCAATACCCTGACCGGCACAGGCCATTTCACCGTGGACGCTGGCTCGGATCGGGTGAGCGAGGTCTCCTTTGCGAATGTGAACGAGCAGCCGGCCCTGACCGCCCTGGGCCAGAGCGTGAAATACGAACTGGTGGACGGCGATGCCGGCATCCCGGGCAACCAGATCCTCAAGGGCTATGTGGAAGTGAACGGGGTGCGGGTCGAGGTGCTGCAGGTGGAGATCAGCGGCAAGCTCGACAACGCCGCCAGCAATGGCTTCGACTACAAGGTGACCCTGTTCGAGGGGGTACACCAGGCCAATGGCAGCAGCACCGAGCTGCCGTTCAAGATCAATGTCGTCGACAGCGACAAAGGGGCGGGCAACAACGACACCACCTCGGGTACCCTCAACATCAGCGTTGCGGAAGGGGACAAGCCGACCCTCAGCCTCACCGGCGTCACCCTGACCGAGGGGCGCTTCGATGGCGCCGCGAACAACCAGACGGCGGACGACCAGCAGGCCACCGGCACCCTCACCATCAAGGCGGATTCGGATCCCGTGGTGGACGTGCGCTTGACCCTCTCCGGTCAGGTTGTGGACGCCAGCGGCAAGGCCATCACCCACAACGGCGAGACCCTGACCTGGCAGGAGGTGCCGGGCAGCAACGGCCACAGCTTCCAGGGGGTGACCGCGAGCGGCACCCTGGTGTTGACTGTCACCCTGCCAAGCGTGCCGGGCAGCATAGCGGCCCACAGCTCGGCGACCCTGGATTACCAGATCACAGTGCACACCAACCTGGATCACGGCGCCGACGACAGGCTCAACCTGACCCTGCCGGTGCAGGTGACCGACAGCGACGGCTCGGTGATCACCGGCAACACCACGGCAGTGATCACAGATGCGGTCAATCCGAACCTCGGCATCGACAGCGGCATCAGCCTGCAGGAAGGGGGCGCCAGCCACTCCCTGGATGGCCAGCTGCCGGTCAATGTGGGCAGCGATCGCCTGGTGTCCCTGAACTTTGAGGCAAACCAGCCCGCCCTCGATAGCCTCACCAGCGGCGGCAAGCCGACCAGCTATCAGGTCAATGGCAACCAGATCACCCTGCTGGATGCGGGCGGCAAGACGGTGCTGACCGTGACCCTGGATCTGGACGGCAAGTACCATGTGAAGCTCGATGGCGTGCTGGATCAACCTGTGGGCACCAACAGCGTCAACCTGGGACTGCAGGTACAGGGCACCGATTTTGACGGCGACAAGAGCAATCTCGGCACCCTCAATATCCAGATCACCGACGGCGCCTTGCCCCAGGTTGACCCTGTTTCCCTGACTCTCACCGAAGACAGCGACTGGCAGCTGGGCCAGACCCTGACCGGGGATCTCGATATCACCGCCGGCAGCGATCCCCTTGCCAGCATCAGCTTCGATGCCAGCCAGCCGGGCCTGCAGGGGCTCACCAGCGGTGGCCAACCCGTTGTCATCAGCATCAGCGGCAACAGCATCAGCGGCAGCGTCAACGGCCAGAATGTGTTCACCCTGACGCTGGATCAGAAAGGGCACTACGTCTTTACCCTGAACCAGCCGCTGGATCAGGGCAGTGCGGAGAGCCTGCTGAAGGCGGGCTTTACCCTCACCGACAGCGATGGGGATACCGTGTCCTCTTCCCTGAGCGTCGCCATCGGCGATGGCGCCAACCCGGTGATCAGCGCCGTGACCGGCACCGCCATGACCGAGGCCAACCAAGGGGCGAAGGATGTGGTCAGCCACATGAGCTTCACCGTGAGTCACGGCTCCGATGCCCTGGCCCCCGACAGCCTCAAGTTCGATATCAACGCTATCCAGCAGAGCCTGGATGGCAAATACAGCAGCCACGGCAGCCCGGTGACCTTCACCCTGGATGCCAATGGGGATCTGGTGGGCACCAGCGCGGATGGCCGCGAGGTGCTGAGGGCCGAGCTGGATCTGGTGGACAACAAGGGCAACTGGAGCGTCACGGCCAAGGTTGTCTTGAGCGCCGAGCTGGATCACCAGGGTAGCGAGTCTCTGGAGCTGCCGCTCACCGTGACCCTGACCGACAAGGACGGAGACAGGGTCTCCACCGACTTGCCGCTCACCATCAAGGATGGCAATGCGCCCGGCTTTGTGGCTGGCCCCGGCGTCAATCTGGATGAGCGTGGGCTCGATGGCAGCAATACCCTGACCGGCACCGGTCACTTTACCGTGGACGTGGGCTCGGATCGGGTGAGCGAGGTCTCCTTTGCGAATGTGAACGAGCAGCCGGCCCTGACCGCCCTGGGCCAGAGCGTGAAATACGAACTGGTGGATGGCGATGCCGGCATCCCGGGCAACCAGATCCTCAAGGGCTATGTGGAAGTGAACGGGGTGCGGGTCGAGGTGCTGCAGGTGGAGATCAGCGGCAAGCTGGACAACGCCGCCAGCAACGGCTTTGACTACAAGGTGACCCTGTTCGAGGGGGTACACCAGGCCAATGGCAGCAGCACCGAGCTGCCGTTCAAGATCAATGTCGTCGACAGCGACAAGGGGGCGGGCAACAACGACAGTACCTCTGGCATCCTCAACATCAGCATCGCGGAAGGGGACAAGCCGACCCTCAGCCTCACCGGCGTGACCCTGACCGAGGGGCGCTTTGATGGGGCCGCGAACAACCAGACCGCGGACGACCAGCAGGCCACCGGCACCCTCACCATCAAGGCGGATTCGGATCCCGTGGTGGACGTGCGCCTGACCCTCTCCGGTCAGGTCGTGGATGCGAGCGGCAAGGCCATCACCCATAACGGCGAGACCCTGATCTGGCAGGAGGTGCCGGGCAGCAACGGCCACAGCTTCCAGGGGGTCACAGCGAGTGGCACCCTGGTGCTGAGCGTCACCCTGCCGAGTGTGCCGGGCAGCATAGCGGCCCACAGCTCGGCGACCCTGGATTACCAGATCACAGTGCACACCAACCTGGATCACGGCGCCGACGACAAGCTGAACCTGACCCTGCCGGTGCAGGTGACCGACAGCGACGGCTCTGTGATCACCGGCAACACCACGGCAGTGATCACCGATGCGGTCGATCCGAGCCTCGGCATCGACACGGGTGTAACTCTGCAGGAGGGGGGCGCCAGCCACTCCCTGGATGGCCAGCTGCCGGTCAATGTGGGGAGCGATCGCCTGGTGTCCCTGAACTTTGAGGCAAGCCAGCCCGCCCTGGATGGTCTCACCAGCGGCGGCAAGCCGACCAGCTATCAGGTCAATGGCAACCAGATCACCCTGCTGGATGCAGGCGGAAAGACGGTGCTGACCGTGACCCTGGATCTGGACGGCAAGTACCATGTGAAGCTCGATGGCGTGCTGGATCAACCTGTGGGCACCAACAGCGTCAACCTGGGGCTGCAGGTGCAGGGCACCGATTTTGACGGCGACAAGAGCAACCTCGGTACCCTCAATATCCAGATCACCGACGGCGCCTTGCCCCAGGTCGACCCCGTTTCCCTCACCCTGACGGAGGACAGCGACTGGAGCGCCGGTCAGACCCTGACCGGGGATCTCGATATCACCGCCGGCAGCGATCCTCTGGTTAATATCAGCTTCGATGCCAGCCAGCCGGGCCTGCAGGGGCTCACCAGCGGCGGCCAACCCGTTGTCATCAGCATCAGCGGCAACAGCATCAGCGGCAGCGTCAACGGCCAGAATGTGTTCACTCTGACGCTGGATCAGAAAGGGCACTACGTCTTCACCCTGAACCAGCCGCTGGATCAAGGCAGTGCGGACAGCCTGCTGAAGGCGGGCTTTACCCTGACCGATTCCGATGGAGACAAAGTCTCCTCCACCCTGAGCGTCACCATCGGCGACGGCGCCAATCCGGTGATCAGCGCCGTGACCGGCACCGCCATGACCGAGGCCAACCAGGGGGCCAAGGATGTGGTCAGCCACATGAGCTTCACCGTGAGCCACGGCTCCGATGCGCTCGATGCAAACAGCCTGAAATTCGACATTTCGGCCATCCAGCAGAGCCTGGATGGCAAATACAGCAGCCACGGCAGCCCGGTGACCTTCACCCTGGATGCCAATGGGGATCTGGTGGGCACCAGTGCGGACGGCCGCGAGGTACTGCGCGCCGAGCTGGATCTGGTGGACAACAACGGCAACTGGAGCGTCACGGCCAAGGTTGTCTTGAGCGCCGAGCTGGATCACCAGGGCAGCGAGTCTCTGGATCTGCCGCTCACCGTGACCCTGACCGACAAGGACGGGGACAGGGTCTCTACCGACTTGCCGCTCACCATCAAGGATGGCAATGCGCCCGGCTTTGTGGCGGGCAGCGGGGTGAACCTGGATGAGGGCAACCTCAATGGCAGCAATACCCTGACGGGCACCGGCCACTTCACCGTGGACGCGGGCTCGGATCGGGTGAGCGAGGTCTCCTTTGCGGATGTGAACGAGCAGCCGGCCCTGACTGCCCTGGGCCAGAGCGTCAAATACGAACTGGTGGACGGCGATGCCGGCATTCCGGGCAACCAGATCCTCAAGGGCTATGTGGAAGTGAACGGGGTGCGGGTCGAGGTGCTGCAGGTGGAGATCAGCGGCAAGCTCGACAACGCCGCCAGCAACGGCTTCGACTACAAGGTGACCCTGTTCGAGGGGGTACATCAGGCCAATGGCAGCAGCACCGAGCTGCCGTTCAAAGTCAATGTCGTCGACAGCGACAAGGGGGCGGGCAACAACGACAGCACCTCGGGCACCCTCAATATCAGCGTTGCGGAAGGGGACAAGCCGACCCTCAGCCTCACTGGGGTGACCCTGACCGAGGGGCGCTTCGATGGCGCCACGAGCAACCAGACCGCGGACGATCAGCAGGCCACCGGCACCCTGACCATCAAGGCGGATTCGGATCCCGTGGTGGACGTGCGCCTGACCCTCTCCGGCCAGGTCGTGGATGGGAGTGGCAAGGCCATCACCCACAACGGCGAGACCCTGATCTGGCAGGAGGTGCCGGGCAGCAACGGCCACAGCTTCCAGGGGGTGACCGCGAGCGGCACCCTGGTGCTGAGCGTCACCCTGCCGAGCGTGCCGGGCAGCATAGCGGCCCACAGCTCGGCGACCCTGGATTACCAGATCACCGTACACACCAACCTGGATCACGGCGCCGACGACAAGCTCAGCCTGACCCTGCCGGTGCAGGTGACCGACAGCGACGGCTCGGTGATCACCGGCAATACCACGGCAGTGATCACCGATGCGGCCGATCCGGTGATCACCTCCATCGGGAGCGTCACCGTCAAGGAGTCGGATCTCAATGGTGGCAGTGGTCAGCACGTCGGCACCAGCCCGTCCGGGACGGGGGAGATCGCCGTCGGCCAGGTGACGATCGCCGCCGGGAGCGACCGGGTTGCCGCCCTGCAACTGGATGTGGCCCGCTTCAATGCCTTGAACACGCTCAGCTCTGGGGGCAAGGCAGTGACCCTCAGCGCCGACAGCCAGCAGGGTGTCTATCTCGGCAAGGACAGCGGGGGCAAGCTCATCTTCAAGCTGACCCTGGATGTCTCCGGCCGCTATGCCTTCGAGCTGACCGGCAACCTGGATCACAGTGTCCAGGGCAAGGATCTGCTGGATATCCAGCTGCCGTTGCAGGCCCTGGACAGCGATGGGGATCTCAGCGCCGAGGTGATAGGGCACGTGAGCGTGCAGGACGATGTGCCGGTGGCCGTCGATGCCAGCAAGTCCCTGGATCAGGGGGCGAAAGTGAGCGGCGATCTGCTGGCCACCGCCAATGAAGGTGCTGACGATGCCGTGGTCAGGTCGGTCACCATCAATGGCACCCCGCACCCCATCGCCGCCAAGGGCGACACCACCATTACGGTCACAGACCGCACTGGGCAGACCATAGGCACCCTGGTGATCAACGCCGAGGGGAAATACAGCTTCACCGCCCGGGCGGATATAGATCACAGCAACAACACCCTGGTGCAGAAGGTCGACTTCCACCTGTTGGATGGGGATGGGGATACCGATGACGGGGTGCTGACCCTGACCATCAGGGACGAGGCGGGCAAGCTCAGCGTCAGCGCCGTCACCGGTGCCGAGGATGCGGGGGCCAGTGACCCCACTCATGGCATTCCCATCACCATGAATCTGGACATAGGCGACTACGATCGGGGCGAGTTCGTCGAGAAATTGCTTATCCAGGCGCCGGCCAATGCCCAGGGCACCTTCTACTACAACGGTGTTGCGCTCACGACGGTGACTCAGGGTGGCAAGACCTGGTACCAGGTGCCGCCAGCGGCGATGCAAGCCGTTGTCGGTACCAACGACAAGTTCGAACTCAAGGGCGTGACCTTTGTGCCCGATCACGACTACTCGAGCTACAACGATGGCGGCAACCCGCTGCGCTTCCCGGTGCAGCTGCAGGTCGGTGTCACCGAGGGGAGCAAACCCCCGGTGCTGACCGGCAACCTGGATATCACTGTGCAGGGCATTGCCGACAAGCCGCTCTGGGATGGGGCAAGCACCCACCAGCACTACAGCATCAACGAGGATGGCAGTGGTGTTGCCCTCAATGTGCAGGCCAACCTGACGGACACCGATGGCTCCGAGACGTTGAGCTACCAGATCAAGTGGGCGTCCGGCGAGGGCAGCCTGACCCTTAACGGCAAGGTGCTCACACCCGATGCAAACGGCCTGGTGACCGTCTCTGCGGGGGAGATCAACAAGGTCACCGTGGTGCCCGGCAAGGACTACAGCGGTGACATCAAGCTCGTTGTGACCCCGGTCAGCACGGAGAAAACCCCCGTGGTCACCGGCCAGGAGACGGCCCTCGGCGATCCGCTGGAGGTGGTGATCAACGTCAACCCGCAGGCGGATGACGCCAAGCTGACGGTGCGCGACATCCAGGGCAAGGAAGACAACCTGCTGGATCTGGGCAGCAAGATAGTGCTCGCCCATCTGGGGGATACCGCAGATGGCTCCGAGCAGATGTTCGTGCGCATTAGCGGCCTGCCCGCCGGTGCCACCCTCTGGCTCGGCGGCGTGGCGGTCACCCCGGATGCGAACGGTTATTACGAGGTGCCCTATGCCCGTATCGGCGAGCTCAAGCTGGAGCCGCCGAAGGACAGCAACGTCGACTTCGATCTCGGCATCCAGGGGGTGGTGAAAGACACCGCCACCCTGACCGATGCCAACGGCCAGACCCACACAGTGGTCAACGAGAAGGTGACCGGCAGCCAGAACCTGCATGTGGATCTGGTGGGGGTGGTGGATGAGCCTCACTTCAATCTGGACAGCACCGGCTGGAGCCAGGATGGCAATGGCTATGTCACCACCATAGGGGAAGATGGCAAGGCGCCGCTGGACTTCAAACTGGCGTCGGGAGAGACGACGGGCGATGGTTCCGAAACCCTCAACCTGGTGCTGGAAGGCTTGCCGGAAGGAGCCAAGGTGTTCGATGGTAACGGCAATGAGCTGACCCTGACCTTCGCCGGGCTCGACGGCCAGGGCAAGCCGACCTATCAGGTCGACGTCTCGAGTCTGGGCAACCTGCAGATCCAGCCGCCCCCCAACAGCACCGCCGACATCCACCTCATCGGCCACGTGGTGGTGACCGAAAACGACGGGGATCACAAGAGCTTCGATGTGCCGCTCACCATCAAGGTGGAGCCGGTGATCGACGCCGGTGACTATGCCAAGAGCAGCCAGGGTCTGGAGGATCAGTTCACCGTCCTCGACTGGCAGCCGGACCTCACCGACGGCGCCGAAAAGGTGACTCACCTCAGCCTCTCCGGCATAGAGCCCGGTTACGAGATCTGGATCCGCGCAGGTGGGGTTGAGACCCAGCTCACCGTGAACGGCGGTGCGGTGGCGTTGAGTGACGCGGATCTGAAGAGCCTGCTCGGCGGCGGTCAGCTGCTGGTGAAGGGGCCGGAGGACAGCGACAGGGACACCACTATCCAGAGCCATGTCACCGTGACTCAGAAGGATGTGGATTCCAATGTTGTAGTCAGCAAAGAGGTCAATGGTCAGCTGCATGTGGATATCCAGGCCGTGGTCGAGCCCGATGGCAATCTGGTACAGATTGGCGGCGTGCTGGAGAGCCCGGACGGGCACGATATTCCGCTCAATGGTGTCTTCGTGTTCGAGGATCTGGATCCCAGCAGCATCGAGACCATCGACTATCTGGTGATCAGCGATCTGCCGCCTGGCTTAGTGGTGGTGGGGGGGATCAACGATGGCCAGGGCAACTGGACAGTGCCGAACAGCGCCCTTGGGAGCTTCTCCCTGCGCTCGCCGGATGACTACAAGGGCACAGTCACCTTCAAGGTCAGCGCCAGGGTGATCGATCTTGGCGACAACAACGAGGGGGATGTGAGCGCCCCGGCTTATCGGGAGCTCACCGCCAGCGCCGAGTTCAAAGACGCGACCCACTCGGGCCAGGTGGCCGCCGATGTCGATTTTGACAACAGCGCCCCCATCACAGGGGTGGAGGATCACGGTGTCAACTTCGGCACCCAGCTCAAGAGCATGGTGACCCTGGGTACGGCGGACATCGGGGATGACGAACTCAGCATCGTCATCACGGGTCTGCCGTCGGGCGTCAACGTGCAGGGGCTCACCTTCGACTTCGTCAACGGCGAGTACTTGATCAAGCTGCCAAATGGTCTCGGCGATCTCGACCGTCTGACCCTGACCCTGCCGGAAGACTATGCCGGTGACGGCCTGCGCTTCAACGTGCGTCTGGTCAATACCGACACGGTGAGCGGTGATATCAAGCAGGTGGAGAAGGAAGTCACCCTCTCCATCACCCCCGAGGTGGACATCAAGGGCGGCGCCGATGGTCTGCCCGAGCTGCACCTGCAGGTGAAGGATGTGAACGGCGACGGCCAGCCGGACAACCTGGAAGACACCGAGATCCACCTCGATCTCTCGGTTAGGCTCGCGGACATCAGCCCCTCGGTGGCCAATGGCGGCCTGGAGACGGTGGAGAAGGTCACCCTGACCGTCGATGCCCAGTATGGCCATTTCCTCGATGGCAACGGCCAGCCGGTCAACACCCTGGTGGTGGATGCCAACGGCCTCAAGGATCTGGTGTTCGTGCCCAAGCAGCACTTCAGCGGTCAGGTCCCCCTGGGGATCAAGGTGGACATTCTGGACACCGCCACCACGGGGACGGATCACGACAGCTGGAGCGGCAATGCGAGCTTCGAGGTGCTGCCGGTCAACGATCCGGCCCAGCTCACGGTGAAGGATGTGAACGGCAACGAGGATGGCAGCGTCAACCTCGGCGGGCTAGGCGCGACCCTGATCGACAATGATGGCTCCGAGCAGATAGTGGCGCTGCAGATCAAGGGCGTGCCGGACGGCTTCACCCTGTCTGCCCCGGCGGTCAACAATGGCGGCGGCGTCTGGCAGGTGCCTGTGGGCACAGATTTCTCCAAGCTGACCCTGATCCCGCCAGCAGACTTCAGCGGCAGCGTGGAGCTCACCCTGAGCGCCTTCACCCTGGACAAGGGGCTGACTCTGCCTCTCGAGACCAAGGGCAGCTTCACCGTCACCGTCAACCCGGTGGGGGATCCCATCATCGCCGACATTCAAGACAAGGCGAGCGGCACCGAGGGGGATGTGATCACCCTGAACCTGGGGCTGGAAACCAAGGACACCCAGGCCACCGGCGGCAGCGCCAGCAATGTCCATGAGAATGGCCCCGAGCAGGTGCGAGTCACCATCGAGGGGGTACCCGATGGCGCCGAAATTCGCCTGCCGAGCGGGGTCAATGGTACTGTGGTGGATCTTGGCAATGGTCGCTGGCAGGTCACCACGGAGGGCACCAAGCTGGGTGCCGTGGAGCTGGTGACCAAGGATGCCAATGGCACCCTGGATCTCAAGGTGACGGCCCAGAGCCTGGACAACGGCGCCCTCGGCCCAGAGGTCAACGGCACCATCCAGGTGGAGGTGAGCCCGGTCAACGACGCCCCCATCAACGTGCTGCCAGCGGATCCCCAGGTGGCCCAGGAGGACAAGCCCTTCGTCATCCAGGGTCTGCAGGTGAAGGATGTGGACGCGGGCAGCGGCACCATGGAGGTGCGTCTGTCGGTGGAACACGGCACCCTCAACCTGCCGGCAGGGAGCGGCGTGACCGTGACCGGCAACAGCACCGGATCTCTGGTGCTGACCGGCACCCTGGCGGATCTCAACGCTCTGCTCTCCGGTGGTGTGACCTATCAGGGCAACACCGACTATCACGGCAGCGACAATCTGACCATGGTCACCAATGACAATGGCAACACCGGCAGCGGCGGTGCCCTGAGTGACACCGACGTGCTCCCCATAGAGGTGCAGCCGGTCAACGACGCCCCCGTCAACGTGCTGCCGGACACCCCTCAGGTGGCGCAGGAGGATACTCCCTTCGTCATCAAGGGCCTGCAGGTACAAGACGTGGATGCGGGCAGCAGCCCCATGGAAGTGCGTCTGTCGGTCCTGCACGGCACCCTGGTGCTGGCGGACGGCAGCGGGGTGACAGTGGTCGGCAGCGGCAGCGATACCCTGGTGCTGAGCGGATCGCAAGATGCCATCAATGCCCTGCTGGCGGGGGGCGTGACCTATCAGGGCGAGCAGGACTTCAATGGTCAGGATGCCCTGACCATGGTGACCAATGATCAGGGCAACACCGGCAGCGGTGGCGCCCTGGCCGATACCGACGTGCTGCCCATCGAGGTGGAGGCGGTCAACGATGCCCCTGTGACCCAGGTGCCGGGGGCCATGCAGGTGAAGGAGGATGGTTCACTGTCCCTCTCCGGGATCAGCGTGAAGGATGTGGATGCGGGCACGGCCCCCATGTCCATGGTGCTGCGGGTCGAGCACGGCGTGCTGACCCTGCTCGGGGCGGCGGGCGCCGTCTCGGTGCAGGGGGCGGGTACCAGCGAGATCACCCTGGTGGGCTCCCTTGATGATCTTAACAACCTCATCAATGGCAACCTGCATTACGAGCCGGCCAAGGACTTCTGGGGACAGGACAACCTGACCATCACCACCTCGGATCAGGGCAATACCGGGTCGGGCGGTGTCCTGACCGACAGCGCCCAGATTGGCATCCAGGTGACCGCAGAGGCAGACGATCCCCAGCTCAGCCTGGGTACCCACGACATCCATACCCTGCAAGGAGCCTGGGTGCCGCTCAACCTGAGCGCCAGCGTGGTCAACCCGGCGCCGGGCGAACTCTCCATCCGCATCCAGAATCTGGGGGGGGCCCAGGTGGTGGACGAGCACGGCCAGAGCGTGGGCCATGCGGACAGCAACGGCGACTGGCTGCTGCCGGGGGATCAGTCCGTGCCCCTCTACCTCAGCGGTCTGACGGCGGGGGATCATGCCCTGACTCTGAGTGCGGAATCCAGCGCGGGTGGCAGCACCCTGAGATCGGCCGAGGAGACCCTCAACATCCACAGCCAGAGCGGCCATGATCTGCTGGGCTCGGATCAGAGTGACTGGCTGTTCGGCTCCACCGGTGACGATCGCATTCTGGGCGGCCTGGGGGATGACATGCTCAGGGGCGGTCAGGGCAACGACATCCTGACCGGTGGCGCGGGCAGCGATCTCTTCGTGTGGGGCAGCGGCGATGAGGGGACGGCGGCCTTGCCGGCCATCGACACCGTCACCGACTTCCACCCGGAGGAGGGGGACAAGATAGATCTGGCGGATCTGCTCAAGGGGGTGACCGACAACAGCGTGGATGGCTTGCTGGGCCACCTCTCTGCGTCTGTGACCACGGGCAGCGCGGGCCTGAGCGACGTGAATCTCTCGGTCTCTCCGGCGGGGGATGGTCAGGTGACCCAGCAGATCACCCTGAAGGACGTGGATCTGAGCGGCTGGAACCTGAGCGGCTCCTCCTCTCACGACATACTGCAGTCCATGCTGGATCAGCACAGCCTGATCATCCAGCACCCCTGAGTCTGAGGGAGACAGCACCATAGAAAAGAGCCGGCGATTGCCGGCTCTTCTTTTGCCAGGTTTTTACCCGTCGGCCCCTTTGCTAAACGGGCCGTCCGGCCGGATGTTGGAAGAAGATCAGGCCAGCGCCTGGGCCAGCAGATGGATCGGATGCTCGCAGCGGCAGGTCGGAGTGCTCATCTCGACAAGTCTCTGCCTATGCCCCTGTCTGCCGCCCGCTATACCAGCGCCTGGGCCAGAAGGTGGCTAGGGTGCTCGCAGCGAGATAGGGACGTGCTCATCTCAAGCCAAGGCTTGGGCCAGCAGGTGGATGGGGTGCTCGCAGCGAAACGCCGTGCTCATCTCGATCTGCCACTTGCAGGTCTCGCAGTCGGTGATCACCAGATCGGGCGCCAGCCGGTTTATCTGATCGAACAGCCCTTCACCTATGGTCTGGCTGGTTTCGTAGTTCTCCGACTTGAAGCCATAGGTGCCGGCGATGCCGCAGCACTGGGACTCCAGCACGGTTACCTTGACCCCGGGGATGGCACGCAAGAGTTCCAGGGTGTAGATGACGCCTCCCATCTTCTCCATGTGGCAGGGAGTGTGGTAGGCGATGTGCAGATTGAGCGGTTTCATCGCCGGTTTGTTGCCCTGGTAGAACTCGTTCCAGATAAAGCGCGTCACCAGCGAGATGCGATCCCGCACCTTGTGGTTGTCCTGCTCCAGCAGGTGGGGGTATTCGTCGCGCAGGGTAAAGCCGCAGGTGGAGGAGGTGGCCAGCAGCGGCATCTCGTTGCCGAGCAGGGAGTTCTCCATCTGCTGGATGTTGAAGGCCGCCTGGCGCTTGGCCTTGTCCATGAAGCCGTTGGCAATCAGCGGCACGCCGCAGCACTTCTCCCGATCGAGCAACTGGACGCCGATGTTCATGGCGTTGAGCACCTGCACCAGCTCCTTGCCAAGCTGCGGGTGGTTGTAGTTGACGTAGCAGCCGTGGAAGTAGGCTATCTGGCGCGCATAGCTGGCCTGGGTGGCCTTCTGCTTCTTGTACCAGCCGCGGAAGGTGCCCAGGGAGTACTTGGGCAGGTCGCGGTGGGAGGAGACCCCCAGCGCCTTGTCCAGCACCAGCTTCATCGGCTTGAGGCTTGTGGTGAAGTTGACCACCGGGGCCATCAGGGTGGACATGCTGCCCATGAGATCGGTGTGGGAGAGCACGAACTCGCGTACTCCCGGTTTGAAGCCGCTGTACTGGTGCTTGGCCCGGGCGATGATGTCGCCGATACGCACTCCGCTTGGGCAGGCCACTTCGCAGCGCTTGCAGTTGGTGCAGTGCTTGAGGGCGCTGTCAAAGAGCTCCGGGCTCTTGATCCGCAGCCGCTCCCCATCCGGGCCCGCCTGTTTGGGGCCGGGATAGGCGGGGTTGGCCTTGGCCACCGGGCAGTAGGCGGTACAGACGGTGCATTTGATGCACTGATCGAAGGTTTGGTTAGCATGATCCAGTAGCATGATTTACTCCTCCCGGGCCGGATAAAAAGCGCAAGGGACGCGGCAATGGGATTGTCGAACGGGCAGTTGGCTGCCCGCAGTCAGTAAGTGAAGGGGAGGCATCTCAGCCCTCCGCCAGAATATGGCCGGCGGCCTGCCAGCCGGTGGCGACGGCGACCCCGGAGCCCGAGCCTTCTTTGACTGGGTCATAGTGGGCCAGCACGCTGCCGGCGCCATAGAGGTTGGCAAGGGGCTTGCCGCCGCGCAGCACCCGCAGCTGGTCGTCGGTCTTGACCCCGAAGCCCATGAAGGGGTGGTGGTCGAACAGTCGGCGACCGGCCCAGGCGTCGCGCTCGGGGAGGCTCAGGACGTCGGCGTCGAAGATGGGCTCGCGAATGCCCCCGAGGCGGGACTCCAGCCCGCGGCTGAAGAAGCTGCCGGAGGCGAGCACGAAGTGGTCCGCCTCGAACAGCTGATCGTCGCCATTCTGACTGTGTACGCCTACCACCCTGTCGCTCTCGTAGCGGGCGCCCAGCACCCGCTCGCTGGTGAGGAAGGTGCCGCCGAGGGCCAGGAAGCGGCGCTTGAGGGCCTCCTGCATCCGCATCCCGATGAGGGACGGCGGCATGGTGGCCACCTCCTTGATGGTGCAGCCGGTGCGCTGCTCCAGCTCTGCCAGACGGGGGCCGACCAGCCCCAGGGACAGGCAGGCGGGCAGCACTATATGGCGGCAGCCCGGCTCGCCGCACTCCTGCACCATGCGGTCTATCTCGCGGGCCAGATCCGTCAGCAGGTCCTGCTTGTCGTGCTGCTGTTTGTCAAACAGTCGAGCGATGTCGGCGGAGCGAAACTCGTGGGGATTGCGGCTGAACGCGGCGAGCTGGGGCAGGCGAATTTCACCAGTCAGGATGCGGCTGTGGGCGAAGCGCGAGTGGGTGGCCAGATTGGCCGCCGCCAGCGCCGGGTGGAAGTCGCGAAAGCCCTCGAGGGTGGCCAGCAGCAGGACGTCCGGTGCGGGCGCCTCCGTGACGCAGGCGCAGGTCTCGGGGGAGAGCCAGGTCGATTTCAGGGTGCCTATGGGGGTCAGGCGCTGGTGGTTGCGCTCCTGGCGAAACAGTGGCAAGCCCTGCAGGGCGCAGTGGCGCTGCAGATCCGCGAGGCTCGCCTCTATGCTGGCAAGGCCCACCTTGCTGTAGGGGTGATCCGGATGGGCGGCCATAAAGGCGGGCAGGGCGGCGCGGGGATCTCCCTCGCTCTCCAGCAGATCCACCGAGCCGGAGGAGAAGTGCAGGGCGCTCTGGCCCGAGGCCATCAGCAGCGCCTTCTGGCCCGCCTCGGCCAGGCGCAGGGCCGCCGACAGGCCTGCCATGCCGCCGCCTATCACGATAGTGTCAAATTTCATGGCTGCACTCCTTGGCTGGATGGGCTGGACGGGGTCCGGGCGAGGGGGAAGGGGGGCTCCGCCACCAGGTGGGGCGTCGTCCACTCCCCCAGACCAAAGAGCCCTTCGTAGATCCAGTAGGTAAACTCGGCTTCGCGCAGGGCATCGCCCCAGAGCACGGGGCGGGTGCCCTTGTAGCGCTCCTCCAGGAACTGGCGCAGCATGACGCAGGCCTCACGGCCATCGGCCTTGCCGTACTCCTGCATCAGGCCGGCGGCGCGGTAGGCGCACAGCTCCCCCTGACAGGGACCCATGCCGAGGCGAGTGCGGCGGCGCAGATCCACCAGGTTGTCCACGTCGAGCTCCCGCAGGGCGTATTCGATTTCGCCAGCGGTGACCATCTCGCACTCGCAGATGAGGGCGTTGGCCTTGGGGTTGTCGCGGAAGAAGGCGATGACCCGCTCGCCGTGGCGGTACTGGGCCGAGCCTTCGACCGGCACCGAGAGACCGGGGGCGGAGACTTTCTCCGGATCTCGCGAGCCGGGCAGATTGAGTTCGGCGGTGCGGCAGGGCCTGTTGTTGCCGAGCTTGCTGGCGACGAGATCCGTGGCCCACTCCGCCATCAGGCGGTAGGTCATCAGCTTGCCGCCGGTGATGGTGTTGAAGCCCTTGAGGCCATCACGCTCGGCATGATCCAGCAGCACTATGCCGCGACTGATGTTGCGGCCCGACTCGTCCCCGTCCACTGCCACCAGGGGGCGCACCCCGGCGTAGGCGCGCAGCAAGCGGGTGCGGGCCATGATGGGGGCGAGCTTGATCCCCTCGCGCAGCAGCACCTCTACCTCGTCGGGCTCGACGGTGAGCTGGTCAATCTTGTGGTAATCGATGCGGCTGGAGGTGGTGCCGATGAGGGAGATGGTGTCGCCCGGCACCAGGATGTCCGCGTCCGCCGGCTTGCGGGCGCGGTTGAGCACCAGCTGGTTGATGCGGTAATCCATGATGAGCAGGGAGCCCTTGGCCGGGAACATGCGGATGCCGAGGTCGGCGTATTCGCAGATCTGCTGGCCCCAGATGCCGGCGGCGTTGATCACCTCCTGGCACTCCACCTCGAACGCCTCGCCGGTGCGGGTGTTGATGGCCTTGACCCCGTGCACCCGATCCTGAGTGCGGAGCAGCCCCAGCACCTTGCTGTGGGTGAAGATGCGGGCGCCGTGTTCCTTGGCGTCCAAGACGTTTGCGGCGGCCAGGCGGAAGGGATCGACGGTGCCGTCCGGCACATGGATGGCGCCTATCATCGCCGGGTTGGCGTTGGGTTCGAGCCGCAGCGCCTCGCGGGGATCCAGCTGGCGGGTGTCGATACCGGCCAGGGCGCAGGCCTCCATGAAGGTGCTTTGGAAATTGATGTCATCTTCCGGCAGGGTGAGGAAGAGGCCGCCGGTCGCCTCCACGCAGTGGCTGGCGATCCGCTTGAGGATGCGGTTCTCCTGAATGCACTCGCGGGCGGACTCCGGATCCGTCACCGCGTAGCGGGCCCCCGAATGCAGCAGGCCGTGGTTGCGCCCCGTGGTGCCTGCGGCGATGTCGTCCCGCTCCAGCAGGATGCAGTCGATGCCGCGCAGCGCGCAGTCGCGCATGATGCCGGCCCCGGTGGCGCCACCCCCTATGATGACGACTTCTGTGGTGATTCTTTTCATTCTTGCCCGTCTCATCTCTTCCAGATGAGGCCAGTGTGGCGCCTGTCTGGCTGAAAATGTTTGATATGGGCCAAATTAATGTTCGTAAACGCTCATTATCTGTGGGGTGATGAGCGAAATGTGATGAGGGTCACGTCACCGCCGAGGCGGGCAGGGGGCTGCGCGAGAAGAGGGTGGGAAGGCCAGCCCGCGGGCTGGCCGGATGGCGGCGTGTAGGGAGGGTCAGCCGCAGCACTTCTTGAACTTCTTGCCGCTGCCACAGGGGCAGGGATCGTTGCGACCCGCTTTGGGCTGCACCGGATCCTGCTCGCCGTCGGTGTAGACCCAGCGCCCCTGATGGCGCACGAAGCGGGAGCGCTCGTGCAGACAGTGGCGCTCATCCCCCTCCCAAAACCAGGCCTTGAACTCCACCATGCCGGTCTCATCCGCAGGGCCGCCCTGGCTGGCGAGGATCTCGAGGCCATCCCAGCGGGTGTCGGTCGATGAGAGGTCGGCCGCAGTCAGCCCGTTCAGATAGTCCGGGTGCCAGCTGTGGACCAGGTACTCTCCCAAGCCCAGCACGAAGGCGCTGTAGCGGGAGCGCATCAGCTGCTCGGTGGTGGTGGCGGCCTGGCCGGCGTGAAGCGCGCCGCAGCATTGGGCGAGGGAAAGAGGGGAACCGCAAGGACATTGGCTCATGGGTCAGTTCATCGGGTCGATAATAGAAGGTGGCGGGATTGTAGCGAAGGCACTCCCCCTTCGGCCAGCACTCCATGGCTGAGCGAGCAGGAACGAAGCACCCACAATAAATGGCTAAAGGAAGTACAAGATGACGCTAAAGCAGAAAATTCTGTTGCTGGGGGCCATCCCCGTGCTGCTGATGGCCCTGGTGGTCAACCTCAGCAACTACCTGGTGGCCAGGAGCGACCTGGAGTCCGAGCTGGTGGTGGCGAGGGACAAGGCGGTCAAGGAGCGCAAGGCCCTGCTCAGCAGCTACCTGATGCTCGCCAAGACGGCCATCGAGAAAGAGTATGCCGCGCCGGACAGCCCGGAGGCCCGTGCCCGGGTGAAGGAGTTGCTGCGCCCCTTGCGTTATGGCAGTGACGGTTACTTCTTCGTCTACGACTTCCAGGGCAATACCCTGCTGCTGCCCACTCGCCCCGAGGTGGAGGGCAAGAACCGCTGGCAGGACAAGGATACCAAGGGCACCTTCCTCATTCAGGAGATCGTCAAGGCGGCCCGTGAGGGGGATGGCTACTCGGAGTACTGGACCAACAAGCCCTCCATCGGGCGGGATGCGCCCAAGCTCTCCTTCAACCTGGTGCTCGACAAGTACCAGTGGGTGGTGGGGACCGGCTTCTACATAGATGACATCGACACCGAGCTGGCGGCCCTGCGCAGCGAGCGCGAGGAGAACATGCACGGCTCACTGCAGAGCAGCGTGCTGCTCATTCTGGTGATCCTGGGGGTGACCCTGGCGGTGACAGTGGTGCTCGGCAACCGGGTCACCCGGCCGCTGGCGGATGCGGTCGCAGCCCTCAATGATATCGCCGACGGGGAGGGGGATCTGACCCGGCGCCTCAAGGTGCAGAGTCATGACGAGGTGGGCCAGTTGGCCAGCGCCTTCAACCGCTTCGTGGAGCGGATCCAGTCGGTGGTGAGCCAGGTCGGGGAGACCAGCCATCAGCTGCTGGGGGCCGTGGACAGGCTGCACAGCTTGAGCGAGCACGCCGACCGGCAGATGCAAGGCCACGGCAAGGAGACGGATCAGGTGGTCACCGCGGTGACCGAGATGAGCTCCACCGCCCAGGAAGTGGCGGCCAGCGCCTCCAACGCGGCCACGGCCACCAGCGACGCGGCGCGGGAATCCGATGCCGCCCGCGAGGTGGTGGGCAGCGCCATCGGCAGCATCAACCGCCTGGTGGAGGAGGTGCACACCGCCTCCGGTGTCATCGAGCAGCTGGCCCAGGAGACCGGCAAGATAGGATCCGTGGTGGAGGTGATCCGCGGCATCGCCGATCAGACCAACCTGCTGGCGCTCAATGCGGCCATCGAGGCGGCCCGGGCCGGTGAGCAGGGGCGCGGCTTTGCGGTGGTGGCGGACGAGGTGCGATCGCTCGCCGGTCGCACCCAGCAGAGCACCAAGGAGATCAACGAGATGCTTCAGCGGCTGCAGGGCGGCGTGCGTCAGGCGGTGGAGGTGATGCAGGCCAGCGAATCGCGCAGCCAGGAGACGGTGCAGGAGGCGAGCCACATCGCCAGCTCCCTCGACAGCATGGTGACGGCGGTCAGCACCATCAACGACATGAACATCCAGATAGCGACCGCCGCCGAGGAGCAGCATGCGGTCTCCGAGGAGATCAACAAGAACCTGGTGGCCATACAGCAGATCGTCAGCGAGCTGACCGAGGCCGCCGGGGAGTCCAACACCACCACCCGGGCCCTGGCCGGCACGGGTGACAAATTGCGTCAACTCGTCTCCCGCTTCCGTTACTAGTCACATTTTTGCCGTCTGGACGTCATTTCCAGACGGCAAATTTGGGGATCGGCGCAGAATGTGGGAAAATCGCGCCATTCGTTCCTTTCGTTAGCCCCTACCCTATGAATGAGATCGTGAAAGGCAGTATCGATTTGATCCGTCAGCTCAACTACGGTCTGGTCTACGCCAGCCTGGAAGAGCACAAGGAACTGTCCCGTACCGATCTGTCCCGTTTGACCGGCCTCTCACCGGCCAGCATCACCAAGATCACCCGCGAACTGCTCGATGGCGGTCTGGTAGTCACCTGTGGCGAGAGCTCGGTGGGCCGTGGCCGTCGTCAGACCTTGCTGCGCATCAACGAGCGCCGCTTCCAGTTTCTCTCCATGCGTCTTGGCCGCGGTTACGTGGACATGGCCCTGTTCGATCTCGCCGGCCACTCCCTGGCGCGTCATCGCCACCTGTTCAGCGAGTCGGAACGCGACGATCTGCTGGCCAGCCTGGTGCGGGCCATCGAGGTTTTCCTGCCGAAGAAGGCCCTGCGGCTGGCCTGTATCGCCCTCTGCCTGCCCGGGCAGGTGGAGCGCCACTCCGGCATGGTCAAGCACTTCCCCTTCTATGATCTGCGCAACTGGCCGCTCGGGCCCAGCCTGCAAGAGGCCTTCGAGGTGCCCGTGCTGGTGAGCGGCGACGTGCGCACCTGGATCCAGGCCGAGCGGGAGTGGGGCGCCGCCAGGAACTGCGCCGATGCGGTGCTGGTGTTCGTCCACAACGACATAGGGGTGGGCATGGTGGTCAACGGCCAGCTCATCGAGAGCGAGTCGGCCCTGCTCGGCGATCTCAGCCACCTGCAACTGGAACCCTATGGCCAGCGCTGCTACTGCGGTGGCTTCGGCTGCGCCTGTACGCTCGTGACCAACCAGGCCCTGGAGGCCCAGTACCGGGACCTGCGCGAGCGGATGCAGGAGCACGATCTGCCGGCGAGCGTCAACATCCGCGAGCTGTGCGAGCTGGCGCTGGCGGGCAACAGCCTGTGCCAGGACATACTGCATCAGGCGGCGGGCCGGCTCTCCCGGGTGCTGGCCAACCTCATCTGCCTGCTCAACCCGGGCAAGCTGCTGCTGGGGGGGGAGATCACCCGGGCCGATCGGCTGCTGTTCCCCATGCTGCACCAGTCCCTGGCGAGTCAGCTGCCGGCGGAATACCTGGTGCGGCTGCAGATAGAGTCCACCCATTTTTACGAAGATCCCACCAAGCCTACCTCGGTGCAGGTGCACAAGGCCCTGCGCGATGGCAGCCTGCTGCTCGATCTGTTGCGAGGTGACAGGGAGGCATGAAGCTGGGGTTGCAAGGACGCATCCTGCTCATGCTCTGCCTGGTCAGCCTGCTGCAACTGGTGCTGCTGAGCGGGGCCAGCTACTACTATGTCGCCGAGCAGCGCTACCGGGAGGTGGGGGATCAGGCCCTGGACGTGGCGCGGCTGGTGGCCCGTGAGCCCGGCGTCATCGCCGGGGTGAAGCGGGTCGATCGGGCGCGGCTCAATGTGCTGGTGGAGCGGATGCGGGCCGAAGTCGGTGCCAGCTACATCGTCATCGGCGATGAAGAGGCGCGCCGCCTGGTGCACCCCAATGCGGACAGGATAGGCAAACCCATGATGGGGGACGATCCTGCCCGTGCTCTGCAGGGGGAGTTCTACATCTCCCGCGCCCAGGGCTCTCTCGGGGTCTCGGTGCGCGGCAAGGGGCCCATCCGGGATGAGATGGGCAGGGTCATCGGCGTGGTCTCGGTCGGTTATCTGGTGCGGGACATAGAGGCGGACCTGCAGGGTTTCCTGCGTTTCGGCCTCGCCATGACCCTCCTCATCGTGCTGCTCAACAGCGCCGCCGCGGCCTGGCTGGCCAAGCGCTACAAGCGGGCCCTGCTGGGGTTTGAGCCCGAGCAGATAGGGCGCCTCTATGCGGAGCTCGACTGCACCCTGCGCACGGTGCGCGAGGGGATACTCACCATAGACGAGCAAGGCAGGCTCACCTCCCTCAATCCCAACGGCATCCGGCTGCTGCGCCTCGATGAGCGGGCCGCGCAGGCCGCCATAGGCCAGCCCGTCACCCGCTTGCTGCCCGGCAGCCGCATGCTCTCCCTCATTCAGGATCCCCGGCCCCAGTATGACGAGGAGATAGTGCTCAACGGCCAGTCCCTCATCGTCAACCGGCTGCCCCTGGTGCAGGAGGGCAGACTGATTGGCGCCGTCTCGAGCTTTCGGCGCAAGGACGAGCTGGCCGAGCTCAGTGCCCAGCTCTCCCAGGTGCAGGCCTACAGCGATCTGCTGCGGGTGCAGACCCACGAACACAATAACCAGCTCGGCACCATAGCCGGTCTCATCGAGCTGGGTGCCACCCGGGAGGCGCTCGCTTTCATCGGCCGGGAGGCGGCCACCGAGCAGACCCTGCTGAGCTTTTTGATGGGGGCCATCGCCAAGCCCAAGGTGGCGGGTCTGCTGCTTGGCAAGTATCACAGGGCCCACGAGCTGGGACTGGTGCTGGAGGTGGACCCGGATTCCCGCCTGCACGACATCCCCGCCCGGGTCAGCGGCTCCCAGCTGGTGACCCTGCTTGGCAACCTCATCGACAACGCCTTCGAGGCGACCCGCCGCCATGGCGCCCCCTATCAGCCGATCCGGGTCTCTTTGAGCGATCTCGGCCAGGATCTCATCCTGGAGGTGGAGGACGGGGCCGGTGGGGTGGATCCCGCCCTGGCGGACACCCTGTTTGAGCGCGGTGTGAGCAGCAAGGCGGAGCCCGGCCACGGCATAGGCCTCGCCCTGGTGCGCAGGACCCTGGATGCCCTGCAGGGGACCATCACCATCGAAGCCACGGCGCAGGGAAGTTGCGTCGTCTGTTACATTCCCAAGGAGGTGTGAGTGATCAAGATCCTGATCGTCGAGGATGATCCGGCCATTGCCGAGATCCACCGTCGCTTCGTGCAGCGGCTGGCGGGGTTCGAGGTGCTGGGGGTGGCGCTCACCCTGTTCGATGCGAGAGAGCAGATAGCCATCCTCAAGCCGGATCTGGTGTTGCTGGACGTGTGGCTGCCGGACGGGGAGGGCTTCTCCCTGCTGCGGGAGCTGCGCCAGTGCGGGGCCCACCTCGACGTCATCCTGCTCACCGCCGCCCGTGAGGCCGCAGCCCTGCAGGAGGCGATGCGCCTCGGGGTGGTGGATTTCATCTTGAAACCCGTGGTGTTCGAGCGACTGCGCGACACCCTCGATAAATATTGCCAGAGCCGCGCCGCCCTGGCCGCCCTGGCGGACATCGATCAGCAGGCGGTGGATGCGCTCTTTGGCACCCCGCTGCAACAGGTGGCGGCGGGCGGCCTGCCCAAGGGAATAGACGCCCTCACCCTGCAAAGGGTGCTGGCGGCTCTCGATCAGCAGGGGGCCAGCGCCGAGGAGATAGGCAACCGGGTCGGGGTGAGCCGCACCACGGCGCGCCGCTACCTGGAGTTTCTGGTGGGTCAGCAGCTCGCGAGCCCCGAGCTCGAATACGGCACCGTCGGGCGGCCGGAGCGGCGCTATCGCCAGCGGTGAGTGGCCGGTTCCAACCCAAAAAAAAGAGCGCCTGTTGGCGCTCTTTTTGTGATGACTCGGATCAGGTCGGGTCGGATTGCAGGGTCGCCACCGGCGTGCGACGGGCCTGCCACCACTGCCAGAGCGGCAGCAACAGCATCACCAGGGTGACCAGGGTGAAGCCCAGGGTGATGGGGCGCTCCCACAGGAAGCTCAGGGAGCCGTCGTTGATCACCAGGGCCCGGCGCAGGTTGTCCTCCAGCATGCCCCCCAGGATGAAGCCGAGCAGCATGGGGGCCATGGGGAAGTCCAGCAGGCGCAGGCCGATGGCCACCAGGGCCACCAGCACCATCACATAGATGTCCATGGTGTTGAAGGAGACCAGATAGACCCCGATGAGCGAGAACAGCAGCACCATGGGGATGAGCACGGGGCGCGGCACCTGCAGTACCTTGGCCAGGTAGGGAATGAGCGGCAGGTTGAGGATCAAGAGCACCACGTTGCCCAGATACATGGAGATGATCACCGACCAGAACACGTCCGGGTGCTCCATGAAGAGGCGCGGGCCAGGCTGGATACCGTAGGCGATGAGGGCCCCCAGCATCAGGGCCGTGGTGCCGGAGCCCGGGATCCCCAGAGTCAGCAGCGGCACGAAGGCCCCGCTGGAGGCGGCGTTGTTGGCCGCTTCCGGCGCGGCTATGCCGGTCAGGCTGCCCTTGCCAAACTCGTCCCGCTTGCCTTTGCGGGCGAAGTTGCGCTCGGCGCCATAGGCCATGAAGGAGGCGATGGTGGCGCCGGCCCCCGGCAGCACGCCGATGAGGAACCCCAGCACAGAGGAGCGGGCTATGGGGGGGGCTATCTCCTTGACCTCGTCCTTGCTGAGTTTGAGGGAGCCTAGCTGCTGCAGCTTGCTCGCCTCCTCCTTGCTGGTGTCCTTGCCCGGGCGCAGCACCGTCATCAGGATCTCCGCCAGGGCGAAGGTGGCCATGGCCAGCAGCAGGAAGGAGAAGCCATCCCGCAGGTCCGGCAGGCCGAAGGTGAATCTGTCCACCCCGACGCTGCGGTCGATGCCGACGGTGGAGATCATGATGCCAAACAGCGCCATGATCAGCGCCTTGAGCACCTGGCCCTTGCCGGCAAAGGCCGCCACTGCGGAGAGCCCGAGCACCATGAGGGCGAAGTAGTCCGCCGACTGGAAGGCGAGGGAGACCTTGGCGAGCAGGGGGGCCGCCACCATCAGGAAGATGGCCGACAGGGTGCCGCCGACGAAGGAGGCGTAGGCGGCGATGGCCAGCGCCTTGCCTGCGAACCCCTTGCAGGCCAGCGGATAGCCGTCGATGGCGGTGATCATGCTGGCGGAGCAGCCGGGGGTGTTGATCAGGATGGAGGCGGTGGAGCCGCCAAACATGGAGCCGTAATAGACCCCGGCCATCAGTATGATGCCGGAGGCCGGGTCCAGCCCGTAGGTGATGGGGATCATCAGGGCGATGGCGGTGACGGGCCCGAGGCCCGGCAGCATGCCGATGAAGGTGCCGACGAAGCAGCCGACCACCACCATGAAGAGGTTGATGGGCATCATGGCGGTGCCGAGCCCTTGCAGGATTCCGTCTAACATGGGTTCTCCTTATCCCAGCAACTGGGTGAACAGCCGACCCGGCTCGAGATAGACATTGAGCCCCTTGGTCAGCAGGGCCCAGAAAATGAGGGTGAAGGGGATGCTCACCTTGCAGGCGAAGGCGAGGCTCTGCTCGCCCATCAGCAGGATGCCGCCGATGAGGAACAGGATGGTGGCGATGAGGAAGCCGAGCCAGCCGAGGGCCAGGCCATAGACCAGCATCAGCCCCAGCAGGGCGAACACCAGCCGCCAGTTGCCGGACTCCTTGCCCAGTCGCTCCCCTCCCGGGGAACAGATCAGGATCAGGGAGAGCAGGACCCCGACACCCGCCAGGGCATAGGGCAGGGTGCTGGCGGTAAAGGGTTCATATTCGTCCCCCGGGTAACCGGGGATCTGGGTGGCGTGATAGCCATAGGCGAGGGAGAGCAGCAAAAACAGCAGCCCCCCGAACCTTTCCTTGGTCAGTCGCATGATGACTCCGATGGGCGGGCCTGGCCCGCCACGGGCTGAGGGTTACTTGATGAAGCCGAGCTCGCGCATCAGGCCGCCAATTTGCTGCTCCTGGCTGTTGAGGAAGGCAGTGAACTCGGGACCGGCCTGATACTGGTTGATCCAGCTGTTGCGCGCGCGCACCACTTCCCACTCCGGCTTGTCGTACATCTGCTTGAGCAGGGCGGCGAACTCGGCGGACTGCTCGGGGCTGACGTCGGGGGAGGCGAAGTAGCCGCGCCAGTTGGCAAAGACGGTGGGGTTGCCCTGTTCGCTGAAGGTGGGCACCTGGCTCGCATCCGGCATCCGCTCGGGGGCGGTGACGCCGAGGATCCGCATCTGGCCGGACTTGACTGCCTCCATCGCCTCGCCAAAGCCGGTGGAGAGCACCTGGGTTTCCCCCGCCAGTACCGCCGCCATGGCGCTGCCACCGGCGTCATAGGCCACGTAGCGCAGCTTGCCGGCATCGGCCCCCGCATTCTTGAAGGTCATGGCGGCCACCAGGTGATCCAGGCTGCCGCGGGCTGAGCCGCCGGCGATCTTCACCTTGGCGGGATTGGCTTCATAGGCGGCCAGCAACTGGGCCCAGTTCTGATAGGGGGAGTCCAGGGGGACCGCCAGCGCCTGATAGTCGGCGATGATGGAGGCAACCGGGGTGAGATCCCGGAAGGATTGCGGCAGCTCCTTGGAGAGGGACTTGACGATGATGGGGGTGGAGTTGACCAGCAGCGTCTTGTCGGACTGGGCCGAGGTCTCGATCAGGTGGGCGATGGCCTTGGCGCCGCCGCCGGCCGAGATGTTCTGGTAGGAGGCGGTGGTGATGAGGCCGGACTTGGTCAAGGCCTCGCCGGTGCCACGGGCCGTGTTGTCCCAGCCGCCGCCGGCGCCGCCCGGGATCAGGAAGTGGACTTCGTCTATCTTGGCCTGGACGCCGAGGCTGGCCCCCAGCAGGCAGCAGAGCAGGGTGCGCTTGAAGGTTCCTTGCAACATGGTGTTCTCCTTGTGATTGTTGCGAGGAGGTTAATTAATCATGTCTGATTGGAAAACAATCTGACCGTAATGGCTATTAAGGCTGTTCTGCCCATTCTGTTCATTCTGGTCATGGGGGGAAGGCTCTTTCTGCCTAAGAAGAGGCGGGGCTCGCCTCTGCTGAAGAGGGAGCCCCGCCTGCAACTGGCATTGGTCCTGGCTGCCTATGATTTCTCTGCCGCCGAGACTTTCTCGCCCATCTTCTCCTGCTGCTTGAGAGTCTCTGTGGCCTGCTCCTTGAGCTGCAACTGCTCCATCACCAGCTTGTAGGCGATGTAGTACTTGTAGATGTTGCCCACATAGGTGACCGTCTCCGGGCCTATCTTCTCCGCCGCCACATACTCGACGTTGTGGAACCAGACATTGGGATCCAGCCCCCGCTTCTTGGCCTCGGCCCGCAGCCGCGCCACCCGGGCGGGACCGGCGTTGTAGGAGGCAAACGAGAACAGAGCCTTATCGAGGGCCGTCATGGGCTCGTCGGCGTAGTAGTGATCTATCATCCAGCGCATGTATTTGACGCCGCCGTGGATGTTGGGCTCGAGCTGGCGTATGTCCCCCACCTTGAGCCCTTTCCCGGTGGCGGGCATGATCTGCATGATGCCGATGGCGCCGACATGACTGCGCGCCTTGTGGTTGAGGGCCGACTCCTGATAGCCCTGGGCCGCGATCAGCAGCCAGTCCACGTCGTATTTGTTGCCGTATTCACGAAACAGCTCCACCACCTGCAGGAACTTCTTGCGCTCGGCCTCGGCGGCCGCACTCTTGATGAACTTGTTCTGCTTGAGGTAGCGGGCCAGGATGGCCTCGCCGGTGGCCTTGCCCCGCAGCGCCTTGATCTGCTCGTTGAGCATGGCGAGCAGCTGGGTGCTCTCCTTGCGTACCGCCCAGGCGATGATGCCGCCGTCGCGGAACACGGGCTCTTCGTGGATCCGGATAGCCGGGAAGATCTTCTGCCAGAAGCGGGCCTTGTGCTCATCCATGACGATGAAGGGGAGCAGGCCCGCATTGACCATCTCCACCAGATCTTCATCCTCCAGCACCTCGGAGGCGGGCTGGATGTCGATGAGGGGTTCCCCCGCCTCCTTGCGTGCCTGGTTGTAGGCCATCAGGCTCTCGAAGTAGCTGGAGGAGGGCCTGACATAGATGCTCTTGCCCCCGAGATCGGCGGCGCTCTCCACCTTGGGGGAGTCCGGCCCCGAGATGAGCAGCTCGCGCACGTTCTCGATGAGGGGGGCGCTGAACTCTACCCCCTGCTGCCTGCGCTTGTCCGTGATGGTGAGGTTGGCGGCGGCGATGTCCCCCTTGCCGTCGATGAGGGCCTTCAGCAGGTTTTCCCGGGCGACCGGAATGAAGACGAAGTTCAGCTTGAGGTGGCGCTTGATGGCCTTGTCCTTGCGCAGCTGCTCGTTGAGCCGTTTTTCAACCTGCATGAAGGCGTCGTAGGTGACCCCCCGTTGCACCCCCTTGTGGATGAAGTAGCCGGTCTTGTTGTAGGTGGTCAGCACCCTGATGGTGCGCCGTTCCATCATGGCGTCGAGGTCCCCCAACATGGGTTTGGCGAGATCCTCGCTGGCGAAGCTGAGGGCGCTGCGCGCCTCTTCTTCGACTGCCGCCTTGTCCGCTTCGGCGCTCCAGGCCAGTGGCAGGGAACCCAGCACCCAAACAAGGAAAATCCATAAGCGTTTCATGACGATCACCTCACTCGTTTTACTGAGTGTAAGTGCCGCGCAGGGGGGGCTTTAGCTCTTTGAGTTTCATCGCCGCCAGCCAATAGCACGATTCCAGCTATCTGGCCTGCTGCCCCTCTCTGGTCGTTGAAAGCCCTCAGCCCCGACAACAAAAGAGGGAGCCCATGGGCTCCCTCTTTGCGGATAGTGTCGGGTCAAGGGGATCTGGGCTAGAACCAGAAACCGATGATGAAGGAGCCCGCCAGGGTCAGCATCACGTTGGCCACCGCATAGGTGCCGGCGTAGCCGAGCGCCGGGATCGAGCTGTTGGCGGCCTCGTTGACCACGTCCATGGCCGGGGCGCAGGTACGGGCCCCCGTGATGGCCCCGAGCAGCAGGGCCGGGTTCATCTTCAGCACCCAGACCCCGAACAGATAGCCCACCAGCACCGGCAAGGTGGTCACCAGCATGCCGGAGAAGAGCACCACCACCCCCACCTCGCTGAGGTGATCCAGGATGCCGCCCCCCGCTTTCAGACCCGTGCTCACCATGAAGACGGCGAGGCCGAGATCCTTGGCAAGGCGCAAGGCACCGGGCGGCACATAACCGACCGTCGGGTGGTTGGCCCTCAGGTAACCCATCAGAATGCCCGCCAGCAGCAGGCCGACGGCGTTGCCGAGGCCGAACTCTATCTGGCCGAACACCAGGGAGACGGAGCCAATGAGCAGGCCGAGCACGAAGAAGGTGGTGAAGGCCACCAGATCCGTGGTCTGGCTGTGGATGCTGATGAAGCCGATCTTGTTGGCCAGCAGCTTGACCCGCTGCTTCTCGCCGCTGATCTGCAGCACGTCGCCTTTTTGCAGCATGATGTTGCGATCGAACGGCATCTCGATCTGGGAGCGCACCACCCGGTTGAGGAAGCAGCCCTTCTCGGTCAGGTTGAGCTCCACCAGATGGCGGCCCACCACGGCGTCGTTCTTCACCACTATCTCTTCGGTGACGATCTGCAGGTCGAGCAGGTTGCGGTCAAACACCTCCTTGCCGTTGCGGTAGTTGACGTCCAGCTTCTCGTGGCTCTCGGGATAGCCCACCAGGGCGATCTCGTCCCCCTCCTGGATCACCGCGTCTCCATCCGGGCTTGCCAGTATGCCATTGCGGCGGATCCGCTCCACATAGCAGCCGGTGTGGGGGTAGATGCCGGTTTCGCGCAGGGTGCGGCCACCTATCCAGGCGGCGAGCTCAGGGCCGACTCTGTAGGCGCGGATGATGGGCAGGTAGGTCTTGCGGCTCTCGCTGTCGGAGAGCCCCCGCTCGCGGGCGATCTTCTGGGCCTCGGTATTGAGGTCGAGTCGTGCCAGGGAGGGGAGGTAGCGCACCACCAGCATCAGCCCCACCAGACCCACCAGGTAGGTCAGGGCGTAGCCGATGCCCATGTTGTCGAGCACGGGCTGCATGTCGGTACCGTGGGGCAGGTTGAGCAGGCCGCTGCGCAGGGCATCCTGGGCCCCCACCAGCGCCGGGGTCGAGGTGAGCGACCCCGCCAGTATCCCCGCCGCCATGCCGGGCCCCAGATTGAAGAACTTGGCCAGTCCCACCGTGAGCAGCAAGGCGGTCAGCAGGATCACCAGGGTCAGGGTGATGTAGTGGATGCCGTCGCGCAGGAAGACGCTGAAGAAGTGCGGGCCCGCCTCGATCCCCACACAGAAGATGAACAGCATGAAGCCGACGTTCTCGGTGGAGGTGGAGAACTGGAACCCCATCTGGCCAAACAGCAGGGCGGTGAACAGCACCCCTATGGTGTTGCCAATCTGGAAGTTGCCGATGCGCACCTTGCCCAGCAGCAGGCCGAAGGCCAGCACCACGAACAGCAGCAGGGAGTCGCTTTGATGTAGCAGTGTCACGAAATCTATGGTCATGCCCGGAAAAACCGAGGAAAAAAGTGGGGCCGATATTGTGCCGGATCCCTCATCAAGAAAGAAGCGCGAAAGCGGATTAACGGCCAGTTAAGTGCTGGTCTCCCCGGGGAGGGGAGGGATGCGCGGGCAACTTGGGGAAAATACCTCTATTTTCCGCTGCCGTTCTCGCTGTCAATGAGTGATTTCTGCTGTCGACCAGGGAAGGGGTGACAGCCCTGTGGACAATTTATTACCTGCTGCGCAGGGGGCGATTGAGCATGGTTTTCAGCATTTTTGACTGGTGGGGAGCGAGGGATGCAAAGGAACCCTTTTTACCGTTCGGTGGAGGCTGACCCATGGCACGGGGCATGGCGAAAAAAAAGTGGCCGGAAGAGGAGGGGTCACCCCCGTCCGACCCATTTAGGGGGGAGGGCAAAAACAGGAGAAAATGGGGGGCGAGATGTTTCGCCTCGCCAAAGCGGAGACAATCGCTGCCAACCTAGGCCTGCATTGGGTTTGGCACACTTACCCACAGAAACTGTGGATAACCCTGTTCATGAAACTTGGCGATCAGCCTGCAAGCCGCGCCAATACTGGGGTGCAAGGACTGTTCAAAAAATACCGGCAAAAAAATGTTTCTATAAAAATCAAATGGTTATACGCAGCAGAACAAAACGCTGCTGGCCAGGAACCGGGGATCAAATGGGGAGTGTGCCGCGAGGGACGGCTTGTGCATTAAAATTGGCAGAGGAAAGCACTAAAGTGGATAACTTGCACCGAGATGGTGAGGAATTGGCTCCCCCGACTGGACTTGAACCAGTGACATACGGATTAACAGTCCGCCGTTCTACCGACTGAACTACGGGGGAACATCAGGCAAGGAGGAGCATCATACAGAGGTCGCATTTCGGGGTCAATAGCCGTCAGGGGGTGAGAGCGGATACCCAGGCCCGTCAACTCGGGGTACACTGCTCTCTTGCCGTTTTTTGTCGGGAGTCGTCATGAATAAGCCTTTCAAGCTGGCCAGCCAGTTTAAACCCGCGGGGGATCAGCCTGCGGCCATCGCCCGCCTGCTCGATGGCATCGAGTCCGGCCTCGCCCACCAGACCCTGCTCGGGGTGACCGGGTCGGGCAAGACCTTCACCATGGCCAACGTCATCGCCACCCTGAACCGCCCGACCATGATACTGGCTCCCAACAAGACCCTGGCCGCCCAGCTCTATGGGGAGATGAAGGAGTTCTTCCCCGAGAACTCGGTGGAGTACTTCGTCTCCTATTACGACTACTACCAGCCGGAAGCCTATGTGCCGACCACGGACACCTTTATAGAGAAGGATGCCTCCATCAACGATCACATCGAGCAGATGCGGCTGTCGGCCACCAAGGCGCTGCTGGAGCGGCGAGACGTGGTGATCGTCGCCTCGGTATCGGCCATCTATGGTCTGGGGGACCCCCAGGCCTACCTCAGCATGATGCTGCACCTGAAGGTGGGGGATGTGATCAACCAGCGGGACATACTGCGCCGCCTCGCCGAGCTGCAATACACCCGCAACGACATGGCCTTCCAGCGCGGCACCTTCCGGGTGCGGGGGGAGGTGATCGACATCTACCCTGCCGAATCGGACAAGCTGGCCTTGCGGGTGGAGCTGTTTGACGAGGAGGTGGAGCGCCTCTCCCAGTTCGATCCCCTGACCGGTGCCATCGAACAGACTGTGGTGCGCTACACCATCTACCCCAAGACCCACTATGCCACGCCGCGCGAGACCATCCTCGGGGCCATCGATCACATCAAGGAAGAGCTCAAGGGACGCCGCGAGCAGTTGCTCTCCCTCAACAAGCTGGTGGAGGAGCAGCGCATCAGCCAGCGCACCCAGTTCGACATCGAGATGATGCAGGAGCTGGGGTACTGCTCCGGTATCGAGAACTACAGCCGCTATCTGTCGGGGCGGGCCCCCGGCGAGCCGCCGCCCACCCTGTTTGACTACCTGCCGGGGGATGGCCTGCTCATCATCGACGAGTCCCACGTGACTGTGCCGCAGATAGGCGCCATGTTCAAAGGGGACAGATCCCGCAAGGAGACCCTGGTGGAGTACGGCTTCCGGCTCCCCTCGGCGCTCGACAACAGGCCGCTGAAGTTTGACGAGTTCGAGGCCCTGATGCCCCAGACGGTGTTCGTCTCGGCGACCCCCGGCCCCTACGAGCTGGAGAAGTCCGGCGGCGACGTGGTGCAGCAGGTGGTGCGTCCCACCGGCCTGCTCGATCCTGTCATCGAGGTGCGCCCCGTCACCACCCAGGTGGACGATCTGCTCTCCGAGATCCGGCTGCGGGTGGCGGTGGAGGAGCGGGTGCTGGTCACCACCCTCACCAAGCGGATGGCGGAAGACTTGACCGAATACCTGGCGGATCACGACGTGCGGGTGCGTTACCTGCATTCGGACATAGACACAGTGGAGCGGGTGGAGATCATCCGCGATCTGCGCCTGGGCAAATTCGACGTGCTGGTGGGCATCAACCTGCTGCGGGAAGGGCTCGACATGCCGGAGGTCTCCCTGGTGGCCATTCTGGATGCGGACAAGGAGGGCTTCCTGCGCTCCACCCGCTCCCTCATCCAGACCATTGGCCGCGCGGCGCGCAACCTCAACGGCAAGGTCATCCTCTACGGCGACACCATCACCAACTCCATGAAGGTGGCCATCGAGGAGACCGAGCGGCGCCGTGCCCTGCAGCACGCCCATAACCTGGAGCACGGCATCACGCCCAAGGGCCTCAACAAGTCGGTGGGGGACGTGATGGACATGGGGGGCAGCCGCACCGCCGGCAAACCCGGCAGAGGCAGTCGCAAGGCGGCCGAGCCGCAAGGGGAGTACCATGCCCGCTCCGCCAGCGAGATCGCCAAGGAGATCAAGCGGATGGAGGAGCAGATGTTCCAGCATGCCCGGGATCTGGAGTTCGAACAGGCCGCCGCCATGCGGGATCAGATCCAGCGGCTGCGCGGCGAGTTGATCGAATCATGAGCGGCAAGCGTTGGCTGATCTGGCGGCGCCTGCGTCGCCTCTACGCCGGTTTTCGCCACCCGGACACCCCCTGGTGGGCCAAGGGGCTGGTGATCCTCATCCTCGTCTATGGCATCAGTCCGGTGGATCTCATCCCGGATCTGGTGCCCTTCGTTGGCTGGCTCGACGACGTCAGCCTGCTGCTGTTGCTGCTCTGGGGGTGGGAGTCCTGCCTGCCCGCAACGGTCAGGAAGGGGCTGGATACCCTGGAATGAGGGGAGAGACGATGCCGCAGATTGTCGGGCGCAAGGCATTGGCGTAGACTCCACGCCGTTCACTTCATGGGTATGAGAAAATGGATCTGATCCTGTTTGCAATCGACTTTATTCTGCACGTTGACGTGCACCTGAAAGAGCTGTTCGAGCACTATGGCATCTGGGTTTACGCCATCCTGTTCCTCATCATCTTCTGTGAGACCGGCCTGGTGGTGACCCCCTTCCTGCCCGGCGACTCCCTGCTGTTTGCCGCAGGCGCCCTCACCGTGGGCAGCGTGCTGGACGTGCACACCCTGGCGGGGGTGCTGATCATCGCCGCCGTGCTCGGCAACGTGGTGAACTACACCATAGGCCACTTCTTCGGGGATCAGCTGTTTCGCAATCCCGATTCGAAGATCTTCCGGCGCGACTATCTGGTCAAGACCCACGCCTTCTATGCCAAGCATGGCGGCAAGACCATCATCATCACCCGCTTCCTGCCCATAGTGCGCACCTTTGCCCCCTTCGTGGCGGGCATGGGAGCCATGACCTACCCGCGCTTCCTGGCGTTCAACCTGATTGGCGGCTTGCTGTGGGTGTTGTCGTTCGTCTATGCGGGCCACTTCTTCGGCAACCTGCCGGTGGTGCGTCACAACTTCACCCTGCTCATCTTCGGCATCATCGGCATCTCGCTGCTGCCCATGGTCGTCGGCATGGTGAAGGCCAGGATGCACACCGCCAAGGCGAGTTGAGTGCGTGCCTGTGCAACCGTGCACAGAGACTGCGGAAAATGAAAAGGGAGCCGATGGCTCCCTTTTGTATGGGTTGTATATGGCGGCGTCAGCATCAGTTGCAGCAGCGGCCCTTGACCAGGTTGCCGACGGCGACCTCCACGAACACCAGCAGGTAGGCGGCGAAGCTGGCCATCAGCCAGATGACAGGGGCATGGAGAAACAGGAGCGGCTTGGGGGGCTGACACCGCTGATGGAAAAGGGAGCCGATGGCTCCCTTTTGTATGGGTTGTATATGGCGGCGTCAGCGTCAGTTGCAGCAGCGACCCTTGACCAGGTTGCCGATGGCGACCACCGCAAACACCAGCAGGTAGGCGGCGAAGATGGCCATCAGCCAGATGACAGGGGCATGGAGAAACGGGAGCGGCTTGGGTGACTGACACCGCTGATGGAAAAGGGAGCCGATGGCTCCCTTTTTGTATGCGTTGATGCGTTTTATATGGCCGCGTCAGCGTCAGTTGCAGCAGCGGCCCTTGACCAGGTTGCCGATGGCGACCACCGCAAACACCAGCAGGTAGGCGGCGAAGATGGCGATCAACCACTGCGGCATGGAGAAACTCAGGAACTGCCAGCTGATCTCGCTGCAATCGCCGTCCGGGAAGAAGAGCCAGGGCACCCACTGATCGAGGGGAGCCCAGCTTGGGAAGTCGACGAAGCCTTCGCACACATTGAAGGGGGAGGGGTTCACCTGGTAATCCACATGCTTGAGTGCCAGCTTCAGGCCCCAGAAGGCGCTGTAGCCCCACAGCAGCATGGCACTCCAGCGGAGATACCACTTCTCTGGCGCCACCATGCCGAGCAGGCCGGCAGCGAGCACCCCGAGGATGGCGATCCGCTCATAGATGCACATCACGCAAGGGTGCAGACCCAGCACATGCTGGAAGAAGAGGGCGCACAGCTCGAAGCAGAGAGCAGACGCAGCCAGCAGGCCCCAGGCCAGACGATGGCTGGCAATACGGCGAAGAAACTCGATCATCTGATTGATCTCACAGAGAAAAATAATGGCTGAATTAGAGCAGAGCCCCATTTAAAAAGAAAGGGGCCTCATGGCCCCTCGCGTCATCAGTGTGCCGCGGGTGCCAGGGTTGGCACGGCGCCCCCCTGCGTCAGCCAGCCGGCCTGGTAGAACCATTCGGTGGCAGGGGCGAGCAGTTGTTCCACCGCAAAGAACCCCACCAGCCCCAGCACCAGGGTGTAGGGCAGAGCCATCCACACCATGCGGCCATAGGAGAGGCGCAGCAGCGGCGCCAGCGCCGAGGTGAGCATGAACAGGAAGGCCGCCTGGCCATTGGGGGTGGCCACAGACGGCAGGTTGGTCCCCGTGTTGATGGCCACCGCCAGCAGATCGAAATGCTCGCGGCTGATGGCGCCATTGAGCAGGGCAGTCTTTACCTCGTTGATGTAGACGGTGCCGACGAAGACGTTGTCGCTCACCATGGAGAGCAAGCCGTTGGCCAGATAGAAGAGGGCGAGCTGATCCTCGGGTTTGGCAGCCAGTACCCACTGGATCACCGGTTTGAACAGCTGTTGATCGATGATCACCGCCACCACGCTGAAGAAGACGGTGAGCAGGGCGGTGAAGGGCAGCGCCTCATGGAAGGCCTTGCCGAGGGCATGTTCCTCGGTAACGCCGGTGAAGGACGTTGCGAGCACTATGACGGTCAGGCCGATCAGGCCCACCGCCGCCAGATGCAGGGCCAGACCTGTGATGAGCCAGAGGGCGATCGCCGCCTGGACCAGCAGCTTGGCCTTGTCTTGCGGGCTGCGCCCGGCATCTTCGTCGCGTTCATAGGCTTCCATGATATGGCGCACAGGCTCTGGCAACTTGGTGCCATAACCGAACCAGCGGAATTTCTCCACCAGGACGCAGGTGAGCAGACCGCAGAGGAAGACGGGGATGGTGACCGGGGCCATGCGAATGGCAAATTCACCGAAATGCCAGCCCGCCTGCTCACCAATGATGAGGTTCTGTGGCTCGCCGACCAGGGTGCACACGCCCCCCAGGGCAGTGCCGATGGCGGCATGCATCATCAGGCTGCGCAAAAAGGCGCGGAACTCGTTTAGGTGCTGGCGAGACAACTCGTCGATGTCCTCGTCATCCTGATGTTGACCCTCAAACTCGTCGCGGGAGGCCACCTTGTGATAGATGGCGTAGAAACCGGTGGCGACGCTGATGACCACGGCGATCACCGTCAGGGCGTCGAGGAAGGCGGACAAGAAGGCCGACACCAGGCAGAAGGCGAGGGAGAGCAGGGTCTTGGAATGGATGCGGACCAGCATCTTGGTGAAGACGTAGAGCAGCAACTGCTTCATGAAATAGATGCCGGCCACCATGAAGACCAGCAACAGCAGCACTTCGATGTTGGCCACCAGTTCATGCTTGATCTGGTTCGCCGAGGTCATGCCGATGAGCACGGCTTCGATGGCCAGCAGGCCGCCCGGTTGCAGCGGGTAGCACTTGAGCGCCATGGCCAGGGTGAAGATGAACTCGACAACCAGCAACCAGCCAGCCAGGAAGGGATCAATGTGGAAGACGATCGGATTGATCAGCAGGAATAGAACGATGGCAATTTTGTACCACCGAGGGGCATTACCCAAAAAATTCTTTGCAAAAGCGCGCCCTAGGCTGATTGGCATAATGATGGTTCTCTGTTCTGTTGTTGGTATCTGCGTCTATGCAGTCGAGCCCGACTCGACCCGAACATCCGGATATTCACCTTTATCAAATTGATTGCACATGATTTTAATCAAGGGAGCGCTAACTATAAATAACGCCGCCGTACTTGCCCAGCGGCGAGGCGTCGATATCACCATCATTTGGTGTTGCTTGGCTCCGGCCATATGGCTGTATACATATTTTTAACAAAAAGATCGGGTTAATGTGAGCAGAGGACTGACCTTCTGCTTGCCAGCATGACCGGCTTTGCTATTATTCGTGAGCCTTTTTACGCACTACAACAGAGTCACCACATGGTCATAAAAGCGCAAAGCCCTGCCGGGTTTGCCGAGGAATACATCATCGAGTCCATCTGGAACAATCGCTTTCCTCCAGGATCCATTCTGCCGGCGGAGCGCGAACTGTCCGAGCTGATTGGCGTGACTCGCACTACCTTGCGCGAAGTGCTGCAGCGCCTTGCCCGCGATGGCTGGCTCACCATCCAGCATGGCAAACCGACCAAGGTCAACAATTTCTGGGAAACCTCGGGTCTCAACATCCTGGAGACCCTGGCACGGCTCGATCAGGACAAGGTGCCGGATCTGGTGGCCCAACTGCTGTCGGCGCGCACCAACATCTGCACCATCTTCATCCGTGGCGCCATTCGCAACAACCCGGAGCAAGCCGCCGAGATCCTGCGCGGGGCCGATGAGGTCGAGAACACGGCTGAGGCCTATGCCGAGTTCGATTACCGCCTGCACCACCAGCTCTCCTTTGCTTCCGGCAATCCGATCTACGCCTTGATCCTCAATGGGTTCAAGGGGCTGTACAGCCGGGTCGGCCGCTATTACTTCTCCGACAAGCAGGCGCGTGAGACGGCGGATGCCTACTACAAGACGCTGCTGGGCTTGGCCGAGACCAAGAATCACGAGGCCGTGTTCATGACGGTGCGCCAGTACGGTATAGAGTCAGGCAAATTGTGGACCCGTCTGCGCCAGGACATGCCGAGCAACCTGTGCGATAACTGATGAAGGTCACCAGAAAAAACGCGCCTGATGGCGCGTTTTTTTATGCTCCTTGCCTGCCCATCAGGTCAGGCTCTTGCGATCCGGGCAGCGCCCTATGATGTCTGCGGTGAGCTCGCCGTTATCCTGCTCCAGCACCACATCGAATCCCCACAGCTGGTGCAGATGCTTGAGCACCTCGTGCCGCGACTCGCCGAGGGGGATCCTGTTGTGGGGGACATAACGCAGGGTGAGGGAGCGATCTCCCTTCACCGCCACGTTGTAGACCTGAATGTTGGGCTCCAGATTGCTCAGGTTGTATTGGGCTGACAGGGTGTTGCGCACCAGCCGGTAACCCTCCTCGTTGTGGATGGCGGAGACCTTGAGGTAGTTCTTCAGATCGTCGTCATCGATGGCAAACAGCTTCATGTCGCGCATCACCTTGGGGCTCAGGAACTGGCTGATAAAGCTCTCGTCCTTGAAGTTCTGCATGGCGAAGTGCAGGGTGTCGACCCAGTTGGTGCCGGCGTAATCGGGGAACCAGTATCTGTCCTCCTCTGTGGGGTGCTCGCAGATGCGGCGCAGGTCGGTGAACATGGCAAAACCGAGGGCATAGGGATTGATGCCCGAGTAGTAGCGGCTGTTATAGGGGGGCTGGTACACCACGTTGGTGTGGCTGTGCAGCACCTCTATCATGAAGCGATCGCTGATCTTCCCCTCGTCATACAGGTGATTGAGGATGGTGTAGTGCCAAAAGGTGGCCCAGCCCTCGTTCATCACCTGGGTCTGTTTCTGCGGGTAGAAGTACTGGCTGATCTTGCGCACTATGCGCACCACTTCCCGCTGCCAGGGTTCCAGCAGGGGGGCGTTCTTCTCGATGAAGTAGAGGATGTTCTCCTGAGGCTCGGGTGGATAACGCCTGTCCTCGATACCGGCGGCCTTGTGCTGCTTGGGCAGGGTGCGCCACAGCTCGTTGACCTGGGTTTGTAGGTAATCTTCCCGCGCCTTCTGGCGCCGTTTCTCCTCTGCCAGGGAGATCTTCTGGGGACGCTTGTAGCGATCCACCCCGAAGTTCATCAGGGCATGGCAGGAGTCGATCAGCCGCTCGACGGCATCTATACCGTGTTTTTCCTCGCATTCGGTGATGTAGTTCTTGGCAAACAGCAGGTAGTCGATGATGGAGGAGGCATCGGTCCAGGCCTTGAACAGGTAGTTGTTCTTGAAGAAGGAGTTGTGGCCATAACAGGCGTGCGCCATCACCAGGGCCTGCATCGGCATGGTGTTCTCTTCCATCAGGTAGGCGATGCAAGGGTCGGAGTTGATGACGATCTCATAGGCCAAGCCCATCTGGCCGCGCTTGTAGTTGCGCTCGGTATGGATGAAGCGCTTGCCGAAGGACCAGTGCTGGTAGCCGATGGGCATGCCGACGCTGGAGTAGGCATCCATCATCTGCTCGGCGGTGATCACCTCGATCTGGTTGGGATAGGTATCCAGCCGATAAAACTTGGCAACCCGGGCAATCTCCTGGTGATAGGTCTCCAGCAGATCGAAGTTCCAGTCAGGCCCATCGTCCAGCGGCGCTATTTTTCTCGCGGTTTCTACCATATGTGATCCCTCAAGCCGCTTGCTTCTTGAACAACTCCCGGAACACCGGATAGATGTCCTCTACCTTGCGAATGTGCTCCATCGCGAAGTGGGGGTACTGCTCGGCCACCGACTCGTACTCGTGCCACAGGGTCTGATGAGCGCGGGTGGTGATCTCGATGTAGGAGTAGTAGCGCACCCGCGGCATGATGTCGCGCATCAGTATCTCCCGGCACTGGGGCGAGTCATCCGCCCAGTTGTCGCCATCGGACGCCTGCGCCGCATAGATGTTCCACTGGTTGGCTGGGTAACGCTCGTTGATGATGTCGTTCATCATCTTGAGGGCGCTGGAGACTATGGTGCCGCCAGTCTCCTGAGAGTAGAAGAACTCGTGTTCGTCCACTTCCTTGGCCTGGGTGTGGTGGCGAATGTAGACCACCTCCACGTTCTTGTAGGTTCGGCTCAGGAACAGATAGAGCAGGATGTAGAAACGCTTGGCCATCTCCTTGGTGGCTTGATCCATGGAGCCGGAGACATCCATCAGGCAGAACATCACCGCCTGGCTGGAGGGCACGGGCCGTTTGACGAAGTTGTTGAACTTGAGATCGAAGGTGTCGATGAAGGGCACCGCCTCGATCCGCCGTTTCAGCTCCCTGATCTCCTTTTCGAGCTGTGCCATCTCGGCAAAATGTTCGTTGGGATCGACGGCCAGCAGGGCCAGCCGCTCCTCCAGTTCACGCAGCTGGCGCTTCTTGCCCGCCTGCAGCGCCATCCGACGCGCCAGCGAATTTTGCAGCGAGCGCACCACGTTGATGTTGGCGGGCACCCCGTTGGAGGTGTAGCCCGCGCGGTAGGTTTTCATCTCCATCAGCTGGTTGAGCTGGGTCTTCTGCAGCCGTGGCAGCTCCAGATCCTCAAACAGCAGGTCCAGGTACTCGTCTTTCGAGATCTGGAACACGAAGTCGTCAGCTCCCTCGCCCTGATCCGAGGCCTGGCCTTCGCCCCCGCCCTGACCGCTGCCCCCTCCCTTGGGGCGGTCAATCTTGTCACCGGAGACGAACTGATCGTTCCCCGGGTGCACCATCTCCCGTTTACCGCCTTGACCTTGATGGAAATGGGGCTCACCGATGTCCTTGGTCGGGATGCTGATGCTCTCGCCCTTGTCCACGTCCTGAATGCTGCGCTTGGAGACAGCATCCGAGACCGCTTGTTTGATCTGCTTCTTGTAGCGGCGGATGAAGCGCTGCCGATTGACAGCGCTTTTGTTTTTGCCGTTGAGTCTGCGGTCGATAAAATGCGCCATAACTCCCCCTTGAACACGGCAGGGTCAGGATGACTTGCGTACCCTGAGATACCATTCGGAGAGCAGGCGTACCTGTTTGCGGGTGTAGCCCTTCTCCATCATCCGTTCGACAAAGTTATCGTGCTTCTTCTGCTCCTCGGCCGAGGTTTTGCTGTTGAAGGAGATAACCGGCAGCAGCTCTTCCGTGTTGGAGAACATCTTCTTCTCGATCACGGTGCGCAGCTTCTCGTAACTGGTCCAGTTGGGGTTACGGCCTGCGTTGTTGGCCCGTGCACGCAGCACGAAGTTGACGATCTCGTTGCGAAAATCTTTCGGGTTGCTGATCCCGGCGGGTTTTTCGATCTTCTCCAGCTCGCTGTTGAGCGATGCCCGATCAAACAACTGGCCGGTCTCGGGGTCACGGTACTCCTGATCCTGGATCCAGAAGTCGGCGTAGGTGACATAGCGATCGAAGATGTTCTGCCCGTACTCTGAATACGACTCGAGGTAGGCGGTCTGGATCTCCTTGCCGATAAATTCCACGTAGCGCGGGGTCAGATAGCCCTTGATGAACTCGAGGTAGCGATCGTGCAGCTCCTGCGGGAACTGCTCGCGCTCTATCTGCTGCTCCAGCACATAGAAGAGGTGGACAGGGTTGGCCGCCACTTCCGCATGGTCGAAGTTGAAGACACGGGAGAGGATCTTGAATGCAAAGCGGGTGGAGAGGCCGTTCATGCCCTCGTCGACGCCGGCGTAGTCGCGATACTCCTGATAGCTCTTCGCCTTGGGATCCGTATCCTTGAGGCTCTCGCCGTCATAGACCCGCATCTTGGAGTAGAGGCTGGAGTTTTCCGGCTCCTTGAGCCGTGACAATACGGAGAACTGGCCCAGCAGCTCCAGGGTGCCCGGGGCGCATTTGGCCTCGGTCAGCTCGCTGTTGAACAGTAGTTTCTCGTAGATCTTCACCTCTTCCGAGACGCGCAGGCAGTAGGGCACCTTGACGATGTAGACCCGGTCGAGGAAGGCCTCGTTGTTCTTGTTGTTGCGGAACTGCTGCCATTCGGATTCGTTGGAGTGAGCCAGCAGGATGCCGTCGAAGGGAAGGGCGGAGAGCCCCTCGGTGCCGTTGTAGTTGCCTTCCTGGGTCGCGGTCAGCAAGGGGTGCAATACCTTGATGGGGGCTTTGAACATCTCCACGAATTCCATCATCCCCTGGTTCGCCTTGCACAGCGCCCCTGAGTAGGAGTAGGCATCGGCATCATCCTGGGCATAGTGCTCCAGCATGCGGATGTCGACCTTGCCCACCAGGGAGGAAATGTCCTGGTTGTTGTCATCGCCAGGCTCGGTTTTCGCGATGGCGATCTGATCCAGGATGGAGGGGTTGACCTTCTCCACCTTGAACTTGGTGATGTCGCCGCCAAACTCGTGCAGCCGCTTGGCGACCCAGGGGGACATGATGGGCCTCAGGTAGCGGCGCGGTATGCCGTACTCTTTTTCCAGGATCTCGCCGTCCTCTTCGATGTCGAACAGGCAGAAGGGGTGGTCATTGACCGGCGATCCCTTGATGCGATAGATGGGCACTTTTTGCATCAGGGACTTGAGTTTCTCGGCCAGCGAGGATTTGCCGCCGCCGACGGGGCCGAGCAGGTAGAGGATCTGCTTCTTCTCTTCCAGTCCCTGGGCGGAGTGCTTGAGGTAGGAGACGATCTGCTCGATGGCCTCTTCCATGCCATAGAAGTCTTTGAAAGCGGGATAGCGTGCGACGACGCGGTTGGAAAAGAGGCGGCTGAGGCGCGGATTGACGGAAGTGTCGATCATTTCCGGTTCGCCGATGGCAGCCAGCAGTCGTTCGGCGGCGGAGGCGTAGCAGGATTTGTCCTGTTTGCACATATCCAGAAACTCCTGGATGCTGTACTCCTCCTCTCTGGCCTTCTCATACCGCTGTTGATAGTGCTCGAAGATGCCCATAACTTAGCCCTCGTTATAGTCGCTTACCCTGAAAAAGAGTGGATCACTACTTTTGTTCTGTTTACCTCTTAAGCCTAGTCAACAGCCCCCAGTAATCCATCGCCATCATTGGTTTAAGTTTGTACGGGAGCTTCCCGATCCTCATGCGGGAAGAGGCAGCCAATGACATCTCTATGTTACTGACTGTTAAATTATTTTTGCCACGACAGTGATGCAAATGTCAAAGACATAAAAAATAAATGTTTGTGTGGCAGGCGCAGAAAATGATGGTCCCCGGGTTTGTCGAATCGAAGCGCAGGCGGGGCAAGGGTGGCAGGGGAGAAGGGATGAAACGCCATGACGCTTACGTTAACGTAATGTTTGTTGTTTGGTGTTTAAGCTCTAATTTTTACATTGACGCTACATTCCGGCTGCTCTAGATTGGCCCTGTGTCGAGCAGTCATCGCTTTAGCAAGAGAGTGGGTGATTGTGCAGATACTAAGCTCTGTTTAAGCACGTTTCCGTTGGCTTGACCCTCGCATCCGCGAGGGTCTTATTTTTTCAGCGTCCGGCAAGCGGGTGATCAAGCGTCGGCAGGATAGATCGCCGACACCGCCGCCAGCACCTCGGCGAAGGGATGGGCCGCCAGCTGGCCAAAACCGGCCAGGTTTCTCGCCTTGGTCCGGGTGGTCAATGGGGTGGCGATACCGCACAGGAAGCGGGTCAGGATCCTGGGATGGCGCTGGTGACACAGAGCAATAAGAGGATCGCACCAGGCGCGCAAGCCGTGCTCGTTGGGCAAGCCCGGAGATGGCAGCGGCGGCAGCACGGCTATCTCCCCCCGGCAGACGGAGCAGTGCCCGCACTGCTCGGGCGCCTCTTCATCGGCAAAATAGCGGGCCAGCTCATGGCTCAGGCAGTGAGTCGAGGTAAAGAACTCCAGCAGGGCCTGGAGGCGGGCCAGCTCACTCTGCTCTTTCTTTTCAAACAGTCCATGTAGCTCTTCGGTCAGTGCCGCCGGGTCGATATGCTGGCGCACGACTCTATACACCGCCGTCATCTGCTTGCTTTCCAGCTCGATCCAGCCCTGCTGCTGCAGATAATCCAGCGCCGCCGCGGCGCGCTGGCGTTCCCCCTGATAACCCTGCCACAGCGCATCGAAGTCCATGGTGCACCAGCTGCGCGCCTGGGGCGCACAGGCAAACAGCTGCTCCAGGAACTGGCGGCGATCGGGATTGAAGCGGGCCAGGATCTCCCGTTTTTCCAGCACGAACTTGAAACGGTACTCGGCAAAGTAGCTGTAGGCCGGGGCAATGATCCCCGCCATCTCCAGATAGACCAGCAGGGTCTTGAGGGGCAGTTGGCGAATGTTGGTCTCGTTGGAGAGGCGCAGCAGGCCAAATTCCCACTCGGCACCGCTCTGTTGCAGGATCTGGAGCAAGCTCAGGATGGCCTCCCTGTCCGGGGTGTCTCCATAGACGAAGTTTTCCAGCACAGGCAACTGGGCGCGGCTCGCCAGCACCATGCAGCGGGAGGGGAGCCCGTCACGTCCGGCGCGGCCTATCTCCTGGCTGTAGTTCTCGATGGATTTGGGCAGATCGTAGTGAATGACCCGGCGGATATCGGCCTTGTCGATGCCCATGCCAAAGGCGATGGTGGCGACGATGCAGTCGAGTCGGCCGGCCATGAAGTCGTGCTGGATCTGGCTGCGAAGGGCGGGATCCAGCCCCGCATGATAGGCACAGGCGCGAATGCCGATGGCCTGCAGCTGATCGGCGCACTGCTGCGCGCTCTGCTGCAGGGTGACGTAGACGATGGTGGGGGCCGCGGGATCGCGGCGCAACTCGTCACGCAGCCAGCCATCGCGGGCACTGCCGGCCAGCGGGATCACGGCGAGATCCAGATTAGGGCGATAGAAACCGGTCACCACCAGATCTTCGGCCTCGATGGCGAATTTGGCCTGCATGTCTGCCATGACCGCCGGGGTGGCGGTGGCGGTGAGCAGCAGTACCTGGGGAATGGCGAGATCGCGGCGATGGTCCGGCAGCTTCAGATAGTCTGGCCGAAAGTTGTGGCCCCATTCCGAGATGCAGTGCGCCTCGTCCACCACCAGCAGGGAGAGCGGCACCTGGGCGATGAAGCGGCGAAAGCGCTCGTTCTTGAGGCGCTCCACCGAGATCATCAGGATCTTGAGCTGGCCGTCGCTGGCCTGCTGCATCACCCGGCGGCTCTCCTCTGGGGTCTGGCTGGAGTCCAGGGTCGCGGCGGCAATCCCCTTGCTCTGCAAGAAGGCGAGCTGATCGTGCATCAGCGCCAGCAGGGGGGAGATGACCAGGGTCAGATGGGGCAGTGCCAGCGCGGGCAACTGGTAGCAGAGGGACTTGCCTGCGCCGGTCGGGAAGATGGCAGCCGCACTCTTGCCGGCCAGCAGGCGGCTGATCACCGCTTCCTGGCCGGGTCGTAGCCGGTCGAAGCCGAAGTGTCGGGTCAATAAAGAGGTGATCATGGCAACAGGCTCCAGTGCAAAGTGAGCGGCATGATACCACTCTCGCCTCCACATCGGCCGATGATAGGACTGGTTTGGTGACAATTTGACCGTAGTTGATATTGTGTTATCACATTGTTGTAGATTTTTTGTGAGGTAACCCTGATATTTTTCAGTGATTATGTGGAAAAAAACGATGGCAGATGGGATATTCCTTGTCCGCAACCCCACGCGTATGGACAGATCCAGAAGAAGGTTTGCCAACGGCACCACCGTCCACAGGCCGGTGTCAATGCGCGCGGCAGGTTGCCAACAGGACTAATGATTCACGCACCATGAGTGCACAGGGACTATTTGATGACACAACAACACCCCCTCATAAAACTGGTCAACAGCACCAGTCTGGTTAGCCAGATCCTGGTCGGTCTGGTATTCGGTATCCTCCTTGCCATGTTCATGCCCGAATGGGCCAAGGCGGCGGGTCTGCTTGGCAGCCTGTTCGTCGGTGCCCTGAAGGCGGTCGCTCCGCTGCTGGTCTTCGTGCTGGTGATGTCGGCGATCATCGGTCACAAGCAGGGTCAGAAGACCAACATGAAGCCGATCTTGCTGCTCTATGTGCTGGGGACCTTCCTGGCCGCCGTGGTGGCCGTGATGGCGAGCTTCCTGTTCCCCTCCAACCTGCACCTGGTGGCCAGCACTGCCGAGATCACCCCGCCGGGCGGCATCACCGAGGTACTGCAGACCCTGCTGTTCAACGTGGTGACCAACCCGGTGAAGGCGCTGCTGGATGCCAACTACATCGGTATCCTGGCCTGGGCCATCGGCCTTGGCATCGCCATGCGTCACGCGGGTGACAGCACCAAGGCGCTGATCAACGATCTGTCCCACGGGGTTTCCAGCATCGTCAGAGCGGTGATCCGCTGTGCCCCGCTCGGCATCCTGGGTCTGGTGGCATCCACCCTGGCCGAGACAGGTTTCGATGCCCTGTTTGGCTATGCCCAGCTGCTGGTGGTGCTGATCGGCTGCATGCTGTTCATCGCCTTCGTGGTCAACCCGCTCATCGTGTTCTGGAAGATCAAGCGTAACCCCTATCCGCTGGTGCTGACCTGCCTGAAAGAGAGTGGCGTGACCGCCTTCTTCACCCGCAGCTCCGCCGCCAACATCCCGGTCAACATGGCGCTGGCCGAGAAGCTGCGTCTGCCGGAAGACACCTACGCAGTCTCCATTCCGCTGGGTGCCACCATCAACATGGCCGGCGCCGCCATCACCATCACTGTGCTCTCCATGGCGGCGGTGCACACCCTGGGGATGGAAGTGGATCTGGCTACCGCCATTCTGCTCTCCGTGGTCGCCACCATCAGCGCCTGTGGCGCCTCCGGCGTGGCCGGTGGCTCCCTGCTGCTGATCCCGCTGGCGTGCAGCCTGTTTGGCATCAGCAACGACATCGCCATGCAGGTCGTCGCCGTGGGCTTCATCATTGGGGTGCTGCAGGACTCCGCCGAAACGGCCCTCAACAGCTCCACCGACGTGCTGTTCACCGCGGCCGCTTGCATGGCCGAGGATGAGAGCCTGCTGGAAGCGGCGCCGCTGCCCAGCCGCGAAGCCTGATCCCCTTAGCTTTTCCCTGAATGCTGGCGCCCTCTTCGGAGGGCGCTTTTTATTGCCTGCAATCTTGTGTCACCGACACTTGCGCCTTCCTTAATCCAATCTGCCGGTTGCCGCTGTGGACCTCTTGTCCATGGGTGGGCGCGCCTGCCTGCGAGGGCGGTCGTGGCTATCCCTCTGGAAAGGAAGGGCGGCAGGGGCTGCGGGGTCCATAGGCTCAGGCGCAGATGGGTAGTCAGCCGCCGCGTCGCCATCATGGCAAGGGCTCAAGGCACATCTGCGGGCAGAGGGGCGCAGGAGACGCAGGATTGGGGCATCAGGTCTTTCGTTCTGTGTCGCCGCCTTGGAGCCTTGGCGAGCGGCGGCATCCCGTCTCTCGGGGGCAAACCCAGACCCCTGCGGGGAGGCCCTAGGCGCCCGATGTAGGCGCGGTATAGCGCCCATCCTCCTGCACAGGCACAGGCACAGGCACTAGGCACTAGGCAAAGGGCAGAAGGGAACATGGGCGTGGGGGTCACTCGGCAGCATGGGGCTGCCATCCCTTTTGCCCAAGCGCGGGGCCTGAGGACAGGAGCAGATTGCACGGGCGGCCACGCAGCGGGTGGTCGGTCGGGAAAGGTGGCTGATAGGGAAGATGACCTTATCCAGGCCCTTGCCGAACCTCGGGGCACAGCAATGAAAACAGCCCGGCACGCTGAGCCTGCCGGGCTGTGGGTCTCTGGCAGGGTCAACCGGCGATCCGGTTGACCCTGGCTATCGGGGGCGGGGTTAGCCGACCAGCTGATAGAGGATAGCAGAGATGGCGATGAGGCCCATTGTTGCCACGAACAGGTTGCTGATCTGGCCCTGGTATTTCGCCATGGCCGGGACGCGCTTGATGGCGTACATCGGCATCAGGAACAGGATTGTGGCGATGATGGGGCCACCCAGGGATTCGATCATGCCGAGGATGGAGGGGTTGATCACGGCCACGGCCCACAGGGTCAGGATGAAGAAGGCGATGATGAACAGCTCGATCTTCTTGTGGTTCGGCTCCTTGCCGGAGGAACGCATCTGCTGCATCACCATGCCCTTCAGACCTTCACGGGCACCCAGGTAGTGGCCGAAGAAGGAGGAGACGATGGCGACGAAAGCAACCAGCGGACCGAAGTAGGAGATGATGGGGCTCGCATGCTGGTTGGCCAGGTAGGAGAGCACGGCAATGTTCTGGGACTTGGCTTCTGCCAGCTGGGCCGGAGTCAGGCTCATCACGCAGGAGAAGACGAAGAACATCACGAAGCCCAGCAGTATGATGGCGGTGCGCTTCAAGATGGCGTCGGACTTGGCGACGGCGTTGTCACCGTGATCACGGCGCTGGGCCAGGGCGAAGCTGGAGATGGCCGGGCTGTGGTTGAAGGAGAACACCAGCACCGGGATGGTCAGCCACAGGGTGGTGGCGAAATCCTTGGCGGAAGGCACCTGGGCCAGGGCGGCTCCGGTCCAGTCCGGGATCAGGTAGAGGGAGATGCCCGCCAGGATGGCGATGAGGGGGTACACCAGGAACTCGGTGACCTTCAGCATCAGCTTCTCACCGGCCAGCATGACCGACATCATGGCCATGATCAGCACGATGGAGAGGATCCAGCGCGGTGGCGCCGTCATCTGCAGCTGGTTGACCAGGAAGCTCTCGACGGTATTGGTGATGCCCACGCCGTAGATCAGCACTATGGGGTAGATGGCAAAGAAGTAGAGCAGGGTGATTAATTTGCCTGCGCCCACGCCGAAATGCTCTTCCACCACTTCGGTGATGTCCGCATTGGGCTTCTTGGAGGAGAGCACGAAGCGCGCCAGGCCGCGGTGGGCCAGATAGGTCATGGGGCCGACCAGCAGCGCCATCACCACCAGTGGCCAGAAGCCACCCATGCCGGCGTTGATGGGCAGGAACAGGATGCCGGCGCCGACGGCGGTGCCGAACAGGCTGATAACCCAGGTGGTGTCTTGTTTGCTCCAACCGCGTGATTGGACCGAGCGGATCCCTTGCTCCTGTGCGGCTGCAACGTCCTGTGCGCCAGTGACAGTATTGGACATGTGTCTCACCCCGAATGTGTGGTTTTAATTAGTCGGCGCAAGAATACTTTCTTTTTACCCAAAAATGTTGATCAGATTCACCTTTATGAGGCTGAAACCCGCACTTTCTTATGGAAATGTGATCAAAAGAATAAAAAATCAAAATTTATTTATCATATGCAGTGTTAGTTGAATGTTAACTGGATAATTTCTCACCTCTAAAGGTTATCAATATGTTGTTCTGACAGGTGCTGGGCCAGTTGGCGGATCATGCTGGCGGTGGCCCCCCAGATGAAGGAGTGCTGCCAAGGGATCCAGTAGATGGTGTGGCGCTTGCCCGCCCTTGGCAGGGTCAGGGCTATGTGGTGGGCCGGATCCAGCACATGGCTGAGGGGCACCTCGAAGGCCTGCTCCACTTCGTCGGGGCTGAGGGCAAGGCGGTAGTCGGGGTCTATCATGGCCAGCACAGGCAGGACGTCATACAGGGAGATGGTGTTGAGCGGGGTGAGGCTGCCGATGACCCGGATCTGGGAGGCGGGGATCCCGAGCTCTTCATGGGTCTCTCGCAGGGCCGTGTGGATCAGGCTCTCATCTTCCGGATCCTGGCGCCCGCCGGGGAAGCTTATCTGCCCCGGGTGGTGGCGCAGGGTGGTGCTGCGACGGGTCAGCAACAGGCGTAGCCCCTGGGGGCGCTCCACCAGGGGGATCAGCACAGCCGCCGGCTTGAGCCCTGCCAGCATCAAACGGTGGGCGGGGGCGGGGCGCTGCAACAGGAAGCGGGTCAGCAGCTCGGCGCGGTTCATCTCGATATCCATCTCGGTCCTGGTCTCCTTGGGGCGGGTGAGGGCAGTCACAGGCTCATTGGCGCAAGGCAGCCAGCAGCGGCAGGATGCGGGCCACCTTGTCGTAGGTCTCCTGATATTCGGCGTCCGGGTCTGAGTCGGCGATGATGCCGCCCCCCGCCCAGCAATGGAGCCGGCCGGCTTCGGCTATCAGGGTGCGGATGCAGATGCTGGTGTCCATCCGGCCGTGCTGGCTCAGATAGCCGATGCTGCCGCAATAGGCGTTTCGGCGCACCGGCTCCAGCTCCTCGATGATCTCCATCGCCCGGATCTTGGGGGCCCCCGTGATGGAGCCGCCAGGGAAACAGGCCCGCAGCAGATCCACCCCCTGCCAGCGCGCATCCAGCTCGCCGTGAATGGTGGAGACCAGGTGATGCACGGCGGGGAAGGACTCCACCGCAAACAGGCTCGGCACGCTGACGGAGCCTGGGCGACTGACCCGGCCTATGTCGTTGCGCAGCAGATCCACGATCATCAGGTTCTCCGATCTGTCCTTGTCGGCACTGGCGAGCGACTCGGCCACCTGTTTATCGATAGCGGGATCCGGATGACGGGGCCGGGTGCCCTTGATGGGCTTGGTCTCAATGTGGCGGCCATCGAGCAGCAGGAAGCGCTCGGGGGAGAGGCTCAACATGGCGCTACGGGGCAGCCGGACAAAGGCCGAGAAGGGGGCCTTGTTGGCGGCGCTGAGGGCGAGATAGGCGGACCACTCGTCCCCTCCATAGGGGGCGCTGAAGCGTTGGGTCAGGTTGATTTGATAGCAATCCCCTGCCGCCAGATAGGCCTGGATACGGGCGAACTTTTCGCCGTACTCGGCCCGGCTCATGTTGCTCTGCCACTCGCCCTCTAAGGCGAAGGGAGCGCAGGGCCGAGGGGCTTGCGCCGCCAGCCACTGCAATCGTCTGGCGAGCCCGGACTCCTCTCCCCAGTGCACCAGCTGCCAGCGACCGGTCGCAACTTCCCGCAGCAGTGCCCAATCGTAGATCCCCACCGCCATGTCGGGTACCTGGATGTCCGCGCTGGCCTGGACGGGCATACGTTCGAATCGCCGGCCCAGATCGTAGCCAAAGAGCCCCAGGGCGCCCCCGATGAAGGGCAGGTCATGCTCATCCTGCACCAGCTCCCCCAGCAGGGCTCGTTGGGTCTCGGCGAGCAGGGCGAGGGGATCGCCGTCATGATGGCTCTGGTGACCAGCCTGGGTGAGGCAGGTGCTGGCACCCCGGGTCTCCAGGGTGGCAAGCGGATCGGCACTGATGATGTCAAAGCGGTTGTCGGCGCCCGTTGGGCCTGCCGATTCCAGCAGGATGGCCCAGGCCTGGTGTTGCAAGCGGGCAAACAGGGCGTGAAGCGATGCTTGCGGGTCGAAATGGTGGATATGCAGTCTTGGTTTCATTTTTTGTTACACAGGCAACAGTTTGCACCCAGCTCCCTAGCCGGTTCGGGTGCTCAAGCGTATCATGGCCGCCGGCATTTTTAAGAAAAACACCGTTATAAAAACACGCCGTAGTCGCCGGCTCTGTGCGCATTCGCCGCCTGCCGAAGGCCCGGCTCATATGGAAGCCCTTGCTCGCGCAAGCGACGACAAGGACCAGTGAGGATGATATGAGCATCATTAGAAAACAGGACTTTATCGATTCCATTGCTGACGCCCTGCAGTACATCTCTTTCTACCACCCCCTCGATTTTGTCCACGCCGCCAAGGCTGCCTATGACCGCGAGATCAACCCGGCCGCCAAGGATGCCCTGGCCCAGATCCTGATCAACTCCCGCATGTCTGCCGAAGGGCATCGCCCCCTGTGCCAGGACACCGGCATCGTCACCTGCTTCGTCAAGATCGGCATGCAGGTGCAGTGGGACAGCGACATGACGGTGCAGGAGATGGTGGACGAGGGCACTCGCCGCGCTTACACCAATCCGGACAACCCGCTGCGCGCCAGCGTGCTGGCGGATCCTGCCGGCAGTCGCAAGAACACCAAGGACAACGCCCCTGCCGTGGTGCACATCGACATGATCCCGGGGGACAAGGTGGAAGTGAGCATAGCGGCCAAGGGCGGCGGTTCCGAGAACAAGTCCAAGATGGTGATGCTCAACCCCTCCGACGACGTGGTCGAATGGGTGCTCAAAACCGTGCCGACCATGGGCGCCGGCTGGTGCCCGCCTGGCATGCTGGGGATCGGCATCGGCGGTACCGCCGAGAAGGCGGCCGTGCTCGCCAAGGAAGCCCTGATGGAGCACATCGACATTCAGGAGCTGATCGCCCGGGGCCCAGAAACCACAGAAGAGAAGCTGCGGGTCGAGCTCTATGACAAGGTCAACCGGCTGGGGATTGGTGCCCAGGGGCTGGGGGGCCTCACCACAGTGCTGGACGTGAAGGTCAAATCCGCCCCGACCCATGCCGCCTCCAAGCCGGTGGTGATGATCCCCAACTGCGCCGCCACCCGCCACGTTCACTTCGAGCTCGACGGCTCTGGCCCCGCCGAATTGACTCCGCCGAGGCTGAGTGACTGGCCGGAAATCACCCGTGAAGCGGGCGGCAACGTGCGCCGCGTCAACGTTGATGGCATCACCAAGGCCGAGCTCGCCAGCTGGAAGAGCGGCGATACCGTGCTGCTGTCTGGCAAGATCCTCACCGGCCGTGACGCCGCCCACAAGCGCATTGCCGACATGCTGAAAAATGGCGAAGGCTTGCCGGAAGGGGTCGACTTCACCAACCGCTTCATTTACTACGTCGGCCCGGTCGATGCGGTGCGTGACGAAGTGGTCGGCCCGGCCGGCCCCACCACCTCCACCCGGATGGACAAGTTCACCGACATGATGCTGGGGGAAACCGGCCTCATCGGCATGATAGGCAAGTCCGAGCGGGGTCCGAAAACCGTCGAGAGCATCAAGCAGCACCAGGCCGTCTATCTGATGGCAGTGGGTGGTGCCGCCTACCTGGTGGCCAAGGCCATCAAGAAGGCTCGTGTGGTGGCCTTCGCCGATCTGGGCATGGAAGCCATCTATGAGTTCGAGGTGGAAGACATGCCGGTGACAGTGGCGGTGGACTCCCAGGGCAACAACATCCATGAAACCGGTCCGGCCTACTGGTCTGCCAAAATCGCCGAGCTGGATACCAGGCTCGCCTGATCCGGTAGAAGCCCCTGGCGGGGCGCCGGGCAGATGGCAGCCCAGGCCATATGACAGAAGGCGACCTCAGGGTCGCCTTTCTCGTCTTGGTTGCCGCCTGCCAGGCTGACGCGGGGGCAGGGAGCCCTGCCAGCCCGGGTCGGCACGATATGACTCAATGGTTCAGGTAGACGTCCTGCCCACCGTAGCAGAGAGAGCCTCCCTGGGAAGGGGTGGGCTCGAAGAAGCGGGTCAGGACACCGGCACGCTGACCCAGGGTGCTGAGGCGGCTGCGATCCAGGGCAACCCGTTCGGGCAGCCAGGTCAAGACGGCGGCACAATGGCCGTTGGCCAGGCTCTGCTCCAGCAGACGTTGCCAGTTCTTGATCTTGGGGCCGTGAACCACCAGTACCCGGGCGGGATTGATTCCCTGGGCCTGCAGTTGCTTGGCCACGGGCAGCCCTGGCGGGGCTATGAGCAGGATCCAGCCGCTGTCGCTTTGGCTCAATCTTCCCAGCGCATCCAGCAACGGGGCTTCATGGAGATCCATGGCCAGTCGATGCTCATGCTCCGCCTTGCTCTGATGGCGGGTGGGCCAGGTGGTGATCACACCGGCAGAGGAGGAGAGTGGGCGGTGACTCAGGGGCTGGCTCATATATGTGTCCTGTATGAATAACCATGCTGTATGTGTATACAGTAGTTCTATCTCATGCCAGTGACAAGGCGTTTGTGATTAAAAATGTGAGCCGACTAACAGGGGTTTTTATTAACCATTTGAATTTAAACACTATTTATATTGATGATGGGGTGGGTGTTTTTTAACCTGTAGACAAAGCGCGGGCCGGCGCTCATGGTTATACAGTATGTATGGCAAGAGGAGGGACCAAGATGGATGTGAGCACCTTGCAACGGCTGGACGCCAATATTCTGCTCGGGATCATCAACGAGAAGCTGCGGCTGGAGTGCGATGGTCTGGAGGAGTTGCTGGCTTACTACGACATGACGGAGGATCAGCTGGCCACCCGTCTGCAGCAGATTGGTTATCACTACGACCCCATGAGTAACCAGTTCAAGGCCCATGGTTAATTCAGCTCAGGAAGCTGCCCCAATTGGGGCAGCTTCCTTTTATTGCCGTGCTGATACACCAGGAATTGAAAGCGATTTCATCACCGGCCGAGTCGGCGCTTATTTTCACGTATTTTCAGCCGCTGGCAATCATTGAAAACCTATTCATGAATCCAACTTTTTGGATTTCATTCAATGGTTTGATTTTTAAGGTTATTTTTATTTTGTTCAGGGAGGATATAGGAAAGGGTTTTCATGGTGAAACTGTCATTTTTATACGTTAAAGTGTGACTCACGTTAACTTTTAAACCCCCGGCTTTAGCTAGTATGCCCACGCCGGAACATATTCTGAGATAACAACAGCGCCGGTCCCTCAAGGGGATAACATTTTTTATTTGTAACGAAGGAAAATGGTTTATGGCTACCAAGAAGAAGACAGACCAGGATCTCCAACTGGATAAAGATCAGCTCAAGGCGAGTATCGTGCGTCACCTGCGTTCTACCTTGGGTACAAGCGAACAGAAAGCCTCTCCCGAAGCATGGTGGAAAGCGACCGCTGCCGCCGTCAACGAACAGGTGTACGAGCGCCTGACCCGTACTCAGCAGACTCACTTCAAGAAAGATACTCGTGCGATTCACTATCTCTCTGCTGAATTCCTGATGGGGCGTCTGACTTCCAACAACCTGCACAACCTCTCCCTGTACAAGATTTGTGAAGAGGCTCTGGGTGAACTCGGTCTGGAACTGACCGACCTGTGCGAACAAGAGCCGGACATGGCCCTCGGCAACGGCGGCCTGGGCCGTCTGGCCGCCTGCTTCATCGACTCCCTGGCCACCCTGAACTACCCGGCGGTGGGCTACGGCATCCATTACGAGCACGGCCTGTTCCGTCAGGAGATCCAGGATGGCCGCCAGATCGAGCGCCCGGACTCCTGGCGTGAATATGGCAACCCCTGGGAGATCTGCCGCCCCGAGTCGGTGCAGGAGATCCCGCTCTACGGCTACGTGGAAACCGTGTTCGGTGACAAGGGCGGCCTGAAGAAGGTGTGGCACGCCGGCCGCAAGATCAAAGGGGTGCCCTGGGACATTCCTGTGGTGGGCTTTGGCGGTCACACCGTCAACATCCTGCGCCTGTGGGAATCCCGCGCCTCCGAGTTCTTCGACTGGGACGTGTTCAACGCCGGTGGCTACATCGACTCCCAGGCCGAGAAGGCCCAGGCCGAGACCATCTCCAAGGTGCTCTACCCGAACGACGAGACAGATGCAGGCAAAGAGCTGCGCCTGATCCAGCAGTACTTCTTCTGTGCCTGCTCCATCAAGGACATCATGCGCCGCTACAAGCGAGTGCATGGTGCGGATTTTGGCAACTTTGCCGCGCAAATTGCCATCCAGCTCAACGATACCCACCCGACGGTGGCCATCCCCGAGTTGATGCGGGTGCTGGTGGACGAGGAAGACTTGAACTGGGATGCCGCCTGGGCCATCTGCTATCAGGTCTTCTCCTACACCAACCACACCCTGCTGCCGGAAGCGCTGGAGAAGTGGTCCGTCAGCCTGTTCGAGAAGGTGCTGCCCCGTCATCTCGAGATCATCTACGAGATCAACGCCCGCTTCCTGAACGAGCTGGTGGAGCCCAAGTGGCCGGGCAACGATGCCATCAAGGCCAAGCTCTCCATCATCGAAGAAGGGGATGTGCGCAAGGTGCGCATGGGCAACCTGTGCGTCATCGGCTCCTCCAAGGTGAACGGTGTGGCCGAGATCCACTCCAAGCTGGTGAAAGAGGATCTCTTCCCCGAGTATGCCGAGCTGTGGCCCGAGAAGATGTGCAACGTCACCAACGGCGTGACCCCCCGTCGCTGGCTGCTGGCCTGCAACCCCGAGCTTGCCGCCCTCTACAACGAAGTGGTGGGCAAGGAGTGGCCGCTGCAGCTGGACAAGCTGCGCAGCGTGACCAAGTTTGCCGACGACAAGGCGTTCCAGCAGCAGTTCATGACCATCAAGCGTCACAACAAGGAGAAGCTGGTCAAGGTCATCAAGGCAGAAACCGGCATCGATGTCTCGGCTGAGGCGATCTTCGACGTCCAGATCAAGCGTCTGCACGAGTACAAGCGCCAGCAGCTGAACCTCATCCACATCATGGCGCTCTACCGTCGTCTGCTGGCGAACCCGGACTATGACATGCACCCGCGGGTGTTCATCTTCGGCTCCAAGGCGGCGCCCGGTTACAAACTGGCCAAGGACATCATCTACGCCATCAACAAGCTGGCGGAGCGGGTCAACAACGATGCCCGCATCCAGGGCAAGCTGAAAGTGGTGTTCATGCCTAACTACCGGGTGAGCCTGGCCGAGAAGCTGATCCCGGCGGCGGATGTCTCCGAGCAGATCTCCACCGCAGGTTATGAAGCCTCAGGTACCGGCAACATGAAGATGGCACTGAACGGCGCCATCACCATAGGTACCCTGGACGGCGCCAACATCGAGATCGCCGAAGAGGCGGGGGCAGAGAACTGTGCCATCTTCGGCCTGAACGTGGACGAGGTGAAGTCCCTGAAGGCGCGCGGTTACAACCCGTACGACTTCTACTACGCCAACTCCGAGCTCAAGGCGGTGCTGGACTGGTTCGACACCGACTACTTCACGCCGGGTCGCCCGGGGGAGCTCGCCTCCATCAAGCGCTCCTTGCTGGAAGGGGGAGATCCCTACCTGACCCTGGCCGATTTCGCCTCCTACTCGGAAGCGCACAAGCTGATCGATACCTGGTATCGGGATCCGGCGCTGTGGGCGAAGAAGGCCATCATCAACTCGGCCACCATGGGCAAGTTCAACTCCGACCGCTCCATCCAGGACTACGTGGATCGGATCTGGAAATTGAAGAGCTGCAACGTTGGCTGACCACACCCGATATGAAAAAACCCCGCATCGCGGGGTTTTTTTATCTCATCTGGCTGAGGTGGCCTCAGCGCTTGTCGACGATCTCGGTATCGGCCGGTACGCGCTTCCTACCGGTGATCATGGCCCTGATGAGATCCCTCCGGGTCAGGCGATCGAGGACGATGACCGCCAGCACATGGATGAAGATGGCGATCTGCAGTGCCTTGGCAAAGAATTCGTGGAGCTCCTCCATGAGTTCCTCATCAAACAGCTGCTCGTACCCTGTCATGATCCCGGTGACGGCCGTCCCCACCAGACAGGTCAACAGCAGCAGTATCATCAAGGCGCCCAGCGGATTGTGGCCGGCATGATAGGGGTGTCTGCCCTGCCAGCTGGCCTGCAGGTAGCGGCCCAGGCGGGCCGGGGTCGGAAACCACTGGGCAAACCTGGCGTAGTCGGAGCCGACAAATCCCCACAGGACGCGCAGCACCAGCAATCCGGCCAGGGCGTACCCGACATAGCGGTGATTGCGTCTGCCCTCCTCCAGGATGAACAGGTTGAGCACGCACAGCAGGACGGTTGCCCAGTGAAACACCCTGATCAGGGGATCCCATACCCTGATGGCCCTGCCGCTACCCATCGATTTCGCCATGATTTTTTCCTCTCGTTGTGATGCACACCGACTTGCCATGCGCCTGTTGTCGGCGCGCCCTTGTCCGCATCATGGAGGCACTTTCTTAAGGCCGTGTTAATGGCCCGGGGCGCGTCACAGGGCAGGGCCGGTTGCAGGGAGAAGGGGAGAGGCTGGGGGAGGCGCTGGGAGGGAAGAATAAACAGAGCCCCGACGGTGCGGGGCTCTGGTGTTTCAACGGGCAAGGTGGGCGACGGCTCAGGGGCTGGGCCCGGCAGCATCCTCAGGCCCATCTGCCTGGCCGGGGATCAATGGAGGATGTCACCCATGAAATAGGCCAGCAGGGTCAGGATGACGGTGAACACCAGGTTCAGCACCAGACCGGCCCGCATCATCTCCCGCTGCTGGATGTGACCGCTGGCGAAGACGATGGCGTTGGGCGGCGTGGCCACCGGCAGCATGAAGGCGCAGGAGGCCCCGACGGCGATCAGCACGGACACGACGATGGGGGAGACCCCCAGCGCCTCGGCCACACCGGCGAACAGCGGCACCAGCAGGGCGGCGGTGGCGGTGTTGGAGACCAGCTCGGTCAGGAACACCACGAAGGCGGCGAGGCAGAGCAGTATGATGAAGATGGGCATGGTGGCGAGCGCACTGGAGAGGTGCTCCGCCAGGAAGGCGTTGGCGCCGGTCTGCTTGAGGATGGCGCTTAAGGTCAGGCCACCCCCGAACAGCAGCAGCACGCCCCAGTCGGTGTTCTGGTTGATGTCATCCCAGCTGGCGACCCGGCTGACGGCGATGGCCAGGATGGCGCCCATGGCGATCAGGGTATCGAACTGGGGAATGCCGCCCAGCGCCGCGGCGATGGGCTGGGAGCCAATCCACAGCAGCACTGTGGTCAGGAAGATGAGCAAGGTGGTCTTGCGCTGGCCGGTCCACTCTATGGTGACCTGCTCTGTGCTGACCTGGTGCGACAGGTTGGGGCGCGTCACCCAGTAGAGCAGGCCTATGCCCACCGGCATGAAGATGAGCACCACCGGGATGCCGAACTTCAGCCAGTCGGTGAAGCCAAGCCCCATCTGGGCGGCGGCGATGGCATTGGGGGGGCTGCCCACCAGGGTGCCGATCCCGCCGATGCTGGCGCTGTAGGCGACGCCAAGCAGGACGAAGACCAGGGTGCGACGCTCCTTGTGAACGTCGAGTCCCTTGAGCATGCCGAGGGCGAGCGGCATCATCATGGCGGCGGTGGCGGTGTTGCTGATCCACATGGAGAGCGCCGCCGTGATGGTGAACAGCACTATGGCTGCCCAGCCCAGGTGCCCCTTGGCCAGCTGCATCACCTTGGCGGCGATCTGGGTATCCAGTCCCTGCTTGGAGAGGGCCGCCGCCAGGGCAAAGCCGCCGAAGAAGAGGAAGAGGACAGGGTTGGCGAAGTCGGTCAGCGACTTGCTCATGTCAAACACCCCGAGCAGGGTGGCGAGCACCGGGATGGACAAGGCCGTGATGGTGATGTTCACCGCCTCGGTCAGCCAGAGGATGGCGATGAAGATCAGGATGCCGAGGCCTTTGTTGATCATGGGATCAAACGGAAGCCAGGCGAGCATGGCACAGAGCAGCAGGAGATCCAGAATGACGATCCCGGCCTTGATGTCCAGCCAGCGTGTAGGGGCGGAAGGGACTGCAGAGGTATGCATGTTGTTCTCTCGGTTAATTTATGGTTGTTGTTGTGTTGCCGAGGTTACATTTATCCCCCTGTTTGAAACAGGGGGATATGGTCAAAGCATGTGGCGACTCACAGAGTCAAGTGAAAATGGATCTGGGATTAAACAGAAATTAAACATTTCGTTTTCATTTGGGCGCTGCCGTGACGGACAGCAGCCACTCCTTGAACAGGCTCTTGGGCAGGGAGCCGCTGCGCTGAGCCAGGATCTGCCCCCCTCTGAAGACCATCAGGGTCGGTATGCTGCGAATGGCATAGCGGCTGGCGATGGCGGCCTCCTGTTCGGTGTCGAGCTTCACGAAGCGGATGCGGGGTTCGAGCTCCTGGGCTATCTCTTGAAAGACGGGGGCGAACTGCAGGCAGGGGCCGCACCAGCTGGCCCAGAAGTCGACCACCACCGGTATGTCGGACTGGATCAGGGCATCAAAGTGCGCCATGCGACCCGACACCGGGGAGTGGGAAAACAGGGGCTGGTGGCAGCGACCGCACTTCGCACTGGCGTCCAGCTTGTCGCCGGGCAGGCGATTGCGGGTAAAGCAGTGGCTACAATAGGTAGTGACAAGTGACATAATTGGCTCCTTTATTCATGGCCCGGCAACATCTTTATTGCATTCACAGAGCAGACTAACGGTAACATAGTGCTCAGTTGTTTTTCACACTCGGCTGTCTGACCCTGACCCAGGGTCACCGGATGGCCGACCATGACATGAGAATCGAGACGGGATGAAGAGTGTTGCACGGGACAATGGTGTTGTCTTTGGCCTTATCATCGTATCGCTGCTGGCGTTTTCTGCCTATTGCTGGCAGTTGCTGAGCCAGCAGCAACGTGCCTCCGATCTGAGCGTGGCCGCAGAGCTGGTCCTCAACCGGGTCAATACCGACACCGTCTATCTGCTGGGACGCGAGAAGGCCAGCGATGGGAGCGTACAGCAGCGCCTCAGCCTGTTGTCGAGCAGCCTGGATCGCTTCGTGAGCCAGGTGCGCGAAGACCCGGGGTCGGTGGATGATCCCAAGTCCCAGGCGCTGCAACGGGACATCGACGGTTATCTGCTGGATCTCGCCAGGCTCTACACCATGGAGATGACCATCGAATACCTGGCGCCCCGTTTCCAGGGCCAGCTCAAGGCGCTGCTGGCAACCCTGCCGGCCGGGGCCGAGCAGGCCCGCGATCTCACCGAGCTCGCCCGCCTGAGCCACTACCTCAGGCGCAGCTGGGACACGAGCGAGCTGCGTCAACTGCAGCAACTGCAACGGCGGCTGATGGAGACCTACTCCGGGCAGCCCAAGGTCATGGCCCTTACCCGGCTCAGCCAGGAGCTCAACCAGCAGGTGATGGAATACCATCGCCTGCGCAACCAGATCGTCGAGATGAAGGGGCTGGCCTCGCTGCCGGCCTGGAAGCAGAGCAAGCTGGACTTGGCCTCCTCCCTCAAGAGCCGTTTCTACCTGATAGTGCTGGGGGGCGCACTGCTCTGCTTCTCGCTGGTGGCCGCGACCCTGTGGCGCCGCAACCAGAAGCTGCGCGAGCTGTCCAGCCACGCCGCCTTGCTGGCCCAGGCCAAGAGCGACTTCCTGGCCAACATGAGCCACGAGATCCGCACCCCCATGAACGCCATCATCGGTTTCAGTGCCCTGGCGCTGCAGACCAAGCTCGATCAGCAGCAGCGGGACTATCTCAACAAGATAAAGTCATCGTCCGATACCTTGCTGCTGCTCATCAACGACATCCTGGATCTCACCAAGGTGGAGTCCGGCAAGCTGACCCTGGAGGAGATCGACTTCGATCTCAGCGAGCAGCTCGACTCCCTGGCCGCCATGTTTGCGGATCTGGCGGAGCGCAAGCAGCTCGAGGTCATCATCAACAAGTCACCTGCGGTGCCCGACTTCCTGCGCGGCGATCCGCTGCGCCTCGGCCAGGTGCTGGTCAACCTGGTCAACAACGCCATCAAGTTCACCGAGCGGGGGGAGGTGGAGGTGGCCATCACTCTAGTCAATCAATACCCGATGCGGGTCTGCTTCAGCGTGCGGGACACCGGCATCGGCATAGCGCCGGAGAAGCAGGCGCAGCTGTTCCAGCCCTTTACCCAGCTGGAGGCGGGCAACACCCGCAAATATGGCGGCTCGGGGCTCGGGCTCAACATCTCCCAGCGGCTGGTGGGGCTGATGGGGGGGGAGATCAGGGTGCAGAGCAAGCCCGGGGTGGGTTCCACCTTCCTGTTCGAGATCCCCCTGTCCCAGGCGGTCTATGGGGTCTCCGGGCGCCGGGTCTTCTTCGATCACCAGCCTCTCATCCTGATGATGGATGACAACGAACTGGTGCTGGAGCTCGCCAAGGACATACTGGGCCGGGCCGGCGCCTCGGTGATCGCGGTCAACAGCCTCTCCCGCGCCCGCCAGGCGCTGCGTGAGGACGGCCACCACATCCGGCTCGCCATCCTCGACTGGCGCATGGGGCAGGAGGACGGCCTGGATCTCGCCCTCGAGATGTATCAGCACAGCCAGTGGCGGCGCCTGCCCATACTGATGACCAGCGCCTGGTCCAGGGAGGGGCTGCACGGGCGCATGGAGAGCATGGGGCTGACCCATTTCCTGCCCAAGCCCATGACAGAGAACGCCCTGCTGGCCAAGGTGGACGAGCTGCTCAACGGCAGCTCCCACGACAACAAGGTCCGTCAGGCCGAGGCGCAGGGGGATCAGCAGCACTTCAGGGAGCTGCTGCACGGGACCCGGGTGCTGCTGGCCGAAGACAACCGTGTCAACCAGCAGCTCATCATGGAGTACCTGCGCCGGGTCGAGGCCGTGGTCACCGTGGTGGACAACGGGCGCGAGGCGGTGGAGCAGGTGGCGGAGCAGCCCTTTGACGTGATCCTGATGGACTTGCAGATGCCGGTGCTCGACGGCCTGGATGCGACCCGCCAGATCCGCAAGATGGTGGACAAGCACGACGTCCCCATCATAGCGCTCACCGCCAGCGCCATGCCGGGGGACAGGGAGCGCTGCCTCGGGGTCGGCATGAACGGCTATGTCACCAAGCCGGTCAGCAAGCTGGATCTCTACAACAACCTGCTGCAGTGGGTGAAGAGCGCCAGCGGCGAGCGGCGGGTGCCGCTCGAGGTCAAGCCGCCGGACCTGATGGGGGTGCTGGATCTGGAGGATGCCCTGCACCGGCTGGAGCAGGACAGGGAGGCGCTGCAGATCCTGTTCAAGCTGTTCCTCTCCGAGCACAAGGACGACCTGTGGGACATTCGCTCCGCCCTGCGTCGCCAGCAGCCCGAGGTGGCCTGCCGCCTGCTGCACACCTTGAAGGGGGTGTCGGCCAACATCTCCGCCTCCCGGCTGCAGCTGCTGGCCGGCGAGCTGGAGTGGCGGCTGCGGCTGCAAGAGGAGCTAAGCGAGGGGGAGCTCAACCAGTTGCAGCAGGTCTTCACCCAGACCCGGGAGGAGGTCTCCCACTTCCTGCTGACCGGCGAGCAGCAGGAGTCGGTCGCCTTCCCGTTCTCCTCCCCGGACAAGCGGCTGTGAACCGGTGAGATAGCAATCGTTCTCAAGTCGTCCGCTTCAGGCTATGATGACCCACTCCCATCGCCCCCACCTCGGGGGCGATTGTATTGAGCTTCTCTTATGACCACGCGGCCCCCGCTGTGCCGCGAGCAAGGACTTTACTGTGAGCGTATTTTTGCGGCTTGGCTGGTTTTTCAAGGATCAGTGGCGGCGTTATCTGATGGCCATCTCATTGCTGATGATGGTGGCCCTGTTGACCGTGATCCCTCCCAAGGTGGTGGGTTGGGTAGTGGATGGCATCGCCAGGGGGGAGCTCGATGACGGCACCCTGATGGGCTATCTGGCGGGGCTGCTGGGCCTTGGGCTGCTCATCTATCTGCTGCGCTACGTGTGGCGGGTCATGCTGTTTGGCGCCTCCTACCGGCTCGCCTATGTGCTGCGCAACCGGCTCTTTACCCACTTCACCCGCATGAGCCCGGATTTCTATCAGCGCCACCGCACCGGCGATCTGATGGCCCATGCCACCAACGACATCCAGGCGGTGGAGATGACGGCCGGGGAGGGGGTGCTGACCCTGGTGGACTCCTTCATCGTCGGGATCCTGGTGCTCTCCATCATGTGCAGCCAGTACTCCTGGCAGCTGACCCTGCTCTCCCTGTTGCCGCTGCCGGTGATGGCCTTCTTCATGAACCGCTTTGGCACCCAGATCTACAAGGAGTTCAAGGCGGCGCAGGGGGCCTTCTCCCGGCTTAACAACAAGACCCAGGAGGCTCTCTCCGGGGTGCGGGTGCTCAAGTCCTACGCGGTGGAGTCCCTCGAGGATCAGGGCTTCGCCGAGCTGACCCGCCAGGCGGGGGAGCGCAACATGGCGGTGGCCCGCATCGATGCCAAGTTCGATCCCGTGATCTATCTGTGCATCGGCTGCTCCTACTTCCTGGCGGTGGCCGGCGGCAGCGCCCTGGTGCTGCAAGACAAGCTGACCCTGGGGGAGCTCACCAGCTTCACCATGTACCTGGGTCAGCTTATCTGGCCCATGTTCGCCATCGCCTGGCTGTTCAACATCATAGAGCGGGGCAGCGCCGCCTACTCCCGCATCGAGAGCATGCTGGGGGAGCGCAGCGACATCGAAGAGCCGGTCCGGCCCGCGGCCTTTGTCTCGGCTCTGCCGCTTGAGGCCAGGGGCCTGGGTTATCGGCTGGAGCAGCGCAGCCTGCTGCATGGCGTGGATTTTGCCTTGCAACAAGGAGGCATGCTGGGGGTGGTGGGGCGCACCGGGGCGGGCAAGAGCTCCCTGCTCAAGCTTCTGATGCGGCTGGCCAATCCCACGGCCGGTGCCATTGCCATGGGTGGTGTGCCCATCGAGCGGCTGCCCCTGGGCACCCTGCGCAGCCAGTTTGCCTACGTGCCACAGGAGCCCTTCCTCTTCTCCACCACCATCGCCGCCAACATCGCCCTCGGCAAGCCGGAGGCGAGCCGGGAGGAGATAGAGCGGGTGGCCCGCATCGCCTGCGTCCACGACGACATCGTTCGTTTCCCCAGGGGGTATGAGACCGAGGTGGGGGAGAAGGGGGTGACCCTCTCCGGCGGCCAGAAGCAGCGCCTCGCCATCGCCCGCGCCCTGCTGCTGGCGGCACCTGTCCTGGTGCTGGACGATGCCCTGTCGGCGGTGGATGCCCACACCGAGCAGCAGATCCTGCTGGCGCTCAAGGCTCACAGACGGACCCTCATTCTGGTGAGCCACCGCATGACGGCGGTGGAGCAGGCCGACGAGATCCTGGTACTGGATCAGGGAGCCATCAGCGAGCGCGGTACTCACGGCGCCCTGATGGCCCACAACGGCTGGTATGCGGACATGGTGCGCTATCAGCGCCTGGAACAAGACGTGGAGGAGAGCCTGTGAATCCAACCATCAAACGGCTGCTCGCCTATTGTGCCCGCTATCCCCGCTGGCTGGTGCAGGCGGGCGTCTGCCTGCTGCTGGCCACCGGCGCCGAAGTGGCCGGGCCCCTGCTCATCAAGCTCTTCATCGACGACTATCTGGCGCCGCGCCAGCTGGTGTGGCCCGACATCGCCGCCCTTGCCGCCGGTTATCTCGGCCTGCAGGTGCTCTCGGCGGCGGGTTTCTACCTGCAATCCCTGCGCTTCAACCGCATCGCCCAGGCGGTGGTGCAGCGCCTTCGCGAGCAGGTGTTTGCCACCGCCATCCGGCTGCCTGCCCGCTATTTCGACAAGCACCGCTCGGGCTCCCTCATCTCCCGCATCACCAACGACACCGAGGCGATCATGAACCTCTATGTGCAGGTGATAGGGCTGCTGGTGCAAAAGGTGGTGCTGCTGTGCGGCATCCTCATCTCCATGGCGCTGCTGGATCTGCGCCTGATGCTGGTGTGCGCCACCCTGCTGCCGGCGGTGGGGGCCGTGATGTGGCTCTACCAGAAATTGAGCGTGCCCGTGGTGCGGGCGACCCGCAGCCTGCTCTCCGACATCAACAGCCGGCTCAACGAGTCCCTGCAGGGGATGCCGGTGATTCAGGCCATGGTGCAGGAGCGCCACTTCGCCAATGCCTTTGCCGAGGTGAACCAGCAGCACTGGCAGGCCAGGATCAAGAGTCTCAAGATCAACGGCATACTGCTGCGCCCCCTCATCGATCTCTTCTACATGATGGTGCTCATTGGCCTGCTGGCGCTGTTTGCCCACGAGGGGTTGAGTACGGGCGGCGCCATCCAGGTGGGGGTGCTCTACGCCTTCATCAGCTATCTGGGGCGCATGATTGAGCCCCTGATCGAGATGACCAACCAGCTCAACCAGTTGCAGCAGGCCATGGTGGCGGGGGAGCGGGTCTTCGCCCTGCTGGACGAATCCCGGGAGAGCACGCAAGGGGAGAGCCCTGCGTTGCAGGGGCGGGTCAGCTTCGAGGGGGTGAGCTTCTCCTACGATGGCCAGCAACCGGTGCTGCAGGAGGTGAGCTTTGCCACCCGTCCCGGCCAGATGCTGGCGCTGGTGGGCCACACCGGCAGCGGCAAGTCCACCATCATCAGCCTGCTGATGGGCTTCTACCCCCTGGATCAGGGCTGCATCCGCTTCGATGATCACCCCATGAGTGCGCTGTCGCTCTCGGCGGTGCGCCGCAGCATAGGCCTGGTGCAGCAGGATCCCTTCATCTTCGTCGGCACCCTGGCTGACAACCTGCGCCTCGGCCGTGACGGCATCGACGAGCAGAGGCTCTGGCAGGCCCTGGAGGAGGTGCAGCTGGCCGCCTTCGTGCGCCGCCTGCCACAGGGGCTGGAGACCCTGATGGAGGAGGGGGGCAAGAACCTCTCCGCCGGTCAGCGCCAGCTGCTCTCCTTTGCCCGCGCCCTGGTGGGGGATCCGCGGATCCTCATCCTGGACGAGGCGACCGCGAGCGTGGACTCCCAGACCGAGCTCGCGCTCTCCCAGGCGCTCTCGGCGGCGCGCCGTGGCCGCACCACCATCGCCATCGCCCACCGGCTCTCCACCATAGTGGATGCGGACGAAATCCTGCTGCTCTCCCGCGGTCAGGTGAGCGAGCGCGGCACCCACGCCGAGCTGATGGCGCTGGGGGGCCACTACGCCCAGCTGTTCGAGATGCAGAGCCAGGGGGCCTGGCTCGAAGAGAAACGGGCCTGAGGTTCCTCATAAAAAACAGCTGGCAGATGCCGGCTGTTTTTATATGGGAATGTGTCTCAGACCGTGGCCTTGCGCCGGGCGATCAGCTTGGGCTCCAGGGGCGGGAAGTCGTCGTTGAAGAAGGTGTCGGCTTCCTCGATCTGGGCCTTGCGCTGCTTCTGGATGAAGTTGTCGAAGTCGCGCTTGATCTCGGGATCCTTCAAGGCCTCGTAGTCGAACACGTTGGCGGCGTAGAGGTAGTTGAAGTGGATGTCGACGAACTCGGCGCTGGCACAGGTGGAGGTGAACTTGCTGTTCTGGCGGTCGAAGTTGACGCGATACTGCTTGATCTTGGGCACATAGACCAGCTCGCTGCCCACCTTGAACACTTCCACCGTGATGCCGACCGTGATGGTCTTGTAGAAGTCCTTGTTGTTCTCCACTCCGAAGCGAATGGCATCCCCCTGCTTTTGCAGGAACTTGTTGAAGCTCGCCAGCGCCGTGGTGCCTTGGCTCACCACCACGTCCATGATGAAGTTGATGAAGTCGGTGGCGATGCTGAGCCCCTTGATGTGGCGGCTGTAGCTCTGCTGGTCGATCTTGCTCGGCCCCATCAGGGGGACCTTGGAGAGGGCCCTGGCCCAGAGATCCGCGTCCGTCTTGTACTGCTCGCCATAGGCCTCGGCGTAGCGGTTGATGTAGGCGGTGACCACAGAGGTGATGGCGATGAGGTAGGCCTTCTGCTCCGCCAGTCTGGCCATGACGGCGGGATCGTCCAGCAGCTCGTTGGCGACGATGAACTCCACCAGACCGTCCTTGTCGGCATAGGGATCGCCCCCCACATTCCTGGCGGCGGTGGGCAGCTTGACGTCGTTGAAGAAGGCCTCGGCCTCGGCGAACTGATCATGGCTGCTCAGGCGGTTGGCCGGGGCCTCGCGCACCAGCTGGCAGAGCACTATCTCGGCCTCGTAGTCCGACTCGCGCCACAGGGGGGCCTGGGCCTGGTTGCCGAAGGTCTTCTTGTAGGCGAGGTTGAAGTCGAACAGCACAGAGCTGCAGCCGCAATCCATGGCGAAGTCGACGGCGTAGCTGAGCGGCCCGGTGGGCAGGGGCTTGCTCATCTTCCCCTTGGTGCTGAGGTTGGCATAGCACTTGAGGTACTCCCGGCCAAACAGCTCAAAGGCACGGTTGTTGTTGAAGTTGAGCAGGAAGGTACCGGCGCTCTCGCCCCCGTTGAACAGCTGTTGAACGTTACTCATCTCTCTATCCTTATGCTGAGATTGGTGTCACAGGATGGCTCGGTGCCGAGTGGCCATGCACGAGCCAGCAGAGCCTAGCGAGGGGGGAGGCATTTCGTTACTGTGACTAATCCCAGTGGCGCTGGCGGATGAGTGGGCTAGCGCCAGGGCAACCCCGTTTATCGTTAGCTTTCATTCGACTAGGGTTGTCATGAAAGTGCCATATGAGTTCTTTCTTGAAAAAAACCGCCGCCATCGGGGGAAAATGGCGTCGCTGTGGCGGCGAATGCCCGGGCCCATCATTTGCCCATCGAATGTAACGGCGCCCATCATTTGATTTTCAAATGCACCCGGGAGCCGATCGCCCTCACAACGACGGCAATGGAGGCTTGTCTATTGGGGTGGTGACTGGCAACATTTCGTTCACACTCACTCATCGGATCAGTTTGCAATGGACCTGCAACGCTTCAAAGCCAATCTGGCACTGCGCCTGTTCGCCTGGCGCTATATTCCCGTCATCGGTTTTTGCGCCCCCGTCATCGAGGAGATGAACGCCAGGGCGCTGCGCATCCGCATTCCCCTCGGCTGGCGCACCCGCAACCACCTGGGCAGCATGTACTTCGGGGCGCTCGCCACCGGCGCCGATCTGGTGGGGGGCTTGCTGGTGATGGAGAAGGGGCGGGCAAGGCGCAAGAAGGTGCATTTTGCCTTCAAGGATGTGCAGGGGGAGTTTCTGAAGCGCCCCGAGGGGGACGTGCAGTTTGACTGTGCAGCCGGGGAGGCCATCGACGCCATGATAGACGAGTCCCTGGCGACGGGGCAGCGCATCAACCGCCCCATCCAGGTGGTGGCCACCTGCCCGTCGCTCAACGGGGATGAGGCGATGGCGCGCTTCGTGCTGACCCTGTCGATCAAGGCCAGCTAGCCCGCCACAGTGTGCTGGCAGGGCGGGGGAAAGGGTCCGCGGATCTTGGGGTGGGCCCTTCCTTCAGCACGGTCTTGATGCCCCTGGCCCGGCGACAGGCTGACCGCCAGCCCGGCGACTGTGCTGGGTAGCGCTTGCGTGGCAGAGTGTCGGGATCAGAGGATCTCGGGGCTGACGCCTTCCTTCACCACGACCTTTATGCCGCTCAAGTTGACCACCTGCTCGGCCACTGTGCTGGGTAGCGCTTGCGTGGCAGAGTGTCGGGATCAGAGGATCTCGGGGCTGACGCCTTCCTTCACCACGACCTTCATGCCGTTGAAGTTGACCACCTGCTCGGCCACTATCTTGCAGCGCTTGCGGGTCTCGACCTGACCGTCCACTTCCACCAGGCCCTCGGCGACCAGCGCCTTGGCGGCACCGCCACAATCGGCCCAACCCTGATGCTTGATCAGGTCACACAAGGCAACGAAGGGGTGACCTTCGAGCAGAAACGTCTCCATGGGAAATCCTCTAGCTGGATGAATGCCTACACGGCAGGGCGGCCATTTTAGGCAGTTAGGCGGGGCAGGGAAAGGGCCTGGGCCCAATTGCCCCGAAAAAGGGGTAAGCGGAGCGGGACAAACAATCAGCCCGGCGAGGGCCGGGCTGATTGTGTCTGTGTGCCGTCGGTGCTCAAGGCCGCTTGACCACGGCTTCCCCCGTCACGGCGAGGGCGCCGCCTTGGGTGAAGATGCGGGTGGCCAGGGTGGCGATGGGCTTGTCGTCTCGCAGGGCAATCACCTCCACCTCTGCCGTCACCTCGTCCCCGACAAAGACCGGCAGCTTGAAGCTGAGGCTCTGGCCCAGATAGATGCTCCCCTTACCCGGCAACTGCTGGCCCAGCAGCCCGGAGAAGAGGCTGGCGAGCAGCATGCCGTGGACGATGGGCCGTTCGAACGCCGTGGTGGCGGCGAAGGCCGGATCCAGGTGCAAGGGGTTGAAGTCCTCCGAGAGCGCGGCGAAGGCGGCCACCTCCGCCGCCCCGAACCGCTTGCTGAGACGGGCCTTCTGGCCTACTTCCAGGGGCAGTGGGCTCATGCGGCGTCCTCCTCGGTGGCGCTGGCAAACACCGGGTTGAGGCGCACCTTGACATAGTGACCGGGGGCGGGGGCCAGCCCCTCCGCCGGGACTCGAGCGGGAACTTGCTCCGATCCTTCGTCACGGCTCTGGATAAAGCCCATCATCTCGGGCCACCAGGAGCCGGTCTGGTGCGTCGCCTCAGCAAGCCAGCTCTCCGGACTCTCGGCCTCGGCCCCGTTGAGCCAGAAGCCGTACTTGTTGGCGGCTGGCGGGTTGATGATGCCGGCGATGTGGCCCGATTCCGCCAGGAGGAAGCGCTGCTCCCCGCCGAACAGCTTCATGCCCTGCCAGGTGCCCTGCCAGAGGGCGATGTGATCGTCCACCGCCGACACCAGCAGCACGGGCGTCTTCACCTTGGCGAGATCGATGCGGGTGTTGCGGATCTTGAGCTCCCCCTTCACCAGCTGGTTCTCCAGGTAGAGACGGCGCAGCAGGCTGTTGTGGGTCTTGCCCGCCACATGGGTGCTGTCGCTGTTCCAGTGCAGCAGATCGAAGGCCACCGGGCTCTGCCCCTTGAGGTAGCTGTCGATGTAGTAGTTCCAGTAGAGGCTGTTCTCCCGCAGCAGGCTGAAGGAGACAGCCAGCTGGCGCCCGTCCATGATGCCCTTGGCCTCATTTTGCGCCTCGAGCGCCGCTATGATGGGCTCGTGGATGAAGATGCCAAGCTCCCCGGGCTGGGAGAAGTCCAGCAGGGTGGTGAACAGGGTGGCGGTGCGCACCCGCTGCTTCTGGCGCCGCGCCGCCAGCCAGCCCATGGCGAGCGACAGGGCAGTGCCGCCGATGCAGTAGCCGATGCCGTGCACCTCCCGCTCGCCGGTGGCCGCCTCCACGGCGTCCAGGGCGGCGATGACGCCGTCCACCACGTAGTCGTCGAGATCGACCTGTGCCTGTGCCACCCCAGGGTTGCGCCAGGAGATCATGAACACCGTCTGGCCCTGGGCGACCAGCCAGGCGACCAGGGAGTTCTGGGGCCGCATGTCCATGATGTAGTACTTGTTGATGAAGGGGGGCACGATCAGTACCGGCGTTTTGCCCACCGTGTCGGTGGTCGGGCTGTACTGGATGAGCTCGTAGAGCTCGGTGCGCTGCACCACCTGGCCCGGGGTGGTCGCCAGATCCCGGCCGAGCTCGAAGGCGGACTCGTCGGTCAGGCGGATGTTGAGCTGATCGGCGCTGCGCTCCAGATCCTCGGCCAAGAGGGCCAGCCCGCGCACCAGGTTCTGGCCGTCGGACTCCAGGGTCAGCTTGAGCAGCTCCGGGTTGGTCGCCAGGAAGTTGCTGGGGGCCATGGCGTTGACATACTGACGGGTGAAGAAGCGCAGCCGCTCCCGGCTCTTCTGGGGGACGCCCTCCAGGGCATCCACCGAGGCCAGCAGGTGCCTGGCGGTGAGCAGGTAGGACTGCTTGAGGTAGTCATAGAGGGGTTGTTCGCTCCAGGCCTCGGCCTTGAAGCGGCGATCGCTGCGCTCCGGGGTGATCACCGGCTCGCTCTGCTGGCCTGCGCTCTTGAGCAGGGTGTGCTGCATCAGCTTGAGCTGATCCTGCCACCAGTTCATCTGGGCCTGGATCAGTTGCCAGGGTTGCTGGCTGCCCTGCTCCAGCACCTGGCCCAGATCGTCCAGATTGGTCTGCAGCAACGCCTGGGCGGTGCGCTCTGTCTGGGCCTTGGCCATGGCCAGCAGCTTCTCGTTGTAGTGGGCCAGGGCCTCGAACAGCGGGCCATAAGATGGTTGGCTCATGTGCTCTCCTTCACCCACACCCGCGGCGGGAACTCGCCCGCACCGTCGAGTCGTGGGGAGATGTGGCTGCCCGAGCGGGCAGCCAGGGGTTATCAGGCCTTGCCCGTGCTCTTCTTGATGCCGTCCGCGGTCAGGGCATCCAGCTCTTCCTTGAACTGTACCCCGAGGGCGTTGAGCTTCTGGATATCGTCCAGCATCTGGCGGGAGAGCTGGCTGGCGGTCTCCAGTTGCACCGTACCAAGGGCAGCCAGACTCTGGGCATCCTGCACCTTGCTCACGGCCTGCAACTGGTTGAGGCCCAGTTCGGCGTAGGCGTTGGCGGAGGCCAGCTGCAACCGGGTCAGCTGCTCTATGTTGCTGGCCAGCAGCTGGTTGTAGCGGGTGAGGGGGGAGGCAAAGCCTTGCATCTGCTCGGTAAAGCTCTTGAGTATGTCCATATTCATCATGCGTCTCCATTTCGGCTGAACTGTATTGTTATGAGCCAACTGGCCCAGAGTGGGTACAACTCGTCATCCATGTTTACGTGTCGCTTGCTCTGTTCAAACACACGTTTGAGCATTCTGCAATCAAATGCGGTTTGGTGTAAATGACATAAATGTTAATTTCTGTTTGAATTTTTTTGTCAGCGTTCCTCGCCGGGAGTGGGGTCAGACGAGAGGTGACGCACGGGGCCTGGTGCACGCTCGTCCCGCCAGCGCCGCGCTGGTAGGCTGGCACGTCACTCAGACTGCCAAGGAATCCCGATGAAACCTCTCGCCCTGCTGCTCGGTTGCACCGCGCTGGCCCTCGCCGGTGCCGCCCAAGCCAGCACTCCGGTCCAGATCTCCCTGCCCGGCATCAACCTGCCAGCCTCCCACCAGGTGGAAGGGGCGCGCGCCTCCTTCCTGTATGGCCGCACCGGTCAGGTGAAGGGCATCGATCTGCCGGTGTTTGCCCTCTCCGACGTGGATCAGTTCACCGGTCTGCAGCTGGGCATCTTCTTCGGCGCCGCCCGGGTGCGTCACCAGTTCGGCGGGGTCGCCATCAACGCCGTCAACTGGCACGAGGGGCAGGACACCGGGGTCAACCTGGGCTTCGTCAACCTGACCAACAACGTGCAGGGGCTCAACTGGGGGGCGGTCAACATCGCCAAGGGCAATGCCCTTGCCAACCTCGGCTTCGTCAACTACGCCGAGCGCACCACCTTCCAGCTTGGCTTCATCAACGCCACCAAGCACCTCGATGGCCTGCAGATAGGTCTCGCCAACTACGCCGAGAACGGCATCTTCCCCATATTGCCCCTCATCAACTTCAAGAAATCCTTCTAGCAGGGGCACTCGGTCTTGCTTTAGGGGACGCAGCCATTACCCTGTGCACCATCAATAGTGCGCAGAGGTGACAGGGGCATGACAACGGAACACTTGGATGCCATCGGCATCGGTTGGGATGTGAGGGGCTGGCAGGGCAATGCCCAGGCGGTGGCCGTGGTGGGCTGGCAGGCCCGCACGCAGCAGTTGCGCTGGCTCGGGGTCTCCCCCCTGTTTCGGTTGAGCTCCCGGGTGGCGCCGGATCTGGACGCCTTGCTGCGCCCGGCGCTGCAAGACGAGATGGCGCTGATGCAGGTGCTGGCCTGCCCGCGACTGGCGCTCGGCATCGATGCTCCGCTGGCCTTTCCCCGCGCCCTCGGCGAGCTGCTGGCGGGGAGGGGAGTCGAGTGCGCCGTGCCCCAGCGGGAGATAGACAACCCCTATGCCTATCGGGACTGCGAGCGCTGGCTGCATCAGCAATACGGCAAGAAGCCGCTGTCTGCCACCTTCGACAGGCTTGGCAACAACGCCACCCTGGCGCTCTCCATGTTGCCGCGCCTTGGGGATCTGCAGCTTGTGCCCAGGCTTGAGTCCCGGGCCGAGCGCGCCGTGCTGGAGGTCTATCCGGCCCTCGCCAAGGTCGCAGGCAAGGCTTCACCTGCCAGGGAGGAGATAGCGGCCTCCTTGCCGGCTGATGTGGTGGCCGGGACGGATCGTTACGACGCCGCCCTCTGCGCCCTGATGGCGCTGCAATATGCCGCCGGGGGTGCGGCCGCGGCCCTGCCGGACCTTGTCTCTGCACCCTCCGAGTTCCCTCTGGACGAAGGCTGGGTCTATCACTTCGTCAGGCCTTAAGCCTCAACTACAAAGCCCGGGGTCATAGGCCCCGGGCTCAGTGCCCTCCACGCCCCATCGCTCTTCCTCATTGTTTCTCCCACCATCCGCCGCTCTGTATTAAAAACGCTCTCATATGCCATCAAACAAGAGTGTGAAGAACCCATGTTACACCGAAGAGACCGAGGCGGTCCTGGTTCGCCAGGTTGAGCAAGGGCGGCGGGGGTTGGCGTAACACTCCATTGAATGGTCTTTTTGCCGCATAAATGGCGAGGGTTGCCGGGAATCGCTGGCAGAGCCCGCTCTGCATCCGATATATTGCCCGCTTTCCTCATGCTTCTTCAGTGGTGGTGTCGATGAAACGCATTCTCTCTATCCAGTCCCACGTGGTATTTGGCTGTGCCGGCAACAGCGCCGCCGTCTTTCCCATGCGCCGTCTCGGCATGGAGGTCTGGCCCGTCAATACGGTGCAGTTTTCCAATCACACCCAGTACGCGGCGGGCTGGCAGGGGATGGCGATGCCCGCCGGCCATATCAGCGCCCTCTGTCAGGGGCTGATGGATATCGAGGTGCTGGGGCACTGCGATGCGGTACTGAGCGGCTACCTGGGATCGGCGGAGCAGGGGAACGAGATCCTGGCGGTGGTCGCGGCCGTCAAGGCGGCCAATCCGGCGGCCATCTATTTTTGCGATCCCGTGATGGGTCACCCGGAGAAGGGGTGCATAGTCGCCCCCGGCGTGACCCGCTTCCTCACCGAGCAGGCGCTGCCGGTGGCGGACATCATGGCCCCCAACCTGCTGGAGCTGGAGACCCTGTGCGGCGCCCACCTGACGACCCTGGCCCAGACCCGCGCCGCCGCCCACCAACTGCTGGAAAGCGGCGTCAAGATGGTACTGGTCAAGCACCTGGGGCGCGCCGCCAGTGATCCCGGCCGTTTCGAGATGCTGCTGGCCACCCCCGAGGGGGATTATCTCATCGCCCGGCCGCTCTACGAGTTTGCCCGCCAGCCGGTGGGGGTGGGGGATCTCATCAGCGCCCTGATGCTGGCCAACCTGCAGGCGGGGTTTGATGCGGTGGCCGCCTTCGAGCGCACCAATGCCGCGGTCGATGCGGTGCTGCGCCAGACCTGGCAGGCGGATGCCTACGAGTTGCAGCTGATCGCGGCCCAGGCCGACTTCGCCGAGCCGCGGATCGCACACAGGGCCGAGCGCCTGGCAGGCGAGGTGGCGTGATGCGGCAACCGTGATCGGCCAAGCTCATCCTTGGCTGATCAAGGTTGTACCGCCTGAAAATGCTCCACAGTGGGGAAGGGATCGTAGAAGTGATGGAGCAGCGCCTTCCACTCCTGGTACTGGGGGGAGCCGCGAAAGCCCTGGGTATGATCCTCGAGCCGTTGCCAGTTGACCAGCAGCAGGTAGCGGTGCGGGTCGGTCAGTGAGCGTTGCAGCTGGTGGCCGGCGTAACCGGGCAGGGTGCTGATGATGCGCTGGGCCTGCGCGAATGCCTGTTCGAAGGCGGCAGCCTGGCCCGGGATGATCTGCAGCGGGGCGACTTCCAATATCATGATGGCTCCTTGCCGTCTCTGGATGAAGGGGTCATTTGAGCAGTGAACGCGCCAATAAACAAGGCCAGCCTCGGGGCTGGCCTTGTTGCGTTGGGCCTTTGGGCTTCTCGCCCCTCAGAGCTGCTTGTAGAAGAACTGGGTCGCCGCCAGGGTGCCGTCCGCGTTGCGGGCGAAGTCCGGGATCTGACCGGCCTCCTGGTAGCCCAGCTGGCGGTAGAGGGTGGAGGCGATGTCGCCGACCCGGGTGTCCAGCACCAGCAGGGTGCGCCCGGCCTCCCGAGCCCCTTGCTCCATGGCCTGCATGAGGGCGCGGCCCACCCCCTTGCCGCGGGCCTGGCTGTGTACCATCAGCTTCTCCACCTCGGCCCTGTGGCCGCCGTTGGCCTTGGTGCACAGGGAGAGCTGCAGGGCACCCACCAGGTGGTGCTGATCGAAAGCCACCCAGAGCTTGCGCACCCCGTCGGCCAGCTCCCCTTCGATGCCTTGCCAGTACTCCAATCCCCGCTCTTCCTGCAGGGGCGGCAGGAAGCCCACCGAGGCGCCGCTGGCCACGCAATCTTGCAGCAGTGTGATCAACGCAGGCTTGATGCCTCTGGTGCTATCGACCTCAAGGATCTCCATTGAAACTCCTCTTCTTGTATCCAATTGCCAAACGATTCGGGATTAACGGTTCAATCTTGTTCTGTCAGCCGGTGTTCCTGGGCGGAGCTGGAAGGCTGTCCACGAGCCATCTCCCTAGCGGATCAGCCCCTGCTCTGCCAGCCACTGGAACAGCGGGCGGGGCATGGGAGATATTCGCCCATGGGCCATGCCGCTAGCGGATCAGCCCCTGCTCGGCCAGCCACTGAAACAGCAGGCGGGGCATGGGAGATATTCGTCCATGGGCCATGCCGCTAGCGGATCAGTCCCTGCTCGGCCAGCCACTGGAACAGCAAGCGGGAGACCGGGGAGATCTCGTCAAGATGGCGGCTGTCCAGCCAGCGCAGCTCGGCGATCTCCGCCGAGGCGGTGGGGCTGCCGTCAGCCTCGCCGGTGTAGCAGCGCAGCCTGACTTCTACCCCTTGCGGCTTGCCATCGGCCTGGGCGCTGAACTCGCAGGCGAGGCGCAGGGTCTCGGGTTTGAGGCTGACCGCCAGCTCCTCCGCTATCTCGCGCACCAGGGCCGCCTCGTCGCTCTCCCCCGGTTCACGCTTGCCGCCGGGGATGTAATAGCGGGCCTTGCCGTGGGAGCGGGCACAGAGCAGTTGCCCCTCCTTGAAGGTGAGCCAGGCGAGTTTGTCGATCATGGGGCTGATTCCTCTTGTCGAAGGTGGGCGGACTGCTCGCACAGGGTGCGATAGGAGCGGGTTTCCCGCATCTCGGGGCAGAGCCCCAGCCGGGCGGCCAGCGCCAGCAGTTGCTCCCGGTAAGCGGGCAGCGCGGCCTCCTCGTCGGTCATGATGGCGAGCTCGGCAAAATCGCCGATCCCGGCCAGGCTGTCCAGGGTCAGGTGGAAGGGGCCAAGGAAGTAGATGCTGCGCCGCTTGTCGATGGTCAGCACCGGCTGGTAACCCAGGGTGCGCACCATGCTGATGGCCTTGTCCGCGTCCGTGATATTGACCGCCTCGCAGCGATCGGGCCCCGGTCCCTTGACTATCCAGAGCCGGATGCCGGAGGGCGCCATGGTGCGGATCACCAGGCTCTTCTGCTCCCTCGCCAGGGCGCGGTCCGCCGTGTCGAAGTAGCAGTCCTGCTCATGATTGTCCGCCACCATCACCTCGGGGCCGAGGGCCTCGAGGGCACGGAGGAAGGCCGCGCCATCCGTCAGGCGGTATTTGAACTCCACCTCGAAGCGACCCTGAAAATGTGTGGTCATGGCTCGGCATCGGCACCCAAACGGAAAATGAATAGGGCAGACTAGCAAAAGCGCGGGGCTCGCCCAAGCACCGGGATCACAGCTTGGCGCTGACTGCTCTCTTTATGACCATCTGGTGAGGGAAAATCCGCCCTGGTGCACAGCTTGCGGCCGGGCAACTGGGCGCCGCCTGGGGGCTGTGCTCTAATACGCTCCCTCTTTGGCGGTAGTGCTGCCGCCCTGAACATAGACAACGAGGCGGCGGCCCGGGCCGCGCCAATGGAGCCACAGATGCAGATCACCAGATTGAACCGCTTTATCGGATTGGGGGTGGCGGGCAACTTCGCCGGCCATCTGGAGCAGGCCGGCGAGGCGGCGGACTTCGTCGCCGTCAAGGTCGCGGACAAGGTTGCCCCCAAGGCGCTATTCCCCTTCTATGTGCCGGATCATCCGGGCCAGCTCGGCGTCTTCCCATTGAGCGGCGAGGCCATCTTCCTGCCAGAGGCGGCGGTGAGCGGCGACGAGAAGGTGCAAATCGAACCCGAGGTGGCGCTCTGGTGCGAGCTGGAGTATGCAGGGGAGCAGGTGGTGGCCATCCATCCCAAGGCGTTCGGCGCCTACAACGACTGCTCCATCCGTCGCCCCAATGCCAAAAAGATCAGCGAGAAGAAGAACTGGGGGGAGGAGAGCAAGGGGCTGGCCGCGAACCTGCTGCCCCTGACCCACTTTGCCGCAGGATGCGAGCTCGATGACTACCGCATCGCCTGCTATCTGGAGCGCGATGGGGAGCTGCACCCCTATGGCGTCGACAGCGCCGCGGTGGACTACAGCTACTTCCATCGGCAGCTGCTCGACTGGGCCATCGACAAGTTCAACCATCAGCAGGATGAAGGCCCGGCCGAGCATATCCAGGGGCTGCTGGCCCAGGCGGGGCGCCCGGCCCACGCCCTCATCAGCATAGGCGCCACCCGTTACACCCCCTTCGGCGAGACTCACTTCCTCGCCCCCGGCGACACCGCTTGCGTGGTGGTCTACCCGGCCAGCCGTTACGGCGAAGCGGATATTCGCGAGGCCATTGGCAGCCGAACCTTTGGCCCGGATGTCTCTGCCTTGCTCCAGGCAGTCAGGGTCCGTTGACGCCTCCCTTCCCCCACGCCCGTGGGGGAAGGATCTCCTTCCTCCTGGCCTGCGCCGTCGCCGTGCTTACATAACCCCATGAGTTGTTTTAACATTCAGCCTCTGTCACACCCTTGCTAGAGACCCATGATGCTGGAGTTCAAATCGATCGGGCTGTTTCTGATCACCGCGCTGGCCGAGATCGTCGGCTGCTATCTGCCCTATCTGTGGCTGACCCAGGGGCGGAGCGCCTGGTTGCTGCTACCCGCGGGCCTGAGTCTTGCCCTCTTTGCCTGGCTGCTCTCCCTGCATCCGACCGCCGCCGGCCGTGTCTATGCCGCCTATGGGGGCGTCTATATCTTCGTGGCCATCCTCTGGCTCTGGGCGGTGGATGGCATCAGACCCACCCTATGGGACTGGGTCGGCTCCGGGGTCGCCCTCACGGGCATGGCCATCATCATGTTTGCCCCCAGATCCGCATAGGGCGGCAGGGGTGCAGAAGATCAGGAGGGTTGTCATGGCGGTGATCAGAGAGTGTAGGGAGCAGGATCTGGCGGGTTTGCTCGGCCTTTACGCCGAGCTCAGGCCCCGGGATCCCGTGCTGACGCCATCGGTGGCGAGGGCGGCGCTCAGGCAGCTGCTGGCCGAGCCCGGGGTGCGGATCCTGGTGGCCGAGGTGGAGGGGCAGCTCGCCGCCACCTGCCAGCTCGGGGTGATCCCGACCCTGACCAACGGCGGCAGGCCCTTCGCCATCATAGAGCATGTGGTGACGGCCTCTGCGTTTCGGCGTCAGGGGTTGAGTCAGCAAGTACTGGCGCAGGCCCTGACCCTGGCCTGGGAGCTGGATTGCTACAAGGTGATGCTGCTGTCGGGGGAGGGGCGCGAAGAGGCCCATCGCCTGTACGAAAAGCTGGGTTTCAAGGCCGGCATCGAGAAGGGCTTTGTCATCAAGCAGGCCGAGGCCAGGGCAATCCCCTGACGCTGGGCACCGCATTGCCAGCGTTTACCAGAGCTTGAGTCACAACATCATGAAGATTGAACAAGCGCAAACCGGGGATTACCAGGCCCTGATCGCCCTCTGGGAGGCCTCGGTGCGCGCCACCCATCACTTCCTGCAAGAGACGGATATTGCCACGCTCAAGCCCCTGATCCTGGCGCACTATTTTGCGGCGGTGGAGCTGGTCTGCGCCAGGGGAGAGGAGGGGGAGATAGCCGGTTTTTGCGGCGTGCACGATGGCAACATCGAGATGCTCTTCATCGCCCCCGAGGCGAGAGGGGGCGGGGTCGGCCGCCAGCTGGTGGCCCACGCCATCAATGGGCAAGGGGCGAGAAGGGTGGACGTCAACGAGCAGAATGCCCAGGCCCTCGGCTTCTATCAGCACCTGGGTTTCGAGGTGACGGGGCGCTCCCCCCTGGATGGCCAGGGCAAGCCCTATCCCCTGCTGCACATGGCCTTGGTCGCCGAGTAAGGGCGCCGGAGTATAAAAAAACCGCCCGAAGTGGGCGGTTTTTTTGTGTCAGGTCGGCAAGGGGTTGCCTCACTCCTCGCTGGAGTTGTCCTGATAGTCGTCCCGCTGGGCCTTGGGCAGACGGCGCATGGGGGTGAAGCCGATGTCTTCCCCCACGACCTCGCGCTTGCGGGCCGGAGCCGGCTTCTTGGGGCCGTTGCCCTTGCCTTTGGCCGTATCAGGCTTGCCTTTGGCATTGTTGCTCTTGGCGTTGGCATGGCCGCGGGCACGGGGCGGGTTTTGCACCGGCTTGCTGCCTGGCAGGGTCTGGCGGCTCGGCTTGCCGCTCGGCTCGTACCCTTCCAGGATCTCCACGGTCAGGGATTGACCGATCAGGGCCTCGATCTCCTTGAGCTGGCCCAGCTCGTCCTGGCTCACCAGGGAGATGGCCTCGCCGCCACGGCCGGCGCGGCCGGTGCGGCCGATGCGGTGGATGTAATCCTCCGCCATCTGGGGCAGCTCGAAGTTGATCACGTGGGGCAGCTGATCGATGTCCAGGCCGCGAGCGGCGATGTCGGTGGCGACCAGCACCCGCACCTTGCCCTCGCGGAAATCGGCCAGCGCCCGGTTGCGGGCACCCTGACTCTTGTCACCGTGAATGGCGACCGTATTGAGACCATCCTTTTGCATCTGTTGGGCGAGGCGGTCGGCGATCTGCTTGGTACGCACGAACACCAGCACCCGCTGCCAGTTGCCACGGCCGATCATGTGGGAGAGCATCTCCCGGCGGCGTTCCCGGTCGACCTGGATGACGCGCTGGGTCACCTGATCGGCGGCGGTGTTGCTGGGATCCACCTCGATCAGGGTGGGGTCCTTGAGCAGATCGTCCGCCAGCGCCTTGATGTCGTTCGAGAAGGTGGCGGAGAAGAGCAGGGTCTGCCGCTCTTCCGGCAGCGCCTTCATGATGCGGCGAATGTCGGTGATGAAGCCCATGTCCAGCATGCGATCCGCTTCATCCAGCACCAGCACTTCCAGGGCGCTCAGGGTGAGGGCCCCCTGGGTCAGCAGATCCAGCAGGCGGCCAGGGGTGGCGACCAGGATGTCGACCCCGAGCTTGATGGCGTCCAGGTTCGGCTTGATGCTGACGCCGCCATAGGCGATCAGGGTGCGGAACGGCAGATGATGGGCGTACTTGATGATGCTCTCGCCCACCTGGGCGGCGAGCTCCCGGGTCGGGGTCAGCACCAGGGCGCGGACCTGACGGCGGCCGCCACGGCCGTGGTTGGCCAGCAGGCGGTGCAACATGGGCAGGGTGAAACCGGCCGTCTTGCCCGTCCCTGTCTGGGCGCCGCCCAGCACGTCCTGACCGGCCAGAATGGCCGGGATGGCTTGCTGCTGGATGGGGGTGGGCTGTTCGTAACCCAGCTCCTTGACGGCCCGAAGGATATGCGGTGACAGACCCAGTTCATTGAATGACATGTTCGAGAGAAACTCCGAGCCTTGGGCTCAACGGGTGACGACAGCCTGGGCCCGTCACGACATGGAAGAAGGTGGGTAGCGGGTCAGGGCACAGCCTGATCCCTTCAGGCCCGTCCCGCGGGCGCTACGACACGAAAAAGATAATGGGCGCGTAATATAGCAGAAGTGACGCAGGCACGCAGTATCGGCGTCACGAATGAGGACTCGGGGCACAAAGGGGGCCTGCTGCGCCGATGGGAGAGGGGCCAGGGCCGTCCGTCGCCCGGCTCACAGCAGCCCCTGGATGGCCCCCGCCAGATCCTCGGGTTTGGTCTGGGGGGCGAAGCGGTCCACCACCCGGCCCTCCCGATCGAGCAGGAACTTGGTGAAGTTCCACTTGATGGCCTCGCTCCCGAGCAGCCCGGGCTTTTGCTGCTTGAGCCAGCGATAGAAGGGGTGGGCCTGCTCGCCGTTGACCTCGCACTTGGCCATCAGGGGGAAGCTCACCGGGTAATCGATGGCGCAGAACCTGGCTATCTCCTCGGCATCGCCGGGCTCCTGGTGGCCGAACTGATCGCAGGGGAAGCCCAGGATCACCAGTCCCGCAGGGCCAAACTGGCGATGAAGCGCCTCCAGCCCGGTGTATTGGGGGGTAAAGCCGCAGCGGCTGGCCACGTTGACCACCAGCAGGACCTTCCCTTGCAGGGCGTCACCGGGAAACTCGCTGCCATCGAGTCGTTGCAGGGGGATAGTGGGCAAGGGCATGGTGCTCTCCTGAGTCATGGATGCAGAGGGAGACCCGTTTCGGGCCTTGTTTTCACGTTAGCGGGCCAGGGGCGGCGGGGCAAGGGGAAATCGGCGCCCGGGGCCAGGCCCTTATTGATGGCGGGACTTCTCAAGAGAAGCAATCCGGTTTGTGCCAAGGGGGGGAAGTCGCTACAAAGCGCACTCTCTCCACTCGCTGCGAGTCAATCTTGGACTATCAAGCCGTCATGGATGCCATTTACACCCGGGGATGGGTGATTGTGGATGATTTCTTAACCGCCGCCGAGGTGGATGCCTTGCGGGCCTGCCTGCCGGGGGAGTGGCAACCTGCAGGGATTGGGCGGGAGGGGCTGCATCAGGGCAACCCTGAGATCCGCCGGGATCAGATCCACTGGCTGGATCCCGACCTGGGCGCCCCCGTGGCCGACTATCTGGCCCGCATGGAGTCCCTGCGTCTGGCGGCCAATCGCAGCCTGATGCTGGGGCTGTTCGACTACGAGGCCCACTTCGCCCGCTACCGCCGGGGCGACTTCTATGCGACCCACCGCGACGCCTTTGCCGGGCGCTCCAACCGCCGTCTCACCTCGGTGTTCTACTTGAACAACGGCTGGCAGCCCCAGGCGGGGGGCGTGCTGCGGGTCTATGACAACGACGAGCAGTTTCTGATGGATGTCTCCCCCAAGGGGGGGCGGCTGGTGCTCTTCCTGTCTGAGGAGTTTCCCCATGAGGTGCTGCCCGCGAGCGAGGAGCGTTACAGCATCGCCGGCTGGTTTCGGGTCAATGGCAATGGCGCCGGGCGGGTCGATCCCCCTCGCTGAGTCCGTTTCGTCCGGTTTTTGACACAGGCGCCGCTTTTTACGGGCCAGGATGGGGGGATGGCGCCCCCATCGGCTGACAAGGCTTCCTCTCCCTTGCTACACTGGCCGCACTTATGTTCGTATCTGGCTTCGCCCGTTGTTTGGTGCGCAGGTCGCGCAGCCGGATTTTCCCCGGCCATGACGAAGCCGCTTCTCCCAAGGGATCACATCTAATGAAGAACATGCATGTCTTGCTGCTGTGCGGCGGCGGTGGCGCCGAGCACGAAGTCTCTCTGCGCAGTGCCAATTTCCTCGAACAACAGCTCGGTCTTTTGCCTGGGGTCGAAGTGACCCGGGTCGAGATGTTTGCCGACCGCTGGCTCAGTGCCGACGGCCGCGAGTGCAAGCTGGGTCTGGACAAGCTGCTCTCCTTTGACAGCGTGGCCCGTCCGGTGGACTACGTGGTGCCCTGCATCCACGGCTATCCGGGTGAGACCGGCGATCTGCAATCCTTCCTCGAGCTGGCGGGCCTGCCCTATCTGGGTTGCGATGCCGAGGCGAGCAAGATCTGCTTCAACAAGATCAGCACCAAGCTGTGGCTCTCCGCCATCGGCATTCCCAATACCCCCTATCTGTTTTTGACCGAGCAGGGTGACGAGGCGCTCGCCGAGGCGAGAGCCGCGCTGGCCAAGTGGGGCAAGGTGTTTATCAAGGCGGCCTCGCAAGGGTCATCCGTGGGCTGCTACTCCGCCAGCAACGAGGCGGAGCTGGTGCAGGGGATCAAGGATGCTTTCGGTTACTCCGAACAGGTGCTGATCGAGAAGGCGGTCAAGCCCCGCGAACTGGAAGTGGCTGTCTACCAGTACGGCGACGAGCTGGTGGCCACCTATCCCGGGGAGATCTGCGTGCCCCAGGACAAGTTCTACACCTATGAGGAGAAGTACAGCAGCGCCAGCCACACCGAGACGGCGCTCAAGGCCGAAGGCTTGACCCAGGCCCAGTCTGACGCCATCCATGCCTACTCCCTCAAGGCCTTCCGCCAACTGAAGTTGACCCATCTGTCGCGCATCGACTTCTTCCTGACCGAGGATGGCGAGATACTGCTGAACGAGATCAACACCTTCCCGGGCATGACCTCCATCTCCATGTTCCCGAAATTGCTGGAGCATCACGGTCATAGCTTCGCGGCCTTCCTCGAGCAGAATCTGCGCCCCGTCTGAGGGGGCTGACAAGGCATGTCAACAAGCGAGGGGCCCAAGGGCCCCTCTGTCGTTTCTGCGGTGTTGCATGGTCCTCAGGGCTGCTGGCAATCCCCGGGAAAGGGTGTGAACAGCCAGATGTGCGCCCCTTGTGGATTGGCAATGAGCGCCAATGTAGCGCTGTCGTCATGGCCCTCAGGGTTGCTGGCAATCCCCGGGGAAGGGAGTGAACAGCCAGATGTGTGCCCCTTGCGGATCGGCGATGAGCGCCATGCGCCCGACGGTGGGGATGTCCATGGCGGGCACCACCAGGCTGCCGCCATGCTGGGTCACCCTGGCGAGCCTGGCATCCACGTCATCGACCGCTATGTAGGTCGCCCAGTGGGGCGGCACGCCAGCCATCTGGGGGTTGTCCCGGGTGGACTGCACCCCGGCCACCGGTCGGCCGTTGACCACCAGCATGGGGTAGTTGCCCCCCTCCATCTCCATGAGCTGACTCTCCCAGCCGAGCACCTCGGTGTAGAAGCGGATCCCGGCCTCGCCGTCCGGCACATAGAGCTCGTGCCAGGTAAAGGTGGATCCTTCGGCCAGGGCGTGCTCCCTGGCCATGTCTGGTTCTGCCATCTTGTCCTCCTTGTCCCATCGGCCTTCCCGTGCGTGGGATGATGGGATGAGGACCAAGTATAGAGCGGTGTGTCTGGCCTGTGCGCCTGGCTGGGCAGATGCCGCGCACCTTGCTCCCGGCAGACCCGCCCGCTACAATCTGCCCCCTTTTTCCCGCAGACCCTGTCGCCGAGCCGCGCCCCATGAAGCCCATCCCCGATCATGCCGTCAATCGCCTGCGCATCTGGCGCAAGAGCATCTCAACCCGTCCCTTTCTCGCCCGTGGCGGTAGCGTGCCCCGCTGCGAGGCCTGCCAGCTGCGTCATGCCTGGTGTGCCTGCGAGTGGCGCCCCGAGCTCAAGGCCGAGGCGGGCTTCTGCCTGCTGATGTATGACAGCGAGCCCATGAAGCCGTCCAACACCGGCCGTCTCATCGCCGACGTATTGCCCCAGACCACCTGGGCCTTTCTCTGGAAGCGCACCCAGCCCCATCCCGAGTTGCTGGCCCTGCTGGCGGATCCCGCCTGGCAGCCCTATGTGGTGTTCCCCGCCTGCGAGAAGAACCCGGCCCGGGTGACCGAGCAGGTGGCCCTGGCCCCTGGCAAGAAGCCGCTCTTCATCCTGCTGGACGGCACCTGGCCCGAGGCGCGCAAGATGTTCAACATGAGCCCCTATCTGGATGGCTTCCCCGTGCTGTCGGTGCGGCCGGATGCGCTCTCCACCTATGGCATGCGGGTCGCTCACTGCGATGAGCACCTCTGCACCGCCGAGGTGGCGGCCTGCGTGCTGGAGGTGGCCGGCGAGCTGCAGGCAGGGCAGGCGTTGCAGCACTGGTTCAATCTGTTCAGTAGCCGTTATATGGCGGGTCGGGTCAGCCGGGCCCCGGGCGAGGACGAAAGCTCGCTGTTGCAGGCCCTGGAGGCGATCAAGGGGGAGGTTGCCGAGTCTGCCGCTGATCGGGGCGAGGCCAGCGTGGCAGCGCTGGCTTAATCCTGTTCAGCCGCCGCTATATGGCGGGCCGGGTCAGCCGGGCCCCGGGCGAGGACGAGACCTCGCTGTTGCAGGCCCTGGAGGCGATCAAGGGGGAGGTTGCCGAGTCTACCGCTGATCAGGGCGAGGCAGCGCTGGCTTAACCGGTTAGGCTGCATGGCGAGGGCTGGGGACGGGCATTATCGGACAAGCTGATCGCCCCAAGTGCCGCGCCTGTGATCGGGAATGGGTGGGATCGAATCCACCGCTTGCCACTGTTTCGTTAGCTTTCGCAGTCGATGCCAAGGTGGCGACCTATTGATGAAAATCAGGAATTGGATAGATCGCCTGCCACTGCGCCGTTCGCTTTGGCAGCAGATGGCAAGGCAGTGGCATCATTGATGAAAATCAGGAATTGGATCGATCGCCTGCCACTGCGCCGTTCGCTCTGGCAGCCGATGGCAAGGCAGTGTCATCATTGATGAAAATCAGGAATCAATTGGCTGCCATCGTTTCGTTAGCCTCATGAGCCCGCCCCCGTTAGGATAGCGACCTGCATTGTGCTCAAACAGGACACCCGGGATTGCCGCGGGTGGCCGCATCACACGAGGTTTATGGATGGAACTGGAACTGCTCACCCTGGTTGCCCTGTTCGGGGTCGCCCTCATCGCCGGCTTTATCGACGCCATCGCCGGAGGCGGCGGCCTGCTGACGGTGCCGGCCCTGCTTGCCACCGGCATGCCGCCCGCCCTGGTGCTCGGCACCAACAAGTTGCAGAGCAGTTTTGGCTCCTTCTCCGCCACCTGGTTCTATGCCCGCAAGGGGCTGCTGGAGTGGGCCATCATCTGGCCGGCGGTCATCTGCACCTTCATCGGGGCAGCCATCGGCAGCCTGGCGGTGCAGACCATAGACGCCGCCATCCTGGAGCGCCTGCTGCCCTTCCTGCTGATGGCGTTCGCCTGTTACTTCTACTTCTCCCCTAGGGTGAGCGATGCGGAGAGCCAGCGCCGCCTCACCCCCATGCTGTTCGCCCTGCTGGTGGGGGGCGGGGTCGGTTTCTATGACGGCTTCTTCGGCCCAGGCACAGGCTCCTTCTTTGCCATCGGCTTCGTGGCCCTGGCGGGCTTTGGCATGGCGCGGGCCACGGCCCACACCAAGCTGCTCAACTTCACCTCCAACATCGCCTCCCTGCTGTTCTTCGCCCTCGGCGGCAAGGTGGTGTGGAGCGTGGGCCTGTGCATGGCGCTGGGTCAGTTCATCGGGGCCCGCTTCGGCTCCAAGCTGGTGTTGATCAAGGGGGTCAAGCTCATCAAGCCGCTGCTGGTGACCGTCTCCCTGCTGATGTCCGCCAAGCTGGTGTGGAGTCAGTACCCCGAGCTGTTCAGCTGGCTGGTCTGAGTCAGCGCTGGCCTTGGCTTACCCGGGCGAAGTGGGCCCGGATCTCCTCGACCAGTCGCTGGATCCGCAGCCGCTTGAGGCTGCTCGGCCGATAGACCAGGTGCAGCGGGCGCGCCAGCCCCGGCAGGGCGCGCGCCCGTTTCCCCTGATCCCCCACCAGGGCCAGCAGACCGGCCGGCAGCAGCACTGGGCCTATGCCCGCCTTGGCCAGCTCGATCAGCGCCAGGTAGGAGTCGAGCTCCATGGCCGGCACCAGCCCGAGCGCGGCCAGGGGATCCCGCAGATAGCGATTGGAGGGGTTCTCCAGATCCATGGTCAGGATCTTGCACAGCGTCTCCTGCACCCGGGTTTCCTCACCCGAATCTCTTTGCGTCAACGGCTTGCCACTCGCCCCGTCTGGCGAGGCGCCTCTGTGATCCGGCTGCGCCGCCTCCTCCTGATCGTCCCCCACCAGATAGAAGGGCTCCTCCAGCAGCAGCTCGGCGCACAGGCCGTGGCCGGGAGGCAGACGGCCGGCGCAGATGCCGAGCAGGGCATCGCCACCGCGCACCCGCGTCAGGATCACCGGGGTGTGGTGAGTGGAGAGGGCCAGGTGGGGATCCCGGCCAAGGTAGTCGTGCATGAAGCGGGCAAGGTAGCCCGCCAGCAGGGTCTCTGAGCAGGCGACGGGCAGGGGGGTCTGGTCGGTGAGGGTCTGGCTGTCCGCCAGCACCCCCTTCATCTCGGCCAGGCTCGGGGCCACCCGGGCGAGCAGCTCCCGGGCCTGGGGGGTGAGGCGAGTCTGGCGGCCATCCGGCTCGATGAGCCGCTTGCCAAGGCGCTGCTCCAGCTGGGTGATGCGCTTGCTCACCGCCGACTGGCTGATATAGAGGCGGCTCGCGACCTTGGCCATGGTGCCCTCGCTCGCCAGCAGGCAGAGTGTCTCCAGCCCTTCCAGTAACATGCTTCCTCCGTTCAACCGCTGTTGGGAGGGCTTACCTTAGGGGCTGCCGGCATCAGGGGCAAGTACCGTTTGTAGCCCTCGATAACGGCCAGCGCCACGCCCTGACGGGCGGGGCGAAGATCACCAGGTTGCCGACCAGGCTCACCACCACACCGACGATGGAGACCGTCTGCCAGACGAAGCCCTCATAGAGGGTGGAGAGGCTCAGCGCCACCAGGGGAAACAGCACGGTGGCATAGGCGGCCTTGCTGGCGCCGATGCGCCCCACCAGGGTGAGGTAGGCGGTGAAGGCGATGACGGAGCCGAAGATGGCCAGATAGACCATGGCCGCGAGGTAGCGGGGCTCGGTCGGCAGGGTCAGGGACTGACCGAGCACCATGACCCAGCCCAGCAGCAGCGCCACCCCGTACACCATGCCCCAGGGCACCATCTGCAACACCTGATAGCCCTGGCGCTGGCCACGGGCAGAGACAAGGTTCCCGAGGGAGAAGCAGAGGGTGCCGCCGCAGGCGAATAGCAGCCCTTTCCAGCCGTTTGCACCCAGTTGCGCATCCGCCAGCACGGGCCAGAACAGCAGCAGTGTGCCCATGAGCCCCAGCAGCGACCCCTGCAACCAGCGCAGGCCCGGGCGCTTGCCCTCGAACAGCCAGAGGTTGAGGCCGTTGAAGATGCTGGCGCTGGCGAAGATCACCGCCGACAGGCCGCTCGGTATATAGAGGGTGGCGTGGTAGAAGCAGAGAAAGTTGGTGGAGAAGAGCAGGGCGCCGAGCAGGGCCGCATAACGCTGGCCCGCCCAGGGCAGGCGCGGGAACTTGCCGCTTAACGTGAGCAGGGCAAAGAGCGCCAGCGCCGCCAGGGCGAAGCGATAGAGCACAGAGACCTCGATGGGAATGGGGCCGAGCTGCCAGGCGATGGCGATCCAGGTACTGCCCCAGATGAGGACGGTGGAAACATACAGCAGGAGATTCATAAGCGGATCCGATGAAAGGGGAGTGACATGGGGATCAGCATGGGCCTGATGGCCCACCCTGGCTTGCACCATCTTGCGGTTTTTTGTGGCCGGCAGCAGCGCTTGGCGAGCAGCCGCGATAAGATGACGGCACGGGAACAAGGATGAGGCAGACAGGTGCAGCAGAGACGACAGGCGGGGGTGTTCGATGCCCTGGTCAGCACGGGGGCGCGGCTGGAGGACTCCTGCTGGCTGGAGCCCGGGCTCGGGGTGGCCAGCTGGCGCAACCGCTACGATCAGACCCGCTACCACAAGCCGGGTCACCACACCATCAGCGTCTATCTGCAAGGGGGCGAGCAGACCGAGCGCCTCGACGGTCCCGGCGGCCACGGCGGCACCGGCAAGGTGTGCATCATGCCGGATCACCACAGATCCGAATGGCTGGTGCGCGAGGAGTTTCGCTTCTTCCACCTCTACTTCACCCCTGAGCACCTCTGCCGCATTGCCGAACAGGTGTGCGACAAGGAGGGGCGGCACCTGGTGTTGCAGGACAAGACCTTCATCGAGGATCCCCAGGCCGCGGCCCTGGTGCAGGCACAGCTGATGAAGCTGGACTGGCAGCACGGGGTCGATCGCATGGCGCTCTCCCACGGCGCCTGGATGCTGATGCTCCATGCCTATCGCCACCATACCCGGGAGGCGCCTGGGCTCCCCGAGGTGCGGGGCGGCCTGGCCCCCGCGGTGATCCGGCGGGTGCAGGAGTATCTGCTGGCCCACCTGGCCGAGCCCGTCACCTTGAGCGAGCTCGCCCGGGAGGCGGGTCTGAGCGAATATCACTTCGCCCGCATGTTCGGCCAGAGCCTGGGTTGCCCGCCCCACCGTTACCTGCAGGGGCTCAGGCTCCAGCGGGCCAAGCAGTTGCTGGCGGGAAGCGATCCCCTGGCCAGCATCGCCGCCCAGTGCGGCTTCTCCTCCCAGGCCCATTTTGGCAATCGCTTTCGGGAGGCCTTCGGCCTGAGCCCGGGGCAGTGGCGGGCCCAATTGTCATTCTCCTGTCACAGATAACGCTGAGACTCTGGGTAAAAGAGGTGTACCCTCTACCACTTACCCATAAAAAGGAATGCCCATTGAATCATCGCAAACGTCAGACCCGCACCCGCCACCTCTGGTTCAGCCACTGGAATGCCCCTCAGGATCGCGCCTGCCTGCCCACCCCTCCCGAACCCGTAGTGCCTCACAGTTCCCGCTGAAAACCCCAAGACCCGATAGGATTTTTCCGGCAACTTTGCCACTATTGCGCCATCAGGATGGACTGGATATGGCCGCATGTTTCTGGAACGCATTGAAGTCAAAGGTTTTCGCGGGATAAATCGGCTCTCGCTCGGGCTGGATCACACCACGGTGCTCATCGGTGAGAATGCCTGGGGCAAGTCCAGCCTGCTGCGTGCACTCTGGTGCCTGCTGGGGGATGCCGAACCCTATCAATTCAGTCGCGATGATTTCCATCAGCCCGAAGATCCCGAGCTGAGCCCGTCGCGCACCCTGCAACTGGTGCTCACCTTCAGCGAGTACCGTCCCCAGATGTGTCAGCACTCCCGCCGATTGGCGCGCCTTGGCGCGGCCTGGATCCCCCACAGGGACAAGTTCCACCGTATTCACTATCGCGCCAGCGCCGAGCTGCTGGACGATGGCAGCGTGCAGAGCACCCATGACTTTCTCGACGGCATCGGCAAGAGCCTGACCATCGACAACAATGAGGAGCTGGTGCGCCTGCTCATCACCATGAACCCCGTATTCCGGCTGAGGGATGCCCGTACCGCCCGGGACGGCATAGAGCGGCTGCCCTGGGACGATCTCTCCGAGCAGCGGCTCGGGGAGCTCGCCGGCAAGCTGACCGACGAGCCCCAGCGCATCGGCGAACCCGAGCTGAAAGAGGCGCTGCAGGCGGTGCAGCAGTTGATGGAGCACTACTTCAGCGCCCTGGCCCCCATCAAGCACAAGCCCCGCAGCCAGCGGGAGATCGTCAATCGCCCCATGACCCTGCGCAACCCCGGCAACTTGCAGGTGCTGCTGCGCAATGCGGACAACCGGGCCCTGCAACTGGCCATGGCAGGCATGGCCGCCATGCTGCTCCATGCCCGCGGCAACCGCGAGCTGGAGGAGGGGGCCAGGCCCATACTGATGCTGGAAGATCCCGAGAGCCGCCTGCACCCCACCATGCTGGCGCTGGCCTGGGGCCTGCTCGAACAGTTGCCCGGCCAGAAGCTGCTCACCACCAACTCGGGGGATCTGCTCTCTTCCCTGCCGCTCAATCAGGTGCGCCGCCTGGTGCGCCGCCAGCATGACATCCTCTGCCACCAGTTGGGGGGGGAGCGTTACAGCAGCGACGACTTGCGCAAAATTGCCTTCCACGTGCGGATCAACAGGCCCATGTCGATGTTTGCCCGCTGCTGGTTGCTGGTGGAGGGGGAGACAGAGATCTGGCTGCTCTCCGAGCTCGCCCAGATCTGCGGTTACAGCTTGCGGGCGGAAGGGGTGCGCATCATCGAGTTCGCCCAGTGCGGTCAGGCCCCCCTCATCAAGGTGGCCCGGGATTTTGGCATAGAGTGGCACCTGCTCACCGACGGCGACGAGGCGGGCGCCAAGTACGCGAGCTCCGCCCGCTCCCTGCTCAAGGGGGAGCGGGAGCGGGACAGGATCACCCAGCTGCCCTCGGCGGACATAGAGCACTACCTCTACCAGAACGGATTCGAGGCGGTGTTCAGGCGCGAGGCCGGGGTCGGGGGGCGCTCCACCCTCAACGCCGGGCGCATCATCGCCAAGGCCATCCATCACCGCAGCAAGCCCGGCCTGGCCCTGGCCGTGGTGGAGGAGGCGGAGCGCCTTGGCAGCGAACACATTCCTCCCATGCTCAAGCAGATGTTCTCGCGGGTGGTCGCCCTGGCTCGCGGCCAGAGCTAGTCTCGCAGGCGTTGGGGATGGGGGCGGGTTTGGGTATACTCGCCCCTTGTTTTTTGTTGCCGGGGCCCCTTGGCCCTGTCCTCTGTTTGCTGCCGGAGACCCTATGTTCGTCCAACTTCCTTTTTGGCTCTTTTCCCTGACCGGCCTGATGGCCCTGGGGGCCCTGATCGCGCTCGGGATCGTCTTGTGGCGCGGGGATCTCTGCCCGGGCCAGCGCTCGCGGATCACCAACCAGCTCTTCTCCATCTGGGTGATCACCGGCCTCTCCCTGATGCTGGGGATCGAAGCCGGGGTGACCGGCTGGCTTCCCTGGTGCGGGGGCACCGCCCTGATCCTGGGGATAGGGCTCTCCCTGGCCCAGTCGCGCCTCGAGGGCAAGCGCGCCATTCCCGCCACTCTGCTGTGGCTGCCCGCCATGCCGCTCGCCCTCTATGGCCTGGGCCTGCTGCAGATCCAGGGCTGGCTGAACGGTGTGCTGCAGATGGTGCTGCTGGGCTCGGCCTTCGCCCACCTGATGCTGCTGCGTGCCCGCCACCGCCTGCAGGCATTCAATCTGCTGCTGCCGCTGGCGGGGCTGCTGGCCGCCATGCTGAGCCTGATCTGGCTGGCGGTGCTGGTGAGCGGGCAGGACAATGGCGCCGGGCTGGATGCCCTGCTCCCCGGGGTGCTGACCCAGGCGGGCTTGCTCATCGCCGCCCTGCTGCTCTGGTTCAGTCCTGTCTACCGGCAGCAGGAGACGGCCCCCGTGGTGCTCTCCGTGACCCTGTGCGGTCTCATCATCGCCCAGATAGCGGCGACCAGCGTGCTGCACCAGCTGGCCTGAGTCGCACAGTGGCAAGTCTGGGAGCAAGCCCGCGCCTGTATAGACGCGGGCTTTTTCATATATAGAGAGGGGAATGGCACGCCGGAGCCGGTAGCTCCACCTTGGCAGGCGAGGGCAGTGAGCGGCAAGGGAAGCACCTAGTTGACTGAAAAAACTACGGTTTGTTGTAAAAGAACGCAGGATGTGATGGTTTAATCCCCGGATAAACTTTTTTTAGGATAATTACTTGCAATCTCAGCGTTGGAGCCTATTATTGGCCCCCTCAGACGCGGGGTGGAGCAGCTCGGTAGCTCGTCGGGCTCATAACCCGAAGGTCGTCGGTTCAAATCCGGCCCCCGCAACCATCTGAGTGTCGACATCGACAACACCCAGAGGGTGACAGCTGATGAAGACGATTCGAACTGGCTACTGCTCGGCCACTTCGGAAAAAATACGGACGCGGGGTGGAGCAGCTCGGTAGCTCGTCGGGCTCATAACCCGAAGGTCGTCAGTTCAAATCTGGCCCCCGCAACCAACTATTTGTTCTCATGGCTCGGTCTTGTAGCGCAGCGGTGAGACGAAGACGCAAGCTGCCACTGCTCGGCAACTTGCGGGCAAGGTCCGGCAACGGACACACAATTCGGACGCGGGGTGGAGCA